>JBIIOK010000076.1:0-11977 GCA_044336985.1 Pirellulales bacterium | reverse complement strand
GAGGTTTCGAGGGCGGGGAAGTCGGGCTTGCCGCGGACGGGTTCGAACATGGGCTCTTGGGCCGGCGGGACGCTGGGGCGAAGGGTGCGGGCTGGAAAAGCCGCAATCCTACCGCGACAGGCGCGAGGCCCACAGGGGCCCTTACCGGCGGGCCGGCTGGCTGGCGAGTTGCACGAGGGCCTCGATCACGCGGGCCCGCGCGGCGGCATCGTCGGGGCCCCGTCCCACCAAAAGCCCCCGGCGGAAGCCGGTGGGATGACGCGTCGCGATCATCATCGGCGCGCTTGATCAACTGCCCGGATGGTGATGGCCAGCGTCATCCCACTCGCTGCCGCGAGGGGCTTTTTGTATGGACTTATGCAGATTGACCTGCCGGCACCAGGCCCCGCGAAAAAACGCTGCCACGGGCCAAACATGCCGATGACCAAAGTGGGCTTTGCCCACCTGCCCACTCTGGCGTATTATTTTTTCATGACCACAAAAACCACCGACAGCAAGGGCCGCCTGACGCTCGGCGAGCGGTTCGCCAACCGGACGGTGATCGTCGAGGAGATCGATGAGACCGAGGTGCGAATCTCGCTCGCCCGGGTCGTGCCCGAGCGCGAGATGTGGCTGCACGACAACCGTGCCGCCAGCGGTGCCGTGCGTCGCGGGCTGAAGGATGCAAAGGAAGGCCGGCTCTCAGTCGCCCCCGACGTTGCCGCCGACGCCGCACTGGCGAGTCGGTTGCAGGAATAGCAGGCGTGTTCACGCTGCGTTGGACCGAGGAGGCGGCTTCCGAATACGCCCGCCTCAAAGAGAAGGCCAAGGCTGCCCTCGAGGGGCGGCCTGCCAAGGGCCGCCGCAAGGCGAATCGAAGCGAGGGCCTCTTCAACCAGGTCCACAAGTGCGTCTCGCTCTTGGCGGAGAACCCCCGGCATCCGGGCCTCAAGACCCACGAGTTTCGGTCGCTCGAGCACCCCTTCAACGCGAACGAAAAGGTCTTCGAGGCCTACGCCCAGAACCGCACGGCCGGGGCCTATCGCGTCTTCTGGTGCTACGGCCCGGCCACCGGCGAGATTACGATCATCGCGATCACACCTCATCCGTAGCCGCATCGAAAAGCGGACGCAGCTCTTTTCTCGCCAAGCGGATCCAGATCCGCTTGCGGAGCAAGCGGTCTACTTTGGAAAGCGGTCTACTTGCGTGCCGGGTATCATGGATTGTTTCTTGGAATACGGAAGACCATGAGCCCCACCGACTGGACGCTGCTCTCCCTGCATCTCGCGGCGATGCTTTTCGTCGCGATTGCGCTGGGGCAGGCGGCGCGGCGGATCGGCATTCCCGCCGTGGTCGGTGAAATCTTCGGCGGGCTCCTGCTCGGGCCGACGATCCTGGGGCGGCTCGCCCCCGACATCCATGCCTGGCTCTTCCCGGCATCGGGCCCGGTCGCCGACGCGCGCATCGCGATCGCCCGCGTGGGCATGCTCTTCTTCATCGTCACGATCGGGCTCGACATCAGCCTCGGCGAATTCCGCCGGATCGGCCGCAAGGCGCTATACGTAGGCACGATCGGCACGCTCGTGCCGCTCGTGTTGGGATTCGTGATGTGCTACGTCTTCCCCGACGTCATCGGCGTGACGCGGAAGGATCTCTTCGCGACGGCGCTCTTCATGGGGTCGATCCTCTCGCTGTCGGCCAACCCGGTGATCGCCCGCATCCTCATGGACATGGGGCTCTTCAAGACCGAGATCGGCCGGACCATCATGTCGGCGACGCTGGTGGACGATCTGGTGGGCTGGGGGCTCTTCGCGGTGATCCTCGCGGAGTTTGCCCCGCACTCCACCGGCCAGGGGCAGGGGGCGACGATCCTGGCGCTCGTGTTCCTCTTCATCGGCGGCATCCTGCTCCTGGGCAGGTTCGTGTTGCCGCCGCTGCTCGACTGGGTGCACCGGCGGCTGCCGCAGCCTTCCGCGCTCATCTCGTGCGTCGTTCTGCTCGCACTCTTGGGGGCGGCCGGCTCGGAGTACCTCGGCCTCCATTCCTTCCTCGGCGCCTTCGTCGTCGGCATCGCGCTCTCCGATGTCTACCGCCGGCATCCGCAGCCCTTCGAGATCATCGGTGATTTTTCCTATGCCGTCTTCACGCCGGTGTTTTTCGTCTCCATGGCGATCGGGGCCGACTTCGTCGCGGGGTTCGATTTCTGGCTCGTGGCCCTGATCACGGCCGTGGCGTTCGTGGGCAAGATCTGCGGCGTCTACATTGGGGGACGGCTCGCGGGCATGGACAATCGGCAGTCGCTCGCGGTGGGGTGCGGCCTCAACGCGCGGGGCATCCTCGGCATCGTCATGGCGGCGGCGGCCTACGACGCGCAGCTGATCGACCTTCGCCTCTTCGTGGCCTGCGTGCTGATGTGCGTCGCGACGACGATGGCCGCCGGCCCGGCGCTGAGCCTGATCCTCGGCAGACGTGTAGGACAGGCTTCAGCCTGTCAGTAGACCGCGGCAAGTAGACCGCTTGTTCCACAAGCGGATCCAGATCCGCTTGCGGAGCAAGCGGTCTACTTTGAGGAAGCGGCCGGATGGTAGAATCCCCGTATGAGCAGCCTCACCGTTGGCGATCTCGCGCCGCACTTTCAGGCCGTCCTCCAGGATGGCAGCACGTTCAACCTCGCCGACCTGCTCGGCAAGAAGATCGTCGTGCTCTTCTTCTATCCCAAGGACCACACGCCGGTCTGCACGAAGGAAGCCTGCGCGTTCCGGGATTCCTACGAAAAGTTCGTCGCGGCCGGGGCCGAGGTGATCGGCGTGAGCAGCGACTCCCAGGCGAGCCACCGCTCGTTTGCCGAGAAGCACCGGCTGCCCTTTCCGATCATCAGCGACCACGATCGGTCGCTTCGCAAGCTCTTTGGCGTGCCGAATCCGCTGGGATTCATCCCCGGCCGCGTCACCTACGTGATCGACCGGGAGGGGGTGATTCGGATGGTTTTCAGCGCGATCTTCGCTTCGGATGACCACGTCGAGAAGGCGCTCGAGGCGGTGCAGAAGGCGTAGGGTAGGCTTCAGCCTGCCGGAAGCCCGCAGCGCAAGCAAGGTCCATCCGCCCCCCACTCGCACCCGCGTCACTCCCACCCGCCCCGCGAGAAACGCCCCAGCTCTCCTCGCTCGCGCGTCGGGCTTCCGTAGCCCGTCAGCCGCGTCCAGCGTTGCGGACGGCGCTCGTGACGAGCGCGCGGAGCTTCGGCTCGGCCGATGCGGCCACGGCGAGGATCTTTTCCACCGTCGCCACTTCGAGCGCGTCGGGGAGACACATGTCGGTGATCACGGAGATGCCGAGCACCTTCATGCCCGCATGAACCGCCACGATCACCTCCGGCACCGTCGACATGCCGACGACGTCGGCCCCGATCACCCGCAGAAAGCGATACTCGGCCCGCGTCTCGAGGTTCGGACCCGTGACGGCCACGTAGACGCCGCGATGGGCCACGAAGTTTTCCTTGCGGGCCACCTCGAGCGCCTGGTCGATGAGCATGGGCGTGTAGGGGGCCGACATGTCGGGAAACCGCGGCCCGAGCCGGTCGTCGTTGATGCCGACGAGCGGGTTGTCGTTCATCAGGTTGATGTGGTCGTCGATCACCATCAGGTCGCCGGTGCGAAACTGCGGATTCAGGCCGCCGCAGGCATTCGTGACGACGAGCAACTCCGCCCCGAGCCGCCGCACCACGCGGACGGGGAACGTGATCTGGGCGAGCGGATAGCCCTCGTAGGCGTGCATCCGCCCTTCCATCACCACGACCGGCACGCCCTCGAGAAGCCCGCAGACGAGCTGCCCGGCATGGCCGTGGGCGGTCGACTTCGCGAAGTGGGGGATCGATCCGTAGGGGATCGTCACCTTGTCTTTGATCGCGGCCGTCACGCCGCCGAGGCCGCTGCCGAGGATGATGCCGACGGCCGGCTTGTGGGGCCACTGCGCGGCGATCGCCGCGCAGGCCTCCGTGATCTTGTCGAATTGGTCGAGCATGTGTGCCTTGTCGTGAGACGCCCGATTCAGTCGGGGCTCAGCAAGGCCCGAAAGTCAGGCCGCTCCCGCAACGAATCGAGGTCGGGATCGACCTCCAGATGTGCCAGATCGTCGTAGCCCAGCAGGATGGCCTTCGAGAGCGACTTCATCGCCTCGTCGGGACGCCCCGCGAGGGCGAGCGAACAGGCGAGATTGTAGCGGGCCAGGAAATCCTTTGGCAGCCGCTCCACCAGATGCCGGTCGATTTCCACCGCCCGGTGCACGAGGCCTTTCTTCGAGACGAGCTCGCCGAGCACCCGCAGCACCTCCACGCTGTCGCCGTTGCGGGCGAGGAGGTTTTCGAAGAAGTCGATGTCGAAGTCGAGCTGGCTCAGCTTTCCGAACCATCCGGCGGTCTTTTGCGCTGACATCGCACAGTCTCGCGGGTTGCGGCGGCCTGACTACTTCTTCTTGCCGGATCCTTTCGCCGGAGGCGGCGGGCCCGGATCGGCATCGTCCGGATGATCCCAGTCGGGGTCGTTCGACTCCTCCTCGAAATCATCGTCAAAGTCGTCGTCGAAATCGTCGAAGCTCGATTCCTCCTCCGCCAGAGGCTGCGCAGCGGCAAGGTCTTCCTCGTCGGCAATCTCGTCTTCTTCGTCAGGGTCCGTGCTCATCGGCTCTGGTGGGGCTTTCAGCGGGGGGGGCGGAGACCAAAGCAAACCGTTTCGGGCCGGCTGCGTCAAGGCGGGTGCGGCCTGCTCCGCGGCCAGGCCTTCATTCGCGGAAGTATACGCGAATCATGTGTGGTAGTCCGCGTTGAGGTGGACGTATTCCGCCGTCAGGTCGCTCGAGTAAAAGCGGATCGACTCCCGGCCGGCGTGCAGCTCCAGTTCGATCAGCGTCTCCCGGGCCGCACGGATCGATTCCGAGACCTTGGCGGCGTCAAACGCCACCGGCTGACCATTTTGGAAAAGTAGCATGCCGTTGACCCGCAGCACGAGTTTGTCGGGGTCGAATGTGACGCCCGAGTAGCCGGCCGCCGACACGATCCGGCCCCAGTTCGGGTCGGCCCCGTGGATCGCCGTCTTCACCAGCGGGCTGTCGGCCACGGAGCGGGCGATCTGGCGGGCCTCGTCCCGTGTCGGACAACCCTGAACCTCGATTCGCAGCACGTGCGTGGCCCCCTCGCCGTCGTCGGCGATCTCGCGGGCCAGTGCCTCGCAGGCATCGGACAGTGCCTTGGCGAAGCCGTCGAGATCCGGCCCCGCGAGCGGCTCGCCCCCCGCCGCGCCGTTGGCCAGCAGCAGCACCGTGTCGTTGGTGCTCGTGTGGCCGTCGATGCTCACGCAGTTGAATGTTTGCTCCGCCGCCTCGCCGAGCAGCCGTTGGGCGTCGGCCGGTCGCACCGGCGCGTCGGTGAGCACGATCCCGAGCATCGTGGCGAGCCGCGGCCCCACCATCGCCGCGCCCTTGGCCATCCCGAAGAGCGTGTAGGTGCGGCCGCCTGCCGAGAAGGTCGAGCCAGACAGTTTGGGACGCGTATCGGTGGTCATCATCCCGCGGGCCGCGGTCACGATCGCGTCAGTGTCGCTGCCGAGCCGGCCGGCCACGGTGGCGATCCCCGCCTCGATCTTCGCGAGCGGCAGAAACTCGCCGATGATCCCCGTCGAGAGCACGAGCACGCCGGCCTCCGGCACGCCGAGCCGGTCTGCCGCCGCGGCCGCCATGCGGCGGGCGTCGTCGAGGCCGCGGGCACCGGTGCAGGCATTGGCGTTGCCCGAGTTGATCGCGATCGCGCGAAAGCCCTCGCCGGGCGTGCGGCCGCGGTCGAAGGCCACTGGCGCCGCGAAGACAAGGTTCGTCGTGTAGACGCCGGCTGCCGTCGCCGGCAGGTCGGAGACGACGAGTGAGACGTCTTCGCGGGCGGCGTTTCGCTTCAGGCCGGCGTGGGCTCCGGCGACGCGGAAGCCCTTGGGGAGCGGGGGAATCGGCAGGCGGATCGGGGTTTCGGCAATGCTCATTGCGGCTGGGTCCGTTAACTGGGTGATCGGGAAAGCCATGATGCTCGCTCGGCCGCCAATTCCACAAGCCCGTCGCGGAAGCGGCGGGATGACGCCCTGCTACCACCACGCCGATCCGGTAGCGTCGCAAGCCGGCCAGTGGGCCGGTGAGCATCCGGATGGCATTGTGCCGACGCGGCTCTCGTTCCAATTGGGTGAAACAACGACCCAACTTGCGGGCCAGCGGCTTGTCGGCTGCCGCGAAAAAGTCCTGCGCCTCGGGCGACAGGATGACATCAAACATCGGCGCGGACTTTCCGCCAGTTCACACCGCGGCCCGCCTTGATAGCCTTTTCCGCCGCCTGGAGTCGCTGGGGAAGCGGGGGCCGATCCAGAAACTGGGCGTAGTCGGCAAGGGACGCCAAGCGGTCAGCCGGCAGATGGTCGATGATCTTTTTGATTTCCCGTCGCAACTCGGCCGTCGTCATCGGACTCCTCCGCAGATTGAAAAGTGAAAAGGAGACACTTCTCCGACAATCCTACCAAAAGCCCCTCGCGGCAGCGGGGGGATGACGCTGGCAATCAGCGAGCGGTGATTTGATCGAATGCGTCGTGGGTAATGGGTCGCGTCACCCCACCGGCTTCCGCCGGGGGCTTGCGGGGATGCTACGCGGATTCCCTCAGCTTGCGCTACGGGCTTCAAGGGCACGCGGCTTACAGCAGGCCGGCGGTTTCGGGGAGGCCGAAGAGGACGTTGAAATTCTGCACGGCGGCGCCGGCAGCGCCCTTCACGAGGTTGTCGAGACAGCTGATCAGGAGCACCCGGCCGCGGACGACGCGGGCCGTGATGTCGCAGAAATTCGTGTCGACCGTGTCTTTCGTACCGGGGAGATGATCCACCACCCGCACGAACCGCTCCCCCGCATAGGCGTCGCGGAGCAGCTTCATGACGTCGCCCTCGGCGAGCGGCTTCTTCGGGCGGATGTAGATCGTCGAGAGGATGCCGCGGTCCATCGGCGCGAGCTGCGGCGTGAAGATCACCTGCGGCGACGCGCCGGCGTGGCGGCCGATCACCTGCTCGATCTCGGGCGTGTGGCGGTGGCGGCCCACGTTGTAGGCCGACATGCTCTCGTTGCACTCCGGAAAGTGTGTCATCAGCTTCGGCTGACGGCCCGCGCCGCTCACGCCGCTCTTGGAGTCGATGATGATGTCGTCGGTCTCGAAGCGGCCGCTCTTCACGAGCGGGGCCAGCGGGAGGATCGCCGACGTCGAATAGCAGCCGGGATTCGCCACGAGATCGGCCCCCTTGATCCGGTCACGGAAAAGCTCCGGCAAACCGTAGATCGTCTTGCCGAGCCGGTCCTTGTCGGGATGCTCGTGGCCATACCATTCGAGATACGTGGCGGCGTCGTCGAGCCGGTAGTCGGCGCTGAAATCCACCACCTTCGCCCCGGCGGCGAGCACCTTCGGAATGATCTCGGCGCTCGCGCAGTGGGGGAGGCAGGAGAAGACGCAGTCGGCCCGCTTCCCGACCTCCTCGGGGGAGAGATCCTCGAGCGGCAGTTCGAGCCGGCCCACGAGGCTCGGGTGCACCGTCGAAATCGGCGGGCTCCCCTCCTGCCGGCTCGTCACGGCGACGATTTTCGCCTCCGGATGCCGCAGCAGGATCTTGATGGCTTCGAGCGCGGTGTAGCCGGTGGCTCCAAGGACGGCGACGTTGATCATGTATGCCTCACGGTAGGACAGGCTTCAGCCTGTCAGCATCGGCTTCAGCCTGTCAAATAACTTTCCAACTCTCGGGCGTGTGATCCAGCCCGCATTGCCGCCCGAACGGCAGAAGTTTCCTCGCGGGGATATTTCGCACAATCCCATTCCGGAAAGTTCACCCCAAACGGGCGAAATCTCCAACGCTCGTCAAGCTTCCGCCGATTCGGGCGTTCAGCATCAAAGCGATACAGGTGCAGATTGTTACGGATTGTGAAGTGTGCCCTCGATCAAGCGGATCAGCCAGGTGGCGACCGCGGACTTGGTGCCTTGTTTGCCGCCGACGCGGGCATGGCTGCGGTCGTAGACGGTCACGGCGGTCTTCGTGGCCTCGAGCGCCGACACGTCGTTGACGACGATCAGGTCGCACCGCTTGGCCTCGATCTTCTCGAAGGCGCGGCGCGGATCGGCCCCGGGCTCCAGTGCGAAAGCCACGAACCACTGCCGCTTCTTCGACCGGGCGGCGAGCGTCGCGATCACGTCGGTGGTCGGCTTGAGCTTGAGCGAAAGGAATGTGCCGCGGCGGGGGATCTTGCCGGCGGTCCGCCGGACCGGCTCGAAGTCGCAGGGGGCCGCGGCGGCGATCACGCCGTCGCATGTGGGCAATTCGGCCAGCGACGCCGCGAGCATCTCGGTCGTCGTCATGACCGGGATCACCCGGGCCCGCCGCGGATAGTCCACATGCACCGGGCCGCTCACGATCGTCACCTCGTGCCCCCGCGAGAGGGCGGCGGCTGCGATCGCCCGGGCCATGCGGCCGCTCGATGCATTCGTGAGGTAGCGAACGTCGTCGATGTAGGCTCGCGTGGGGCCGGCCGTCAGCAGGATCTTTGCCATTCGCGTGGCCTTCGGGGGCGGTGACAGCGTGTCAGGACAGCTTTCGCGGCGGCCGACCGGAGAGCGTCTCTTCGATCACGGTGAGGATCTCGTCGGGCTCCGCCATCCGGCCTGCGCCCTTCTGCCGGCACGAGAGCCAGCCGGTGCCGGGCTGCACGATGATCCCGCCGTCGGCCGCCACCTGCTCCACGTTTCGCTGCACGGCCGCCTTCGCCCACATGGCGGAGTTCATGGCCGGGGCGTAGATCACGGGGCATTCCGCGCAGAGCAGGAGCGTGGTCAGCAGGTCGTCGGCCGCGCCGCCGGCCACTTTCGCGAGCAGGTCGGCCGAGGCCGGGGCCACGACGACGAGATCGGCCCGCGCGGCCAGTTCGATGTGGGCGCCGAGCGGAAACGCAGCCGGATCGAAGCTCCGCGAGGCGAGCGGCCGGCCGGTGAGGGCGGCGAATGTCGCGCCGCCCACGAATCGCCGGGCATTGCGGGTGAGCACGGCCGTCACGCCCGCGCCCCGCTGGACGAGCATGCTCGTCAGCGCCGCCGCCTTATAGGCCGCGATGCCGCCCGAAACACCGACGACGATTTCACGACCTTCAACCACGGAATACTCAGACAGTCATCAAGCGAAAGGACCGCGAGGCGACGGGATCGGCTGAAGCTCGACGAGCCTTTGGCCGCCGCGGCCACCGCGAGGAGACTTCTGCCGTCCCGGAGCCGGCGTGGCTCCGGGACGCGAAATCTGTCTAGAGGATGGAGGCATCAAAATCCAATGGGCCGCCGGCCTCGGGGGATTCGCCGGTGATCCGCAGGTTCGACGACGTGTCGAGGAAGATCTTGTCTTGCTTGATCTCCTCGATGACGATCTGCATCTTGTCGTCGCTGTCGATGTCGACGAGCGGGCGGCCGCCGGCGTTGAGCGCCACGAGCCGCTTCTGGATCAGCGTGGAGAGCTTGAACCGCCCTCCGACCTTGTTGACGATCTCTTCTTCGCGCAGGTCGTCGATCATGATTTCGTTCCCAGGTGGTGGGCTCCGGAGGGGGTGTGGACGGGCGTGTGGGCGGTTTGCGCCTTGGCGGCGGCGAGGCCGGCATTGGCCAGGATGGTCTTGATCGCGTGGACGGCTGTTTCGAGGTCTTCGTTGACGACCCGGTGCTGGTAGCGGTGGGCCTCGAGCAGTTCGCGGCGGGCGACCTCCAGCCGACGCGCCATCGCCTCCGGAGACTCGGTGCCGCGGCCGGTGAGCCGCTGCTCGAGCTGGTCAGGATGGGATGGCTCGACGAAGATCGTCACCGCCTCAGGATACCGCTCCAGGATCGAAAGTGTACCCTCCACGTCGATCTCCAGCACCACCCACTCCCCGGCGGCGAGACGGGGGGCCACCTCGGCCACGAGCGTGCCATACCAGTGCTGCCGGCCGTAGACCCGGCAGCATTCGAGAAATTCGCCGTTTGCCCGCCGCCGCTCGAATTCCTCGAGCGGAAGGAAGTGGTAATCGACCCCGTCCCGCTCACCCGATCGCGGCGGCCGCGTGGTGGCGGAGATGCTCGGAATCAATTCGGGCAGGTCAGAGAGCAGGCGACGCAGAATCGAGGTCTTGCCGACCCCCGAGGGGCCCGAGATGACGACGAGTTTGCCGGGCAGGCTAACCATTGAGATGTTGTAACCCACGCCGGCCGGGCTTGAAAAGACGCCGCCTTCACTCGACGTTCTGCACGAGTTCCTTGAGCCGCTCGACCTGCGTCTTGAGCTCGACCACGGCGTGGGCGATCGCCACGTCGGAGGATTTCGAGGCCACCGTATTGGCTTCGCGGGCGAGCTCCTGCGTGAGGAAATCGAGGGCCCGCCCGGGGGTGTCTTCGTCGAGCAGGCGGTCGAACTGGGCGACGTGGCTCTCCAGCCGCACCAGCTCCTCGGCGATGTCGGAGCGGTCGGCAAGGACGGCGATCTCGCGGGCAAGGTCGGCCTCGGTGAGCGAGACGCCGCGCTGCTCGAGCAGCCGGCCGATTCGCTCGAAGAGCCGCGTACGATGCTCCTCCAGCGCGGCGGGCACGCGGTCGCGGATCCGTGCCGCGATCGACGTGATCTCGCGCAGGGTGGATCGCATGTCGCGGGCCATCGCGTCGCCTTCGGAACGCCGCATCGCGTCGAGCCGGTCGAGGGCCGCGTCGAGGGCGCGGGAGACCAGCGGCCAGGCGGCGCCCACCGCCTCGTTCGTGGGCAGACTGTCGGCGAGGATGCCGGGCAGGCCCAGCAGGCCGTCGATCGCCCGCGGCACGGGCAGGTCGTGCCGCGTGCAGAAGTGCTCGAGCTGGCCCAGATAGGCCTCGAGCTGCGCCTCGTCGAATTGCCGTGCGGCCGGGGCCGCGGGACCGGTGAGATCGAGCGTCATCTGCACCGTGCCGCGCTTCACCCGGTCGCGAACCGCCGCTTCGAGCCGCGATTCAAGCGCCGTGAACCCCTCGCGGGCCCGCAGCGAAAACTTGAGGAAGCGGTTGTTGACGCACCGCAGTTCGACGCGGCAGGTGCTCGAGCCGTCGGACGCGACGCCCTCGCCGCAGCCAGTCATGCTCAGCGCCATGCGAGCTCTTTCATGAGGGCTCTTTCCGCACGGGTTACTTGGCGGGCGCCGTGGCCGCGGGTGCCGGTGCGGCACCGCCGGCGCTTGGCAGGCTCAGGCCTGCATCAGCCGGTGCTGCTGGAGTCGTGGGCGCAGCTGGGGTTGCCGAAGCGGCAGCGCCTTCGGTCGCAGTGGCAGCGGGCGTAGAGGCGGGCGTAGAGGCCGGCGTAGAGGCCGGCGTAGAGGCGGGCGTCGTTTCGGCCGGCGTTGTCTCGGCGGCTGGCTGCGATCCGGGTGCGGCACCAGCCGACGGGCCAACGGCCTCCGGGGCGGCGCTGCCGAGGCTGCCGCTGAGCAGCGATTGCTGGCGGCCGAGAATGTTGACGGAGAGCACGCAGAGGACGATCCAGAAGGCCGCCACGCCGACGGTGATCTTGGTGAAGACGTCGCCCGCCTTCGTGCCGAAGGCGCTCTGGCCGCCGGCCCCACCAAACGCGCCGGCGAGCCCGCCGCCGCGGCCGCGCTGGATCAGCACGAGGAAGATGAGGAAGAGCGAAGTGAGGGAGAGGCCGAGGCCGAGAAGGAAGCGGACGAGCGAAAGCATTGCAATTTCCCTGTCGCGAAACGTCTAAAATGAGGAGGCAGAATCATATCGGATCGCGGGCCACGCGCCGACAGCAGATGGAAAGGAGTCATGACAGGCTGAAGCCTGTCCTACTTGAAGGCCTTGGCGATGCCGAGGAAGTCGTCGGCCTTGAGGCTGGCGCCGCCCACCAGGGCGCCGTCGATGTCGGGCTGGCTCGCCAGATCGGCGGCGTTGTCGGGCTTCACGCTGCCGCC
>JBIIOK010000204.1:0-3570 GCA_044336985.1 Pirellulales bacterium | reverse complement strand
CAAGCAACCTTGAGGCGGAGCGGAGTGATGCAGATGCGAGCGGGCGCGTTGACGGGAGCAGTAATGGCAACCGCGATGGCGTGGGCATTCGTGGCCGCCCGTGCCGACGAGGGAATGTGGCTCTTCAGCCGCCCGCCGCTCGAGCGGATCGAGCGGGATCATGCTCGCGCGCTTGGCGGCATCCGCCTCACGCCCGAATGGCTGCTCCATCTGCAGCAGTCGAGCGTGCGGTTCAATTCCGGCGGCTCGGGATCGTTCGTCTCGCCTGATGGCCTCGTGCTGACCAACCACCACGTCGGCGCCGACAGCCTGCAGAAGCTCGGCGACGAAACGCACAACTATTACCGCGACGGCTTTTATGCCGTGTCGCCCGAAGAGGAGCTCCGGTGCCCCGACCTCGAACTCAACGTGCTCATGTCGATCGAAGATGTGACGGGCCGCGTGGCGGCGGCCGTGCCTGCCGGCATGAAGGCCGAGGATGCGTTTGCGGCGCGGCGGAAGGTGATGGCGGAGATCGAGCAGGAATCGCTGGCGGCCACGGGGCTCAGGAGCGACGTCGTCACGCTCTACCAGGGCGGCCGCTACCACCTCTATCGCTCGAAGAAATACACCGACGTGCGGCTCGTCTTCGCGCCGGAGCAGCAGATCGCGTTCTTCGGCGGCGATGCCGACAACTTCGAGTTTCCACGTTTTAACCTGGATGCCTGCTTCTTCCGCGCCTACGAGGACGGCCGGCCGGCACGCGTTCCGCATCACCTCGCCTGGAGCACCGCGAGCGTGCGCGAGGGGGATCTCGTCTTCGTGTCGGGGCATCCCGGCCACACCGATCGCGGCAGCACCGTGCGGGAGCTCGAGGTGAAGCGCGACCGGCAGGTGCCATTCTCGCTCGCCGTGCTCAACCGTCTCGAGGTTCTCTACAGCGCATACGCAGCCGAGGGACCGGAGGCGCGGCGGCAGGCGATGGGCGATCTCTTCGGCGTGCAGAATGGTCGGAAGAACCGCGAAGGCGTGCTCGCCGGTTTGCTCGATCCGGCCGTGATGGCGCGGAAGCGGGCTCAAGAAGCGCGGCTCCGCGAACTCGTGGCGAAGGCCGCCGACCGGCAGCCAGGACCTTCCCCGTTTGAGCGGATCGAGGAGGCCGAGGCGTCGATCGGCCGCGTGTCGCTGAGGCACAACCTGCTCGAAGGGGCGGTCGGCTTCAACAGCCAGTATTTCACCAACGCGCGGACGATCCTGCGGGCCGCCGCGGAATCGGCCCGCCCTAATGGTGAGCGGCTTCGCGAATTCCGCGACTCGAACCGCAGTTCACTCGAGCAGCAGCTCTTCTCCCCGGAGCCGCTCTACGATCCGCTCGAGATCGCGAAGCTCGCCGACTCGCTCACCTTTCTGGCGACCGCCCTCGGGCCCGAAGATCCGACGGTGGTGCGGGTGCTCGCCGGCAAGCCGCCGCGCGAGCGGGCCGCTGAGCTTGTGCGCGGCACGCGGCTCGGCGCCCGCGCGACGGCGGCCGGCGCGGCGGACGATCGGCGCCGGCTCTATGAAGGAGGCCGGCAGGTGGTCGATGCCTCGCGCGATCCGATGCTCATGCTCGCGAAGGAGATCGACGAAGAGGCGCGCGGCCTGCGAAAGATCGTCGAGACCGCGGGGGAGGTGAAGCGGCAGGCCCACGCCGAGATCGCGCGGGCCGTCTTCGCCGCCGACGGCGAGAGCGTCTATCCCGATGCCACGTTCACGCTCCGGCTCGCCTACGGCACCGTGAAGGGCTACGAGCAGGACGGCCGCGAGGTCGCGCCGATCACCACCTATGCCGGACTCTTCGCGCGGGCCGCCGCGATGAAAGACGCGCCGCCGTTCGACCTGCCCCCGCGCTGGCAGCGGCTACGGGGCGAACTCGAGCGCGATGCCGACTTTCTCGCGACGCCGTTCAACTTCGCCTCGACGGCCGACATCATTGGTGGCAATTCCGGCAGCCCCGTCGTGAACCCGCAGGGGCAGATCGTGGGGCTGATCTTCGACGGCAACATCCAGTCGCTCGTCCTCGATCTGGCCTATGACGACGTGCGGGCCCGCGCCGTCTCGGTCGATGCGGCGGGCATGCTCGCGGCGCTACGCAAGGTCTATCGGGCCGACTCGCTCGTGGCGGAGTTGCTCGGCGCGTCGTCCGGTGATGCAGCCGCCGACGGTGACGCGGCCGGCTGGCGTCGGCTCTTCGATGGCCGGTCGCTCGACGGCTGGAAGCCCACTCCCTTCGGCGGCGAGGGGGAGGTGACCGTCGCCGGCGGCGGGATCGCGATCGCGCGGGGCTCCGAGATGAGCGGCATCACGTCGACGAACGATTTTCCCCGCCAGGATTACGAGATCGCGCTGGAGGCCCGCCGCGTGGACGGCTTCGACTTCTTCTGCGGCCTCACGTTTCCCGTGGGCGAAGACGCCTGCAGCTTCATCGTCGGCGGCTGGGGCGGCGCCGTGGTGGGCCTCTCGAGCATCGACGGCGCCGACGCGTCGAGCAACGACACGACGTCGATCCGCAGTTTCAAGAATGGCCGCTGGTATGCCGTGCGGGTGCGGGTGACGCCTGCGCGGATCGAGTGCTTCATCGACGACGAGCGGGTGGTCGATCAACCGCTTGCCGGCCGCACGGTCTCGATCCGCGACGAGGTGGTGCCGTCGAAGCCGCTCGGCATCGCCACCTATGCGACCGCCGCCGAGGTCCGCGGCATCCGCTGGCGGCCGCTCGGAGCCGACGTCGCGCCCAAGGAACCGAAGCCATGACGCCTGCCGACAAGCCCGCCGACCATTCTTCCGGCCACGACGCGCCATCCGGCGGCACTGGCGCCGACAAACTGCGCCGCCGGATCGCCGAGGAGGCCGCGCGGATCCTGAGCCATGGCGGCGATTCGAAGCGGGCGCGGTATCGCGCGGCCCGCCGCCTGGCCCACGGCTGGGTGCCCGAGGAGGATCTGCCGACGCACGACGAGGTGCGGCGCGAACTCGGCCCGCATGCGGCCGGCGCGTCGGCCGGCGACATTCCCGCCCCCGTCGGCTTCGCGCATCTCACGGGCGACCGGTTCGACCAAATCGCCGACCTCGTCCGCGTGCTCGCGAACGTGCGGCAGGATCCGCTCAAGCATCCCGAGGGCGATGCGCTCGATCACTCGCTGCAGGTCTTCGACCGCGTGTACGAGGAGCGGCCGTTCGACGAGGAGTTGCTCACGGCGGCGCTCGTCCACGAGGTGGGCCGCGCCATCGACCGCGTCAATCAGGTGGCGGCCGGGATCGAGGCGCTCGGCGACCTCGTCACGCCGCGGACGCGGTGGCTCCTCGAATCGCTCGAGGCGGCGCATGCCCATGCCGACAACACGCTCGGCCTGCGGGCCCGCCATCGGCTCGAGGCGCATCCCGACTTCCTCGACGTGCTCTTGCTGGCGGAGGCCGACCGCCGTTCGCGCGTCCGCGGCTACGACGCGCCGTCGCTCGAGGAGGCGATCGCGATCCTGCGCGGCCTCGAGCAGGATGAGTAGGGTAGGCTTCAGCCTGCCATGTTGGGCGACAGGCTGAAGCCTGTCCTAC
>JBIIOK010000193.1:0-3867 GCA_044336985.1 Pirellulales bacterium | reverse complement strand
CGGGCCTCGCGCCAGCGGGTTTTGACGGTGCGCTCCGAGCAGCCGACGAGCGCGGCGATCGTCTTCTGGTCGGCGCCCAGATACCAGGCGAGCTGAAACACCTCGCGGCTGTCGTCGGGCAGCCGCTCGACGGCCGCGTGGAATTCCTCCCAGCGGTCGAGCGGCGCGGCGGCATCGGCCGCGCGGTCGACGTGGCGTCGCGGCGCGTCGTCGCGATCCGGGCCGCGGCGGATCACGTTCGTCCCGTGGTTCGCGGCATACGAGGCGGGCCCGGCGTGCTTTCTCGCGAGATCGATCAGCTCGCGATGCAGTTGCGTCGCCGCCAGGGCCATGACCGACCGCGGCGCGGCGGAGTCGAGCTGGCCAAGCGCGCGGTGCAGCCGCAGCGCCGCATTTTGAAAGACGTCGTCGGTGTCGTCCCAGCGCCTGACGTTGGGAAACCGGCGGAGCATCCGGTGGGCGAGGCTCCGCAGGCGGCCGGCGCAGAGCTCGATGATCCGGTCGCGGGCGGAGAGATCGCCGGCCGCCAGCCGCGAAAGGCAGCCCGCCAATTCGGAGTCGTCGGTGTCGTGTGTCTCCATCGCCATCGTCCGCCGTGGTTGCGCCACGGAAGCCCGACGCGCGAGCGAGGGAAAGACGCGTCGCGGCGCCATGCGTTCCTCGCTCGCGCGTCGGGCTTTCGTGGGCAGGTGGTCCAGCCTCGCTCGTCCGAGTCTACCGGATGCTCCTCGGGGCCGCTGCGGTCGGTAGACTCCTGCCATGATCGATGGCGACCACACTGACGACTCCGGCGACGTGGCCGCTTCGCGGCTGACCGGTTCCTCCGATCCCTTCGGCTTCGTGCCGGAGGAGATCGAGGAATTGCCCGCCGGCACGGACTTGGGCGGCCTGCGGATCGTGCGGCTCGTCGGCGAGGGCGGGATGGGCCGCGTCTACGAGGCGGTTCAGGAGGCGCCCAGGCGCACGGTCGCGGTGAAATTCATGCGCGGCGGCCTCGTCTCGCCGGCGGCGGTGCGGCGGTTCGAGCGCGAGGCCGACGTGCTCGCGCGGCTACGGCATCCGCATGTCGCGCAGATCCATGCGGTTGGCACGCTCGTCCGCGAGGGGCTCGCCGCTCCCTACCTCGTGATGGAGTTCGTTCCCGACGCGCTGCCGATCACGCGGCATGCGCACGACCGCGGCCTTTCGCTCCGCGAGCGGGTGACGCTGTTTCGCCTCGTGTGCGCGGCGGTGGCCCACGGGCATGCCAGCGGCGTGATCCACCGCGATCTGAAGCCCGGCAACATCCTCGTGGGCGCCGACGGCCTGCCGAAGGTGATCGACTTTGGCATCGCCCATGCGGCGACAGCCGGCGATACGAATGCCCGCACTGCCGCCGGCGAGCTTCTCGGCACGCTCGACTGCATGAGCCCGGAGCAGCTCGGGGCCGTGCCCGGCGACGCGGCCGCGTCGATCGACGCCCACACCGACGTCTATGCGCTCGGCCTCGTGCTTCGCGACCTGCTCGTCGCCGAGCCCGCGGAGATGGTCGTCGGGCTGCTCGATGCGCCGCGGATCATCGCCTCGCGGAGCGAGCAGGGGCGGGCGGCCGTCGCGCGGGCCTGCGGTCGCGATCGCGGCATCACGGCCGCCGATGCCAGAAGCCTCGCGGCGGTGGTGGGCAAATGCCTCGAACCGCTGCCGGCGGATCGGTATGCCTCGGCCGCGGAGCTCGCGGCCGATCTCGACCGCTGGCTCGCCGACGAGCCGACGCGGGCGCGGCCGCCGGCCTGGCACGAATCGGCGCGACGCTGGGCGCGGCGGCACCGCGCCGCGGCGCTGGCGGCCACAGGCATCGGCGCCGCCGCGGCCATCGGCCTCGTCGTGAGCGGCTTCTTCTATGCGGAGTCGGTGGCGCAAAGGCGCGCGGCGGAGGATCAGCTCTACCTCGCGACCGTCGCCCGCGTGGCCGATGCGATCGACCACGACAACACGGCGGATGCCGTAAGGCTGCTCTCGGAGGCGCGCGGCCTCGCACAAACGCGCGCCACTTCAGATCGCTTCGCGCGGGAGCCGATCGAGTTGGCCTGCCTCGCGGCCATGCTCGACGATTCGGTGGACATGCTCCCCGGGCATGCCGGTGGCATCGCGACCGCGGCGGTCTCGCCCGACGGCCGCTGGGCGGTGACCGGCGGCGTTGATGGCACCGCGCGGGTCTGGCGGCTGGGCGACCGCGGCAATGCAGCCGCCGTGTTGCGCGGCCACGAGGGCGCGATCTGGGGCATCGGTTTTTCGCCCGACGCAACGATGGTCGCCACGGGCGGGGCCGACAAGACGGTGCGGCTCTGGGAGACCGCCACGGGCCGGCAGGTGGCGGCGCTGCGTGGCCACACCGGCACGGTCTACTCGGTCGAGTTCACGCCCGACGGCGGCAGCGTGCTCAGCGGCGGGCGCGACAAGACGGTGCGTCTTTGGGACGTGGCCACCCGGCAGACGAAGCGAGTCTTCACCGGCCACGAAGGGACGGTCTACTCCGTCGCGCTCGTCGGCGACGGCGCGCGGATGGCGACCGCGTCGCTCGACAAGACGGTGCGGCTCTGGAATCTCTCGACGGGAGCGGAGGAGGGGCAGCTCGAGGGGCACGAACAGCGGGTCTTCTCGGTGGCCTTCTCGCGCGACGGCACGCGGCTCGCGACCGCCTCGCAAGACGGCACCGCGCGGCTCTGGGACGCGGTGAGCCTCGCGCCGATCGCCACGTTGAAACACCCGGTGCGGGTGAACGCCGTCGCCTTCTCTTCCGACGGCCGTCTGCTCGCCACGGCGGCCGGCGACTCGCTCCTGCGGATCTGGAGCACGGTCGACGGCCGCGAGATCCGGCGGCTTCGCGGCCATCAGGACTGGATCTGGGCGGTCGCAGCACTGCCGGAAGGAGACCGGTTCCTGACGGCGTCAGCCGACGCGACGGCGCGGGTCTGGGACCTTGCCGAGGGCGATCCCGTCATGCGGGCTCGCGACCGCGTGCTCACCGTCGCCTTCGATCGGGCAGGCAGCCGCTTGGCCGTGGGCTCGGCGGATGGCGGCCTGGCGGTGTGGGACGCTGCGACCTGCCGCGAGCGGGCGCGGAAGAATCTCGCAGCTGGCCGCGTGAACGGCGTCTCGTTCTCGCCCGACGGCCGCCTGCTCGCCACGGCCTGCGACGAGGGAGTGATTCTCCTCGCGCAGGATGCCGACGCCCTCGAGGAAGTATCGCGGCTCGAGGGGGCGGAGGCGCACGACAAGCGGGTGCACTCGGCCGTGTTTTCCGCCGACGGCGGGCGGCTCCTCACCGCGTCGTCCGACCAAACGGCGCGGGTGTGGGATGCGCGCACGCGGGCGGAGGTCGCGCGGTTCCGTCACCCGCGCCGCGTCTACGCCGCCGCGTTTTCACCAGACGGATCGCGGGTGGCTACGGGCTGCGAGGACGGCGTCGTGCGAATCTTTCTGGCTGCCGGCGGCGACGCGGTCGAGGAGCTTTCCGGGCACGGCAAGCAGGTCAACTGGATTGCGTTCGCGCCCGACGGCTCGGCGCTGGCAACGGTCTCGTCGGATGAAACGGTGCGGATTTGGCCGCTGGGCCGCTCCCGCGGGCCGCAGGTGCTGCGGGGCGCCGCCGCGCAGCTCTGGAAGGTCGATTGGTCGCCCGACTCGAGCCGCGTGGCGGCGGTGTCGGCCGACGGCGGCGTGCATCTGTGGGACGCGGCGAGCGGCCGGCAACTGATGGTGCTTCGCGGCCACACGGATGAGGTCTGGGCCGTCGCGTTCGCGCCGGACGGCGCCACGCTCTGCAGCGGCTCGCACGACCGGACGGCGCGGATGTGGGGGCTCGCGCCGGCGGTGCTTGCGAACCGG
>JBIIOK010000173.1:0-4382 GCA_044336985.1 Pirellulales bacterium | reverse complement strand
CGCTTCATCGGCGGCGGGGCCTTGAACGCGCGGCGGACGACGCCCGTCTCCTTCCAGCTCGACTTGAAGACATCGTTGGCGCCGATGTCGCAGTCGGCACGGGCCTCGTCGAGCCGCGGGTCGTTGAAGCCCCACTTCTGCTTGAGTTCGAGCAGCTCGAACGACTTTTGCGCCGAGAGGTATTCGACGTTGCCGAGTTGCTTGGCGAGCATGAGGATCCGGCAGTAGGCGTCGAGGATCTCGGTCCACCAGTAGGCCTTCTCCACCGTCTCGCCGAAGCTCACCGTGCCGTGGTTGGCCAGGAGCATCACGCTGCAATCCTTGACGAACGGCTTCACGGTGTCGGCAAACTTCTGATTGCCGGGCGTCTCGTAGATCGTGATCGGCGCGTCGCCGAGAAAGATCTCCACTTCCGGGAGGACGCACTGCGGGATCGGCTCACGGGCGACGGCGAAGGCGGTGGCGTGGGGCGGATGGCAGTGTACCACGCTGCGGATGTCGGGCCGCTCCTTCATGATCGTGAGATGAAGGAGAATCTCGCTCGACCGCCGACGCTTGCCGGAGATCTGGTTGCCTTCCATGTCGACGATGCAGAGGTCGGCGGGCGTCATGAAGCCCTTCGAGATCATCGTCGGCGTGCAGAGCACCTTGTTGGGGCCGAGGCGGTAGGAAATGTTGCCGTCGTTGCCGGCCGCAAACCCCTTGTTGTAGATGCGGCGGCCGATGTCGCAGATCTCCTCCTTCAGTTGGGCGAGCGAGGGGGATGCGGGCGAGCGCGACTTTTTGGCCATCAGTGATTGCTCCGGGGAAGGGAATTGCAAACAGGTTTGTATCGGAATGAGGATCGGGGCATGAAGGCGTTTTCTGGCGGCGACGAAAAATGCTGTGGCGCGGTAATTTCAGTCGGAGGGTGGCAGCGGGGCGATCAGCAGTTCGACGCCGGCCGCGGTGAGGGTCGATCGCCAGTGCGGCCCGAGCCCTTCGTCAGATACGAGCACGTCGATGCTGTCGAGGCCGGAGACGAGTGTCAGGCTCTTGCGTCCAAACTTCGAACTGTCGGCGACGACGATCACGCGGCCGGCGGCCTCGAGCATGGCCTGCTCGGTTTCGGCGAGCAGCAGGTGCGCGTTGAAGAGCCCCTCCTCGGCGATGCCGGCGGCCGAGAGCACCGTCGTCGTGACGTGCAGGCGGCCGAGCAGTTCGTTGGCATAGGGGCCGAGGCAGACGCCCGTGCGCGGCGAGACGTAGCCGCCGAGCAGGACGAGATCGGTGCGCGACTCCGTCGCGAAGAGATTGGCCACCGGCAGACTGTTGGTGACGACTTGCAGCGGTCGGCCCACGAGCAGCCGGGCCACCTCGAAGGTGGTCGTGCCACCGTCGAGCAGAACGGTCTCGCCATCGCCGATGGCCTCGGCGGCCTTGGCGGCGATCGACCGCTTGGCGGCCCAGTTGGCCGGCTGGCGTTCGTCGAATTCGGCGATCCTCGGCATGCCGCCGGCGTAGAGCACGCCGCCGTGGGTTCGCTTGGCCCGCCCCTGTTCCTCGAGCGCGTCGAGGTCGCGGCGGACGGTTGATTCCGAGACGCCCAGTTCGCTGACGAGTTCATCGAGCGCCGCAAACCCGCGGATGCGGATCAAATCGAGCAAGCGGCTGCGTCGTTCGTGGTTTTGCACGGGTTCTGGCTTCCTGCCCCCACCAGTATGATTGCTTAGCGAAAGATTTCAATCGGCTTTCGACTGTTTCCCGCCGCCAGCGCGCGGGCTTCTCACGAAAGCCCGCAGCGCAAGCAAGGTCGATCGGCCCCGCTACTCCATAAAACGCCATCTCCCTCGCTCGCGCGTCGGGCTTCCGTGGCGTCAATAACCTTGCAAATTCTCTTCCACTCGCTCGATCTGCATGCGGCCCGCCGGGAATGTCGCCCCGCCGCGGTCGACGTGCGGCCGCTTGTGCTTCCCGCAGATGCCCCGGCCCTTATGCGGCTCGTCGAGGCCTGCCAGGCAGGCGCTGGCCGCGACGAGGCTTCGTTCGCGCCGGCCGGAATCGCCGCCGAACTGGTGAGCCGGCCCGGCCGACAAGTGCATGCGCTTTTGGCCTGGCCGCATGCCGAGCCATCCGCGGCGGTCGGCCTCGTGGCGGTCGTCGAGGCGGGCGAGCGGGAGCCGAGGCGATTTTCGATTGCGTGGCTGCTCGTCCACCCGCAGGCCCGCCGCCGTGGAATCGCGACCACACTGGTCGATCATGCCCTCGACGTGGCGCGGTCGCGCGGTGCGGCAACGGTGGCGGTCGAGACCCGCGAAACATGGGTGTCAGCTGCGTCGTTTTGGCGGTCGATGACCAGCCGAATATCTTGAATGGCCCGATTGACCCCTCCCCTGATTCCAGCCCGAGGAGCGTCTGCATGAACGCGCGAGCCCTTTTTCTGCTGCCGCTTCTGGCCCTCGCCTGTTGGCCTTGCCCTGCCGAGCAGGGCGGCTCGCCGACCCCGGCCGGGACCGCCGCAGCGGCACAGTCGCTCGCGGTGCCCGAAGGCCTCGAGGCCACGCTCTTCGCCGCCGAGCCGCTGCTCTCGAGCCCGTCCGACATCGACGTCGATGCGCGGGGGAGCGTGTGGGTCTGCGAGTTCCACGATGACGACGGCGATCTCAAGGCCGACCAGCGGGAGACCCTCTTCTCGAAGATCGGCACCCCGCAACACGACCATTCCGTGCACGCCTTCGTCGTCGGCCCCGACGGCCGTTGGTACTTCAATTTCGGCAACACCGGCAAGGCCGTCCCCGACAAGGACGGCAACCCCGTCACCGACCGCTGGTTCCGCCCGAGCGATGTCTGCGTGGCGCCCGATGGTTCGCTGATCGTCGCCGACTGGTATGACCCCGGCGTGGGTGGCCACGGGATGGGAGACACGGAGAAGGGACGCATCTATCGGATCGCGCCAAAGGGGCAGGCATGGCGGGTGCCCTCCGTCGAACTGAAGACCGTCGCCGGAGCGATCGCGGCGCTGGCGAGCGCCAACCACTGCACGCGGGCCATGGCCCTCGAGCGGCTCGGGCGAGAGCCTGCAGCGGCCGGGCCGGCGCTTGCGGAGGCATTCGAATCGGCCCGCGAACCATGGCTCAAGGCCCGGCTGGCCTGGGCCGCCGGGATGCTTCCGGGGCAGTCGGAGGCTTGGATCAAGCGGCTCGCGGCCGACAAGGACGAGAACCTGCGAGTGGTTGCCCTGCGGATGTGCCGGCTCACGAAGGGCGATGTGCTCGCGCTCGTGGAAACATTCACGGCCGATCCCGCGGCGTCGGTGCGGCGCGAGGCGACGATCGCGCTCAAGGGCCTGCGCGGCGAACGGGCGGATCGTGCCTGGGCCGCGCTGGCGGCCCGCCATACCGCCGGCGATCGCTGGGAGCTCGAGGCGCTCGGCATCGGCGCCGATGGTCCATCCGGGCTCGCGGGCGAAAACCAACGGGACGGCCGCCTGGCCGCCTGGCTCCAGCTGATCGGCGGCAACTGGAAGACGCCCGCCGGCCGCGAGGTGGTGTATCGCAGCCGCGCAGCGATCTCGCCGCAGCTGATCTGCGAGGCGATCGGCGATGCATCCGTGGGCACTTCCGAGTCGCTGGCGATGATCCGGGCGCTCGACTTCCAGGACCGGCAGCGGGTCGCGGAAGCGGTGCGGCTGCTCGTGGTGTCGTTTGCTGCCCCGGACGAGAAATTCCGCGTGATCCTGCCGGAGCTCGTAACGCGGCTCGACGCGGCGCAGGGCCAGGGATGAAAAGTTCACGGTGAAGATCGAGCAGGCGGCAGACTTCGCCGCCGGGACGCAGCGGTTCGTCGAGATCGTGCAGCGTTTCGGGCTGGCCTCGCGGCGCGACGATGTTTTGAAGCTGGCGGCCGCGGAGGGCACGACGGAACAGCTGGCCTCGTTTGCCGCCGGCGCGGTGGTCGAATCGGGCTCGCGCGAGGCCGTCGTCGCGGCGATCGCCGTCGCGTCAACCGGCTGGGCTGACGTGAAGGCGGCGGCGAACGGCGTCCTTCGGATGCCCAAGGCGAAGGGGGGCGAGAAGCTGCCGCCGATCGGCGCCAAGCTCTCGCGCCCGGCGCTCTACGAGGCGATCCTCGCGCCGTCCGCCGCGATCAGCCACAACTACGAGACCTGGACGGCCATCCTCGACGACGGCCGCAGCTTCACGGGATTGCTCGTCTCGCAGTCGCAGGAGGAGGTCGTCATCCGTGGGGCTGACGGCATCGACACGACCGTCGCAGCCGGCGAGGTGGAGGAGCTCGTCAAGCAGCCGGTGTCGCTGATGCCGGCCAATCTCGCGGTCACGCTCTCCGCGCAGGAGCTCGTCGATCTCGTCGCCTGGCTCGAGACGCTGCGGCAGACGAATTGA
>JBIIOK010000183.1:0-4152 GCA_044336985.1 Pirellulales bacterium | reverse complement strand
GGCTTCAGCCTGTCCCCGGTAGGGTAGGCTTCAGCCTGTCCTACTCACCGCGACACCGGCACGAGCAGCACGTTCGCGTGGGCGTGCATCAACACCGCCTCCGACGTGCTGCCGAGCAGCCAGCGGGTGAGCGGATCGGTGGGCGTGCGACCTATCACAATGAGGTCGTCGTGATCCGACTTCGCGGTGGCGATGATCCGGTCGCCCGGGTTGCCCTCGAGCACGATCGGCTCCGAGCCATGAAACGCCTTCGGGAGCGACTTCTGAAACGCGTCGAGCCGCTGCGAGAGCCGGCCGACCTCGACCTCATGCTCCTGCTCCCACGCCTTCGCGATCGCCGCAGTGTCGGGATCACGGACGCGGTTTTCGAGCCATGAGGGCAGCGGGCCGGCGAGCAACGACTCGGCGACGGCGAGCACGCGGCCATGCGTCGATTCCGGCCAGTGCAGCTTGCCGGCGACGGCGGCCACGGCCGCGGCGCTCGCCTCGTGGTGGCAGGCGAGCACCCGCATCCCGTCGGCGGGCGGCGCGGCACGCACGACGAGCACCGGCAGATGGGCGCCATGGATCACCGCTCGCGAAACGCTGCCGAGCAGGAGACGCTCGACCGTGCTCATGCCGCGGGCGCCGACGACGATCAGATCGGCCTTCCAAGTCTCGGCCGAGGTGAGGATGCCGATGGCGGGCGGTTGTGAACTCGTGATCGGCTCGACCTTTTTCACGATCCCAGAGGGCAGCCGCTTCACAGCCTCCTCGATGACCGCGGCCGTGGCCCCTTCGACGAGAGCCTCGGATCGGCCCGCAAGCTTCTTCTCCACCTCGAGCGGCGAAAAGAAGATCGCCACCTCATCGGTGGCCGGATGGATGAGCCGGCCGGCAAGCGACACGGCGTCGAGCGACGAGGGGGAACCATCGACGGCGATGAGGACTTTCATGGTGGGCTCCAGGGAGAGGGGGCCAACTATCATACCGCCTGCACTTGTCCCCGTAGGACAGGCTTCAGCCTGTCACCAGAATCCGACAGGCTGAAGCCTGTCCTACACCCAGACCTTCGCAGGCTCGCCGGGCACCTCGCGGGCCAGCCGCGGCACCGCGTAGCCGGGCAGCCGCGTCCGCAGCACCTCGTGCAACTGCCGCGATTTTTCCTCCGACACCTCGAAGTGGGCCGTGCCCTTCACGCGGTCGAGCAGGTGGAGGTAATAGGGCACGACGCCGATCTCGACGAGCCTTTCCGACAATCGCGCGAGCACGTCGGCCGAATCGTTCACCCCCGCAAGCAGGACAGCCTGGTTGAGGAGGATCGCCCGGGCGGCGGCGAGCCGGGCGACGGCCGTGGCGACCTGGGCATCGAGCTCGGCGGGATGGTTGGCATGGATCACGACGACGGCGGCCAGCCGCGTGGCCGCGAGAATCGCCGCGAGGCCGTCGGTCACCCGCGAGGGCAAGACGATTGGCAGCCGCGAATGGATCCGCAGCCGGCGCACGTGGGGAATCTGCTCGAGCCGCGCCACGAGCCGGCCGAGGCGATCGTCGTCGAGCAGGAGCGGGTCGCCCCCGGACAGGATCACCTCGTGGATCGAGTCGTCGGCCGCGATCGCCTCGACCCCCGCCTCGACGCCGGCCCGCGTGGCGCCGCTCTCGGCATAGGGAAACTCGCGGCGGAAGCAGTAGCGGCAATTGACGGCGCAAGCACCGGTCGCGAGCAAGAGCGCCCGACCGGCGTATTTCTTCACGAGCCCCGGCGCGGCAAGCGCCGTCATCTCCTCGAGCGGATCGGCGCCAAAGCCTTGCACCGCGCGAAGCTCGTCGCCCGTCGGCAGCACCTGCAGCAGGAGCGGGTCGTGCGGATCGCCTTTTTGCATCCGCGCGACGAAGGCCCGCGGCACGAGCAGCGGAAAGGCGGCGGCGCCGCCCCGCGCGGCGTCGGCGAGCGCGGGATCGAGATCGAGCAGCCGGCAGAGCTCGCCCGGATCCCGCACGGCGTCGGCGAGTTCGGCCTGCCAGCCGGCGGCTCGCTCGCGATGGCCTGCGGCCGTGATGGCGGGAGAAGGCACGGAGGTCTCTCGATGCGGTGCCGGAGCGGCAGCCGCGGACGTTGACAGTTTGCCGGTGGGCGACCACGCTTGTGGGCCCGGCCGGCTGCGGCCGGCCGACGCATTCAGGATACGGGAGGCTCTGGTGGCAGGCTACAACACGAGCGAATTCAAGAAGGGTCTCAAGGTCCAGATCGACGGCGATCCCTACATCATGATCGAGTGCAACTTCGTGAAGCCGGGCAAGGGGCAGGCGCTTTACAAGTGCAAGCTGCGAAATCTCCTCCGCGGCACCGTGCTCGACCGGACCTACAAGAGCGGCGATTCGCTTGACGCGGCCGACATTTCCACCATCGACGCCCAGTTCCTCTACAAGCAGGGGGACCAGTTCGTCTTCATGGACAACGACAGCTACGAGCAATACGAGCTCACGAAGGAGCAGGTCGACGACGCCTGGAAGTGGATCAAGGAGGGCACCGTCTGCTCGATGCTGCTCTACAACGGCAACCCGATCTCGATGGAGCCGCCCAACCACATGGTGCTGCAGATCGAATACGCCGAGCCGTCGGTCCGCGGCAACACCGCGACGAACCTGACGAAGCCGGTGAAGCTCGAGACCGGCGCCGAGGTGGTCGTGCCCGCCTTCATCGAGCAGGGCGACTTCATCAAGATCGACACCCGAACCGGCGAATACCTCGAACGCGTCCAGAAGTAGGGTAGGCTTCAGCCTGCCTGTTCCGCTCGACCGAGAGAAAGGGATTCGCTTCGGGACGAAGCGGTCCTACTCCCACCACCAGCGGCCGGCGGGTGCGGCGAACTTCTCGCCGCGGGCCTGCGACACGGCCCCCTGCTCGTCCATCAGCAGGTTCGGCGAGTCGAGCGCGATCCGCGGCTGGAGCGTCACGCCGCCGCCGATCGGCGTGAGCAGGCGGTTCTGGCGCCAGACGGCATTGATCGCCGTCTCCACTTCCGTCGGCACCGGGTGCCGTTCGATCGGGTAGGCCTGCTCGTCCCGAAGCTTTTCCGCACCGAATTGCGTGCGGCCGTAGGCGTCGTGCTCCTGCAGGTAGGCGGCCACGACGGCGAGATCGATCATGTTGCGGAGCTGGGCATAGACCGGATTGCGGGCGGCGATGTCGGGATACTTCTTCGTGAACGCCTCGGTGAAGAGCTTGCTCGCCCGGTCGGCGCGGTTGGCCGACATCCGGCGGCCGTCGGAGAGCACCACCTCGTCGGCCCCGACGAGCTTCACGCCGCGGCCCACCAGCTCGATCGCGAGGTCATCCTCGGCGATCCGCACGCACTGGTAGTCGGGCACGAAGTACCACCGCTGCAGGGCGTTGGCCGCCACGCTGCCGGCGCTCGCCAGTTCGATCCAGGTGCTCATCTTCACCGGCGGCGGCTCGAGGCCGATGCCGATCAGCTTCATGCGGTAATCCGCCTCGACCATCACCTGGGCGAAGTGGGTCGATGGCGAGACACCGTCGATCCGCACCACTTGCGTGCCGAGGGCCTGCCGCATGCCGGCGACGATCTCCTCGGCGCTGCCCGCCTTCGGATTGATCCGGCCGACCTTCTTGAGGTAGGCCTGCATCGCGGCGAGGCCCTCCTGCTTCGGATCGATCGAGCAGCCGATCGCACGGTCGGCAGGCTGGCCCGGCGGAAACGCGCGGAGGGCCACCGCGAGATCCTCGAGCAAGACGATCGGGCTGCCCGTCTCGGTGCCGACGACGCGGCCGCTGGCGTCGGTCATCCAGGGCTCGGCGGGGCCCGCGATCACGATCTCGCCGCGGTCGGAGCCCTCGCCCGGATAGACGAAGACGTATTGCACGCGGGTGAGGCCCGCGAGCTTCGCATATTCCTCGGGGATGCCTCGACCCGTCGCGGCCGCCTTTGCAACCTCGGCCTCGAGCCGCGAGAGCGCGACCATCCGCATCTTCGAGCTCTTCTGCAGGTCGCCACCCAACTGGGCCACGGCCGCCTTGCGACGGGCGGCGAGTTCGCGGTCGACCACGACCTGCGTGCGCAAGACGCCATCGGCATCGATCATGATGCCGGCTGCGGCACCAATGCCGCCAATGCCACCGCCCATGCCACCCATGCCGCCGCCACCCATGCC
>JBIIOK010000036.1:0-20403 GCA_044336985.1 Pirellulales bacterium | reverse complement strand
GCCACCCATGCCGCCGCCACCCATGCCACCACCCGCGCCACCCATGCCACCGCCCGCGCCACCCATGCCACCGCCGCCCGCCATCTGGGCATGGGAGGTGGCGCAGACCATCGCGGTGGCCACGATGGCGGCGCAGATGCCGGCGATGAAACGACGCGGATTCTTCATGGGTTTTCCAGGAGTAGCCCAGACAGCCGCTTCTAGTATCGTCTCCCCAGCACCCCAAACTCCACCGTACAAGACCGTTAAAGTAGACCGCTTGCTCCGCAAGCGGATCCGCTTGCGGAGCAAGCGGTCTACTACGGACGAAGCGGTCTACTACGCGGGCTGGAAATTCGCCCGACCGGGCGGACCCCGGCGGGCCGGCTCCTCGCGGCGTTTTTGCCCAATCGTTACGGCCGCTCTGACCGCTCCAGTCCCGAGCAGGTCAGTAAGCTCGGCGAGGAACTGCTGCGACCAGGCCACCTTGTCGCGGTCGGCCTCCATGAGCACGCGGCGGCCGTCGGCCAGGTCGAGCACGAACCGCAGCGGGGTCTGCCCCGGATGCCGCCGCACGATCTCCGCGAGCCGGTCGAGCGTGGCCGTGTCGTGCTCCGGCTCCGTCACCTTGACCGTCACGCTCCGCACCGGCTTCCGCCAGATCTCGGCGATCGGCACGAGCTCGTTGACGATCAGGTTCGTCTCCTCACTGCCGGCGCGGCGGTCAATCGATCCGCTCACGACGACGACGGCGTCGGGCTGGATGAATTCGCCGAGCCGCGCGTAATCCTCCGGCCAGCAGATCGTGCGAACGAGGCCGTCCATGTCTTCGAGGTCGAACATGCCGTAGCGGGTATGCGTGGACCCGGGGCGAGGCTGCTTCACATTGGAAAGCTTGAGCGCCGCCACGAGGCCGCCGATCACGACATCGCTCTTGGCCTTCGCGGCACCAAGGCCGCCGGTGCCATGCGTGCAGACCGCGCCGAGGATGCCGCTGAATTCCGCCAGTGGATGGCTGTGGACGTAATAGCCAAGCACCTCTTTCTCATTCGAACGCATCTCGAGATCGGAGAGCGGCGGAACGTCGGGCAGGCTCGAGGGAGCCGGCGCGGCAGCGGCCTGCGGCGGCTCGTCGAATGCATCGAAGAGATTCTTCTGGCCGCTCTTGCGGTCGGCCATCCGGGAGGCCCCCGCGGCGAGCGCCCGCTCGATGCCCGCGAGGATCGCGCCGCGGTGGCCGCCGAGCGCGTCGAGGGCGCCCGCCTTCGCGAGGCTCTCGACCGCCGTCTTGTTGACGATCGACGGATCGACGCGGCCACAGAGATCGTCGAGATCGCGGAACGGCCCGCCCCGCTCCCGCTCGGCACAGATCGCCTCGGAGGCCTGCTGCCCGCAGCCCTTGATCGCCGAGAGGCCGAAGAGGATCTTTCCGCCCGACACCGTGAAATCGACCCCCGACGCATTCACGTCGGGAGGCGCCACCTCGATCCCCATCCGCCGGCAGTCTTCGATGTGCTCGACGAGCGCGTCCTTCTTCTTGAAGTTGCGGCCCGTGATGTCGCCGGAGAGCAGGGCGGCCATGAACTCCATCGGCCAGTGGGTCTTGAGATGGGCCGTCTGCCAGGCGAGGAGCGCATACGCCGTCGAATGGCTCTTGTTGAAGCCGTAGCCGGCGAACTTCTCGATCAGCGCGAAGACCTCCTCCGCCTGCTGCTTCGACAGGCCCTGCGCCTGCGCCCCCTTCACGAATTGCTCGCGGAAGGCGGCGATGATCTCGAGCTTCTTCTTGCTGATCGCCTTGATGCAGGTATACGCGCTCGAGAGCTCGATACCGCCGAGCCGCTCCAGGATCCGCATCACCTGCTCCTGGTAGACCATCACGCCGTGCGTCTCGCCGAGCACGTCTTTCATGACGGGATGCAGGAACTCGGCCCGCTTGCGGCCGTGCTTCACGGCCACGTATTCGTCCACCATGCCGCCCTCGAGCGGGCCCGGCCGGTAGAGCGCGTTGACGGCGACGATGTCGAGGAATTGGTCGGGCTTCATCCGCTGGAGCAGGTCGCGGATGCCGCCGCTCTCGAGCTGGAAGATGCCCTTCGTCTCGCCCCGGCAGAGCGTGGCGAACGTGGCCGCGTCGTCGAGCGGGAAGGCGAGCGGATCAGGACTCTCGCCCGTGGTGGCGGCGATGATCTCGAGCGTCTTGGCCACGACGGTGAGGTAGCGGAGGCCGAGGAAATCCATCTTCATCAGGCCGGCGCGCTCGACGTCGCCCATGGCCCACTGCGTGATCACTTCCTCCTTGCCGGTCACCCGCTGGAGCGGCACGTATTCCACGAGCGGCCGATCGGCGATGACCACGGCCGCCGCATGGGTGCCCACGTTGCGGGCGAGGCCCTCGATCCGGCCGGCGAGATCGACGAGTTCGCGGATCTCACCATCAGCCTCGCAGGCCGCCGCGAGTTGCGTGCCCGGCGCCGAAGCCTCGGCAAGCGAGATACCAAGCTGATCGGGCACGAGGGCCACGATCTGGTCGACCCGGGCGATCGGCATGCCCAGCGCCCGGCCAACGTCGCGGATCGCCGCCCGCGCGGCGAGCGTGCCGAACGTGCCGATCTGGGCGACATTCGCCGCGCCATACTTCTGCTTGACGTAGTCGATGACCTCGCCGCGCCGCTCCTTGCAAAAATCGATGTCGATATCGGGCGCCTCGCGGCGATTGATGTCGAGGAAGCGCTCGAAGAGCAGGTCGTACTCGAGCGGGCAGACGTGCGAGAGATAGAGCGAATAGGCGACGAGCGCGCCCACGCCCGAGCCTCTCGCCGCGGCCGGGATGTCGTGTTCGCGGGCATACCGCACGAAGTCCCAGACGATGAGGAAGTAGCTCGCGAAGCCGAGCGTGTCGATCACGCCGAGCTCGCGGTCGAGCCGCTCCATCACCACCGGATGCAGCTGCCGCTCCCCGCCGGGCCCCGGCTCGTCGCTCCACCGCTTCGGCACGCGGTCATACCGCTCCGCGAGACCCTCGAGGCAGAGCCGGCGCAGCTCCTCGGAGGCCGTGCGGCCGGCGGGCACCTCGAAACCTGGAAAGTGCCGCTTGCCGAGATCGAGCTCGATCGCCACCGAATCGGCGATCTGCTGGCTCCGGTTGACCGCGTCCGTCACGAGCGAGCGATCGAGCCCGTCGAACGCCGCGTGCATCTCCTGCGGGCTCTTGAGATAGAACTCGCTCGAATCCATTTTCATGCGGCTCGCGTCGCTGCGAAACCGGCCGGTATTCACGCAGAGGAGGATGTCTTGCGCCTCGGCGTCTTCCCGATTGACGTAATGGCAGTCGCACGTGGCCACCGGCGGGATGCCGAGCTCGCGAGAGATCTCGAGCGCCGCCTCCGTCACCTGCCGCTGCACGGCGAGGCCGTTGTCCTGGATCTCGATGAAATAGCGATCGCCGAAGAGCTTCTGGAACCAGCCGGCGATCTCCTTCGCCTGCTGGAGCGACTCCCGCTGCTCTCGTGAGGAACCGATCAGCGAGCGATTGAACTCGCTCGACAGGCAGCCCGACAGGCAGATGATCCCCTCGCTATGCGCCTCGAGAATCTCGCGATCGATCCGCGGCTTGAAATAGAAGCCTTCGAGGAACGCCTTCGTGGCGAGCTCGAGCAGGTTGGCGAAGCCGGTCTTGTCACGGGCCAGGAGCGTGAGGTGGTAGCTCGAATCCTTCTGGCTGCCGGCGTCTTTCTGAAACCGGCTGCCGGGCGCGATGTAGGCCTCGTAGCCGATCACCGGGTTGATCCCGGCCGCCTTCGCCGCCTGGTAAAACTCGAGCGCGCCGTGAAGGTTGCCGTGGTCGGTGATCGCGAGGGCGCTCATCCCCAGCTCGACCGTGCGCTCGACGAGTCGGTCGATCGAGCTCGCCCCGTCGAGCAGGCTGTAGTGGCTGTGGCAGTGGAGGTGGGCGAAATGCTGCGTGCTCATCCGTGTGCTCGCTGGGTGAGACAGGCATTGTAACGCGTCGGCGGGGGTGGCGTAGGACGGGTAGAACGCTTGCTCCGCAAGCGGATCTCAAAGCGGCAGGCTGGAAGCCTGCCCCACTGACGCGCCAGGCCCGGAGGGCCGGGTGAGCACCAGCGAGCGGAGCTCGCAAAGCAAAAATCGACAGGATGCCGATGTTTTGCGTGAAGCCTGAAGCCTGTCCTACTTGCCGGGCGCAGGCCAGGCGATCCGCTGGCCCGAGAACGCGGATGCGAAGATGGCCTGCGTCATCTCGACGGTGCGCCGACCCGCATACATGCCCGTCTCGGGCTCGCGATCCTCGATGATCGCATCGACGAGATCGGCGGCTGCACGACGCCCCCACGCGGCGCGTTCCGCCGCGCGGTCGACGTCGCTCGCCGGCGGCGGTGAGTCGAGCCCCTCGGCACCGATCGGCTTCCAAGGAAAATCCTTGTCGACCCGCCAGAGCGGCGCCTCGCGCAGGTAGGCATGCGGCACGTGATCGAGGCGGATGTGGATGGCGCCCGCCGTGCCGGCGACCGTGACACCGAAATTCGGCTGCTTGAGGCCCGCCTCGCGGACGCTCGCGAAATAGCCGATCGGTCCGTCGGCGAGGCCGAACATCGCCGCGATGTTGTCACCGGCTATCGGCCCGATCCCTTCCGGGCCATCCACGGCATCGGCCTTCGTGATCGGACGACCGTCGATCGAGATCGCAGCCTCGCACCACTGCGGGCTGCCGCCGAGATCGGTCATGAGATCGAGCAGGTGGCAGCCGAGAACACAGAGATCCTCGCCGCCGCCGCGCTTGTCTTCCTTGCCACGGCAGCGGATCTCGAGCACCTTGCCGATGCGGCCTGCCTCGACGAGATCGCGGGCGGCAAGATAGCCCGGCGAATGGCGGTTGACGAACGCGAGGCCGAGCTTCGTGCCCGCCTTGCGGCAGGCGTCCACCACCGCATCGGCCGCGGCGATCGTCGGCACGAAGGGCTTCTCCATGAAGATGCCCTTCACACCCGCCTCGGCGGCTGCGAGCGCCATCTCGGCATGGCAGTCGATATGCCGCATGCAGATGGCCACGATGTCGGGCTTCACGTCGGCGAGCATCTTCCGCCAGTCGCGAAAGCCCTGCGCGGCGTCGAACTTGTGGCGGGCGATGGCCTTCGCGAGCCCCGCCTCCGATTCGTCGGCGACCGCGACGAACTGCGCGCCATCGACGCCGGCCCAGAGTTCGTCGATCGCGTGGCCCCAGTCGCCGCGGCCGGTGCGACCGATGGCGGCGACACGCAATGCGTTCATTGGGTACTCCTTTGACAGGCTGAAGCCAGTGCTGCTTGGCGACAGGCTGAAGCCTGTCCTACTTTAGGACTTTCGCCCAGCCGTCCGGAAACATTTGCACCGCCGAGGCCAGCCAGGCGGCAGAGAACGTCGTCATGGGTATGATCCTATCGCATGCCTGACGCCCATCCAGACCACCTTCACCGCAATCACAGCTGCGCGCACGGGCATGCCCATGCGCACGGCCATGCCCATGTGCTGCCCGAGGGCCGGCTCGACCGGGCGATGGCGATCGGTGTCGGGCTCAACGCGGCCTTCGTCGTCGCCGAGGCGGCTGCCGGGCTGTTTTCCGGATCGCTCGCGCTTCTGGCCGACGCCGGCCACAACGCCGGCGACGTGGTCGGACTGCTCCTCGCCTGGGGCGCCAACTGGCTCGCGCGGCGGCCACCCACCGACCGCTACACCTGGGGCTTCCGCCGCTCGACGATCTACGCCGCCCTCGCCAACGCCGTGCTCCTGCTCACCGCCTGCGGGGCAATCCTCTGGGAGGCGATCCATCGCCTGCGGGCGCCCGAGCAGGTCGCGGGGCCGACGGTGATCGCCGTGGCGGCGATCGGCGTCGTCATCAACACGATCACGGCCCTGCTCTTCATGCGCGGGCAGCGCGACGCCAACGTGCGCGGCGCGTTTCTCCACATGGCCGCCGACGCCGCGATCTCGGCCGGGGTGGTGGTGGCCGGCATCCTGATCCTGCTCACCGGCATCACGTGGATCGATCCGCTCGTGAGCATCGCGATCACGCTGGCGATCGTGGCGGGCACGTGGGGGCTCTTCCGCGAGAGCGTGGATCTCGCGCTCGACGCGGTGCCGCGCGGCATCGAGACGGGCGCGCTCACGAAGGCACTCGGGGAGATCGCGGGCGTGAGCGCGGTGCACGACCTGCATGTCTGGGGAGCGAGCACGTCGGAGACGTCGCTCACGGTGCACCTGGTGGTGCCGGAGGTCGCGGCCCACGAGGCGGCGCTCGCCGCGGCGAAGTCGCTCCTCCACGACCGCTTCCAGATCGATCACACCACGATCCAGATCGAACGAGTAGGACAGGCTTTAGCCTGTCACGATTCCAAGACAGGCTAAAGCCTGTCCTACTTCCGCACGGCGTGGCGGGCGATGCCGGCGAGCATGTTCTTGAAGACGATCTCGTGGAGCGGCCAGATCGCGTACCAATAAGCCAGGCCGCCGAGCCCCTTCGGGTCGAACACGGCCGTCTGGTGGATCGTGACATCCCCGTCGCGCGGCACCACCTCGAATTCGAGCCAGCCTCGCCCCGGCATCTTCATCTCGGCGGCAAGCCTGAGCCGCCGCGGCGGCTCGCAGACCTCCACCCGCCAGCAATCGAGCACGTCGCCGGTGACGAGCCTCTCCGGATCGCGGCGGCCTCGCGACATGCCGGGTCCGCCGATCACGCGATCCAGCCAGCCGCGGATCGCCCAGAGCCAGTTGGCCGCATACCAGCCGTTCCTCCCGCCGATCCGCTCGATCGCCGCGAAGGCGCGGGCCGGGGCGACGGCCACGACCAGGTGCCGGTGATCCACCAGCCGCGTTCCCTCCGGGCGGCCGCCGTAGCGATGCGGCAGGTCTTCGATGTCGGCGAAGTCGGCCCAGCGCTTGCCCGCAAATACGGTATCTTCCTGCAGCATCGCCTCGCGGACGGCCGTCTCGAGGCCGCGCGGCCTCACGGGCAGTTCGCGCAGGGCCACGTCGCTCGTGACCACCGTCGGGTTCTTCAGGCCGTCGATCAACTTCCGTCCCACCTTCGAATATTCGGGCGTCACCAGCTTCAGCCAGAGGCTCGAGAGCCGCGGCGTCAGCACCGGCACCGGAATCATGAGCCGCTTCAGGCCCCGCTGCCGGGCGTACTCGTGCATGATAGCGCCGTAGGAGACCTTGTCCGGCCCGCCGATCTCGAAAATCCGCGCCCCCCCGAATGGGAGATCCACGGCGGCCGCGAGATAGGCCACGACATCGGCGATCGCGATCGGCTGGGTGGGCGTGGCGAGCCAGGCAGGGCAGATCATCACCGGCAGCCGCTCCACGAGCGTGCGGACCAGGTCGAACGAGAAGCTGCCGGCACCGACGACGATCGACGCCCGAAACTCGATCACGTCGAGGCCGCTGGCCCGCAGAATCGCCCCCACCTCGTGGCGGCTGCGAAGATGCGCCGAGAGCGTGTCGTCGTCGGCGCCGAGGCCACCCAGATAGATGATCCGCTTCACACCGGCCACCTTCGCCGCCGTCGCAAACCGCTCCGCCGCGAGCCGGTCGGCCCGCTCGAAATCAACGCCGCTCTCCATCGAGTGGACGAGCCAGTAGGCGACGTCGATGCCTTCGCAGGCCCGCGCGAGATCGGCGGGGTCGGCAGCATCGCCGGCCATCACCTCCGTCGTGGGCCCCGTCTTCCCGGCGAGTTTGTGCGGCCGCCGCGCCAGGCACCGCACCCGGTGACCGCGCCGCTCGAGTTCCGCGAGCAGCACGCCGCCCACGTAGCCCGTCGCGCCGGTGAGGAGAATGTGCATGCGGCGTTACGGATTGTCGACCTCGAAGGCGCGGTCCATGAGCCGCGGGTCGCCGGTCTTCAGCCCATAGAGGAACCAACGCACCCGCTGCTCGCTCGAGCCGTGCGTGAAGGCGTCGGGCACGATGTAGCCCTGCGACTGCCGCTGGATTCGGTCGTCGCCGATCGCCGCGGCGGCGTTGACCGCCTCGCGGATGTCGTCCTCGTCGACGGTGCCGGCGAAGCGGGCCACGTTGTGGGCCCAGACACCGGCGAGGAAGTCGGCCTGCAATTCCATGCGCACCGAAAGCTTGTTGTAGTCGCGTTCCGACATCCGGGCCCGCATCGATTGCACCTTTTCCGAGATGCCGAGCTGGTTCTGCACGTGATGGCCGATCTCGTGGGCGATCACGTAGGCCTGGGCGAAATCGCCCGGTGCGCCGAACCGCCGTTTGAGCTCGTCATAGAAGGCGAGGTCGATGTAGACCTTCTTGTCGATCGGGCAATAGAAGGGACCGGCGGCGGCGCTGGCGTAGCCGCAGGCGCTGCGGACCTGGCCGGTGAAGAGCACGAGCGTGGGTGGCGAATAGCGGCCGCCAAACATCTGCGGAAAGAGCTTGGACCAGACGTCTTCGTTGTCGGCGAGCACGACGCGAATGAACTGTGACATCTCGTCATTGACGGGCTTCGCGGGCGCCCGCTGCGGCGCCGGGGCCGCGATCTCGGGCGCCATCTGCGCCACCTGCATCGGATCCACGCCGATGAACATGAGGAAGAGCATCAGCAGGATGGTGAGCAGACCACCCCCCACGAACATGGGCGCGGCGCCCTGCCTGCGGCGATCCTCGACATTTTGACTCTGACGGCGGCCTTCCCAACGCATGAAACTTTGTGCTCCGAAACTGAGGGGCGGACAAAACCTCCGGCAATGTAGCACCCCGCCCGGGGACGGTGCGAACGCCGGTATTGCCGCTCAGTCTTCGGGCAGCGGGCGGCCCTTCGTTTCCGGCAGAAACGCCAGCACCACCAGCCCCAGCAGGAAGATCACGCTCATGTAGGAGCAGGCATTACGAAACGCCATGAGCTTCGCCTCCGGCGTCGTCGCGCCCGCCTTGAGAGCGGCCTGCAGGCTGCCGAGCGTGAAGGGCCCGCTGGCGGCAATGAAGCGGCCGACGTTGTAGCAAAAGCTCGTGCCGGTGCTGCGGAGGCTCGTGGGAAAGAGCTCCGGCAGGTAGATCGCAAAGCCGGCGAAGAGCGCCAGTTGGCAGCCGCCCATCACGGCGCTCATCCAGATGTCGCCTCGGCCGTTGAAGAATTGGAAGTAGCCGATCGTGGCGACCATGGCGGCGATGAAGGCGATCGCGAAGGCCGGCTTGCGGCCCATGCGCTGCGCGAGTGACGTGAAGAGGAGCATGCCGATGAACGCGCCGATGTTTTGCACGATCGAATTCACACCGATCCAGAATGTCTTGCGGCCGGTGATCTGGTCGGCCGGCACGCCCTCGGCCTCGAGCGATCGTGCCATCACGTCGCCCACGAGCTCGGGGCTGAAGAATCCGATGCCCCAGAGGCCGATCACGCCCGCCACGCAGAGCACCATGCCCAGGAGCGCCGGCTTGCGCCACCGCGCGTCGCCGAGCAGCGAGGCGTACGAGCCAAACTTCACGCCGACGGCCCGCCCCGCTTCCCGCGCCTTCACCCACTTCTCCGGCTCCTTGAGCCGAACCTGGATGAACACGCAGAGAAACGCCGGGATCGCCCCGACGAGAAACATGTATTTCCACGCCGTTCCCGGCTCGATCGCCTTGATGCCCTCGAGGTGGCCGAGATACATGCTGACGCTGCCGGCCATCACGTTGCCGACCGCCGAAAGGGCCTGCAGGAGGCCGAGCGCACCGGCGCGGGCGCGGTCGGGCAGCGTGTCTGCCACCAGGGCGACGGCCAGCCCGAAGACACCGCCGACCCCCAGCCCGGTCAGAAATCGGAACAGCGCGAAGTCGATCCAGCCCTTCGAGAAGGCAGAAAGACCGGTGCAGACCGAGTAGATCAGCACCGTGAGCGTCAGCATCTTCGCGCGGCCGTAGCGATCGCCGAGCGAGCCGAAGATCAGGCCGCCCGTCGCCCAGCCGGCCACGAAGATGCTCGTCGCGTAGCCGCCGTAGGTGATGGGATCCATGCCGGCGGGCAGGAGCGCCTTCATCGCCGAGCCCCGCGCCAACAGGAAGAGCTGTTGATCGAGACAGTCAAACAGCCACGCCAATGACGCCACCACGAAGACGAACCAGTGGTAGGGTGTCAGCTCGCGATACCAGGGGCCGTCAGCGGAAGACGGATGCGCGGGATTCGATCGCGGCAGGTCGGCCATGACAGGAGTTTCCTTGAGGCAGGGGGACTGGAGAGCCACGGGCGGCACGCATGGTCGATGCCGCGCGGGAGACTGTCAATCAATCTTCGCCACCCGGCCCGTGCGGGCCGACTTGTAGCAGGCCTCGACGATCGCCACCGCCTTGCGGCCTTCGAGGCCATCGAGGGCGGGCTGGCGGCCTGCCTTGAGGGCCGCGATGAAGTCTTCGAAGTTCCGCGTGTGGCAGGAATAATTGATCGCCATCGGATCGGCGGCACCGCCGCTGGTGCCACTCGCCCCGCCAAACGCGGCACGGGTGGACTCGTCACCCGCGGCCTCGCCGCGAAACCGCCAAGTCACGAGCTGCTCTTCCAAAATCTCCGCGGTGCCGTCGCGACCACCGAAAAGAAACCGCCGCAGCTGGCCGGGATAGAGACTCGTTGCGGCGAGCAGCTGCCCCAGGGCTCCGTTCTTGAACCGCAGCACCGCGACGCAGGTGTCTTCCACCTCGAGCCGCTCGGCGTCGTGGGCCCGCACGGCCGTGAGCGCCATCACGCTCTCGACCGGGTTTTCGCCCGGCGCGAGCCCCGGCATCGTGGCGCCGACGATCCACTGCAGCGCATCGACGCCATGGATCGACTGGTTCATGAGCGCCCCGCCGCCGTCGAGCGCCTTCGTGCCCTGCCAGCGGCCCGGACCGTAATAGGCGTCGTCGCGCCACCAGGGCACGTAGCTGGCCGCAATGGCGAGCGCGCCGAAGCGGCCGGCAGCCGCGGCGTCGTGCACCGTGCGCACCACCGGATTGAATCGCTGCGGAAAGATGGCGCCGAGCGTGATGCCCGCCTTCTCGGCCGCCGCGATCATCCGGTCGATCCGCTTGAGCGTGATCTCGAGCGGCTTCTCGCAGATCACATGGACGCCGCGGCGGACGGCCGCCATGACCGCGTCGAGGTGCGCCCCCGACGGCGTGGCCACGGTGACGAAGTCGGGCTTCTCACGGCGGAGCATCTTCGCCGCGTCGGCGTGCCACGTGCAGCCAAACTCGGAGGCGAAGGCTTTGCCTTTCTCCTCCGTCCGGCAGCAGGCCGAGACAAGCTCGACGCCCGGAATGTCAGCCAAGGCTTTGGCGTGAAGCCGCGCGATCGCTCCGATGCCGATGATGGCCGCCCGCATGTCGGTCGCTCCGGTGGGAATGGGAGCGGCCAGCCTACTTCCAGCGGTAGAAATGGTCGACGAAGCGGTCGTGGAGCCGGTGATACCAGGGGAAGTGGCAGTGATCGTGGGTGCCGGTCCGCGGCTCGCAGGGCCCACGATAGATCGGCCCGCCGCTCGGCACGCCCTGCATGCCGACGAGGTCGTAGGGATGCGGCGGCTCGCTCGGATGGCACGGCGGCGGCGGCACGCAGGGGGGCAACGCGTAGGGCTCGCACCCGACGTGGAGCGGTTCGACCGGCGCATACCAATCGTAAGGAGAGTCGCTGCGGCCCGGCAGGAGCTTCGCCAACACGGCCAACGCATCGCGGCCGGTCGCCGCGGGGCTGATCTGCGGCGTGCCGCGAAGCGGATCGGGGATCGCGTCGGCGGTCTGCTGCCTTTCCGCAGCTGCGCGTCGCTTCGCCTTCGCCTTTTCGGCCGCAATGTCGTCATCTTCTCCGAGATCGCCGCGTGTCACGTCGAACGGCCCCGACGACTCCGCGGGCGAATCGGCGGCGGACAGCGGCGTGAAGCCCGGGTCGCCGGGCGTGTCGGTGCCGACCAGCCTGATCATGCGGGGCACGCGTTCAACGCCCAGCGCGGACGACGGAAGCTGCAGCACGCCCAACAGGCAGGCGATTTCGAACCAACGACGCGGTATCATTTCTAGGCCCTCCCCCGAACCCAATCGGCTGTTCGCAAAGTTGCGCTGAAGCGGTCTTTGCAGCGGCGGAAGCGACGCTTGGCAAGCGGCGCAGGCTCGGCGGGACGGGCAATCGCAAGCCGGACGGCCCATTGCGGCCGCGCCGGAAGAGTCTGCCGAAACCACCCGCCCTCACAGCCCATGCAACTGCCCGATCCGGTCGGCCTGATCGAGTCGCTCGAGCAAGACGGCTCGCGGATCGTGATCGTCTCAACCGGAGGCGGCTCGGCCGCGATCTCGCACCTCGTTTCCACGCCCGGCGCGAGCGCCGTCATGCTCGAGGCCGTCGTCCCTTATGCCCGCGAGGCGGTCGACCGGCTGCTCGGCGGGCCGCAGGAAACCTACTGCTCGTCGCGGGCGGCGCGACGGCTCGCCATGGCGGCCTGGCAGCGGGCGCGCTCGCTCGGCGCCTCGCCGGAGCAGGCCGTGGGCATCTCCGTCACCGCCAGCCTGCGAACGCGGCAGCCGAAGCGCGGCGAGCATCGGGTGTTCGTCGCCCTGCAGACGCTTGGTGCGACGACGGTCGCCTCGCTCGTGCTTGAGAAGGAGGCCCGCAGCCGCGGCGAGGAGGAGGAACTCGCAGCGGCACTCCTGCTCGAATGCCTGGCGAGCGTGCCAACGGGTCGCGACGCCATGGTGCCGTTGCCGGGTCGGCTACGATCCGCAGAAAAAGTTTCGATCGAGCGCACCGCGGCGCCGGAGCCGTGGCAGGCGCTCCTGGCCGGCTCGCGAAGCGCCGTCCGCGCCACCGGCTCGGATGCCGCGCCCGCCGACGACCAGCTCATCTTCCCGGGCTCGTTCGACCCGCTCCACGACGCCCACCGGCTGATGGCGCGGATCGCCGAGGAGATCGCCGAACGGCCGCTCGCCTACGAGCTCTCGATCGCGAACGTCGACAAGCCGGCGCTCGACTATCAGGAGATCGAATCGCGGGCGGCGCAGTTCCGCGGGCAGACGCTCTGGCTCACGCGGGCGGCGACATTCATCGAGAAACTCGACATCTTCCCCCAGAGCACGTTCGTGATGGGGGCCGACACGTTCGCGCGGCTGGCCGAGCCGAAGTATTACGGCGGCTCGCAGGAGGCGGCCGACCGGGCGGTCCAAACGATCGCAGAAAACGCCCGCGGGCTCATCGTCTTCGGCCGCGCCCGCGATGGTGTCTTCGAGGAACCGGCGAAGCTGCCGGCGCCCGAGCGCCTCCGCCGCATCGCCTACTTTGTCTCGCAGCGGGAGTTTCGGATCGACATCTCGAGCACGGCCTTGCGCCGGGAGCAACTGGCATGCGAGCCGGGGTAATCTGTTACCTGGCATCGGCCCTGCTGGCCCTCTGCGCTTCGGCCGCGCGGGCCGACGCACTTGCCGATGCGCTCGAGCCGCATGTCGGCCAAACGATCGATCTCGTCGAACTCGGCACCGGCAAGCGGTTCGTGCGTCCGACGCTCGACGGCGTGACGCAGCGTGGCGACAAGGCGACCGCCCTGCGGCTGACGCCCGAAGGAGCCACGAAAACGGTGAGCGTGCCGCTGGCGGGAATCGCGAAGATCATCGCCGGCCGCGAGACGATCCACGAATCCTCGGGCAAGGGAAACAGCGCCGTGCAACTCCGCGGCAGGAAGGCCCGGGAAAACCGCGAGCAGGAGATGCTGGCGGCAGTGGAACGGATGGAGAAAAACGGCGTCAGCCCCTGGCCGCAGCTTTCCGCCGCGGAGCATGCCGCGCAGGTCAAGGAGCTCGAGGCATTCGTCGCCGAGGCCCGCGAGGCGTTCCCGGCGCTGGAGGTCTCGAACACGCACGAATTCATCGTGGCCACCGACATCCCGGCCGGGCAGATGGCTCCCTACCTCGCCAGTCTCGACGCGATGCATGACTTCCTCTGCGATCTCTACGGCATCCCGCGCGGCGAGCCGGTCTGGCTGGGCAAGTGCCTCGTCGTCGCCTTTCTGAAGGAGGACGACTTCCTCGCCTTCGAGGGCCGCTTCATGGGCCTCGCGCCGCAGGGCGTGCACGGGCTCTGCCACCAACGAAGCGACGGCCGCGTAGTGATGGCCTGTCACCGCGGCGACGATGAAAGCGCCTTTGCCCACATGCTCGTCCACGAGACGAGCCACGGCTTCAACCACCGCTGGCTTTCCCCGGCGCGACTGCCGAACTGGCTTAACGAGGGCATCGCCGAGTGGGTGGGCACACAGGTGGTGCCGGCCTGCCGCCAGGTGCCGCTCAAGGAGGCGAAGGGAGTGGAATTCATGAAGGCCAGCGGCAGCGTGGGGCCGGGTTTCTTCGACGACGGCCCCGACGCCCACATCAACCCGCTGCAATACGGAATCGCCTCGGGGCTCGTGAAGTTCATGGTCGCCCGCGACCGGAAGCAATTTGCCGCCTTCGTGCAGGGAGTGAAGGAGGGGCTTTCGGTCGAGCAGAGCCTGAAAAACTCGTTCCGCGCATCGCTCGACGACCTCGTGAAGGCCTACGGCAAGGCCGTCGGTTTGCCGAACCTCGGGCGTTAGGCCGCTTCACGAGTAGACCGCTTGCTCCGCAAGCGGTGTGCTTTGCGATCCGCTTGCGGAGCAAGCGGTCTACTTTCGACAGGCTGAAGCCTGTCCTACTTCAGATGCTGAGGAGCCGGAATCGGCGGAAGCTCGAGGAGCATTTGGACCGAGTCCGCGAGGGCCACCGCGACGAGACTTCTGCCGTTCCGGCGACCAATGCGGGTTGCGGCCAGTGACAGGCTGAAGCCTATCCTACCGGGAGAGACGGCGGGCGAGGCCCTTGCCGATTCGGTCGAGCGTGATCGACCGATCGTCGAGGCCGATGTGGACGCGAATCAGGCTCAGGCCGCTCGTGTCGGCGAGCGCCTTCGCGATCGCGGCGTCGAATTCGCCCTCCGTGCGCACCTCGTAGCCCGTGCCACCACCGAGCACCTGCGGGAGCATTTGATACTGCCACGGATTGATGTCGTTGAAGCTCCCCTCGTGGATCACCCGCTCCGTGCCGTAGCCCTTGTTGTCGAGCACGATCACGGTGATCGCCAGGCCGCGGCGGACGATCGTCGAGAGCTCCATGCCCGTCATCTGGAAGGCGCCGTCGCCGACGAGCGCCACCACCTTGAGGTCGGGCCGGGCCACCTTCGCGCCCAGGGCTGCCGGCACCGCGAACCCCATCGAGGTGTAATACGCCGGCGAAAGAAACTCCGTGTGACCGCGGATGACGAGCTCGCTGGAAGCGAAGAGCGCATCGCCCACGTCGGCGACCACGATCGTCTTCTCGTCGAGCGACTCGTCGAGCCGGCGGACGAGCCGCGTGGTCGTGATCGGCTTGGCCGCGTCGAGCTTGAAGGGCCCCTGCGCGGCGGCCGGCCCCGGCGGGAGCGTCCGCTTCGCCGCCTTCGGCTTGGCCGCCACGAGCGCCTTGAGGAAGTCGGCGAGGAGCACATTATGGAAGTGATGGTGGCTGATGCGGAGCTCGTCGCTCGTGGCGTAGATGCTCTTCGTCGCGTCGAGCTTGGCCGTGAAGATGCCGAGATCAAGGTCGGTCAGCAGCGTGCCGAGCAGGATCACGCAGTCGCTCTCCTCGATGAACTTCGTCACCTCCTCGCGGCCGAGCGCCCCCTCGTAGAGACCGATGTAGAGCGGATGCGTCTCGCTGACCACGCTCTTGGCGAGCATCGTCGACGCCATCGCGATGCCGGAGGCCTCTGCGAGATCGACGACGTCGGCCTGAAGCCCCCAGCGATGCAATTCGACGCCGGCGATGATCACGGGCCGCTTCGCCTGCTCGATCCGCGCCACGGCCTCCTTCACCGCCTCGTTCAGGGCGCTCTTGTCACTCTCCAGCCGCGGCGCGTGGTAGGGACGGATCTGGTCGGGCACGACGGAGACCATGTCGCGCGGCAGCTCGATGTAGACGGGACGCTTGAGGCGGTCGGCGGTGTCGAGGAGCTGGTCGATGTCGCGAAAGGCGGTCGCCGGATCGACGATCTCGCGGCTGGCGGCGCAGATCTTCTCGAAGACGTCGAGCTGCGTGTGCCATTCGCGGACGCGGTGGTGAAGCAGCGGGTTGTTGATCCGCTCGCGGATGCCGGGAGCGCCCGAGATGAGGATCACCGGGCTCTTCTCCGCATAGGCGCCGGCGATCGAATTCGCGAGGCTCAGGCCTCCCACGCCATACGTCACACAGACCGCGCCCATGCCGTTGACGCGGGCATACGCGTCGGCAGCGAAGCCGGCGCAGTCCTCGCGGGTGCAGTTCACGAGGTCGAGCGGGCTGTGCTCGAGCATGCTGTAGAAGGAGAGCACGTAGTCGCCCGGCAGCCCGAAGACGTGGCGAATTCCGTAGTCCGACAGGCGGCGGATCAGGTACTGCCCGATCGAGAGGCCGGTGACACTCTGCTCGGTATCGACGGCCGGACGAACCCTGGCGGCATGGCCATCGCCAGAGACGCCGGTATCGAGACCCGATCGCAGGTTGATTGGCATGGGAACCTCCGTCTTTATTGTAGACCGCTTGGTCCCCAAGCGGATCCAGATCCGCTTGCGGAGCAAGCGGTCTACCTGCGCCGCAGCGTGGAGAGCATCGCGAGCCAGAAGCCGAGGAAGGCGGCCACGCAGGCGAGGACGACGAGCGGCCGGCGGGCGTCGTAATTGAGCGTCCAGGCGCCGATCGCGTGGAAGACACCCCAGACGACGATGCCGACCATGATCCAGCGGATCAGGCGTTCGGCACCGGGAGGCGGAGAGGGCGGCTGGCTCATGCCACCTTTATAGCGCACCGGGCGTGTCGGGCGCACCGGGGCTCGGACGGGCCTTTGGAAAAAAAGGCCCCCGGAACGGTCCAGTTCCCAGGGGGGCGGAGAAACTGAACCGTTTCCGGGAGCGATTGGACGAACACGAATTGTTGTGAAGCGTTTGACTCGAAGCGAGCGGCGAGCTTCCGTGCAGCCGCTCGTTTCGAGTGGGGCTTTTCCTCTGCCCCTCAGCCTTCAGGCGGGCGGACATTAGGGGGCTTTTTTTTCGGGGTCAAGGCCGCTTTTCGAGCGGAAAAAACGTCCTGATCTCCCCTCCAAATTCACCAGAGACGCTATGCTCGCCCCCACCCATTCCCAGGAGCCCCACGCATGGCAGCCCCCATCACGACCGCCTCCATAGCCGCGCCCATTGCCGGCGCCGGCACGCCCCCGACCCCCGAAGCCTGGCAGGCCGCCTTCGAGGCCGCCCTGCCTTACCGGCAATTTCTCGACCGGCACGCCAATCCCGACCAGCAAGGCCGCTGGGACGCCTTCCACCGGAGCGTTTCGCTGACGCCCAACCAGAAGAAGCTGCTCGGCGGCTTTGTCCGCCGGATGCCGGTGCTCGTGCTCGCCGGAGCCTGGTGCGGCGACTGCGTGAACCAGTGCCCGATCTTCGACCACTTTCAGGCGGCCGCACCCGCGCTCGACGTGCGGTTCCTCGACCGCGATGCGCGGCCCGACATCGCCGCACATCTGAAGGTCTGCGGCGGCCAGCGGGTGCCGGTGGCGATGTTTCTCTCGGAGGACTTCACGCCGATCGTCTTCTACGGCGACCGGACACTCTCCGCCTACCGCGCGGCCGCGGCTTCCCAGCTCGGCGAGAGCTGCTCGAGCGGCGCGGTGCCGCCGCCGGCCGAAGCCATCGCGGCAGTGGTGACCGACTGGCTCGACCAATTCGAGCGGGCGCAGCTGATCCTGCGGCTCTCCGGCCGGCTGCGGCAACTGCACGGCGACTGAGCAAACGCGCATGCCCTCGGAGAACCTTCACCGATGACCAGCCGCGAACGGTGGACCGTCTATCCGCTCCTCTTCCTGGCGATCGGCCTGGCCATCCGCGCGGCGGCCGTGCCGCCGGAGCGATTCGAGGCCGCGAAGGTGGACAGCCTCGAGGCCACGCGGCTCGTCTGCCGGGAGATCGTCGTCGAGGCAGATGACGGCACGGTGCTCATCCACATGGGCCGCGTCGTGGGAAAAGGTGGGGGCCGCATCGAGATCAAGGATGCCGACGGCGTCGATACGATCGCCATCGGCACGCGGCCCGACAGCCGCGACGGCGCAGTCGAGCATTTCGACGACCGCGGCCAGCCGAGAGATCGCTAGCCTCTCTACGAAAGCCCGAAGCGCGAGCGAGGAGAGTTGGGGCATTTTTCGCAGGGCGGGTGGGAGTGGCGTTGGGTTGAGTGGAGAGCCGATGGACCTTGCTTGCGCTGCGGGCTTCCGTGAATCACAAGCCGCTTACCGGCGAGTTGCCGGAATCGGCGGAAGCTCGAGGAGCATTTGGACCGAGTCCGCGAGGGCCACCGCGACTCGACTTCTGCCGTGTCGGCGACAGGTTGGGCGGCAGGGATGACAGGCTGAAGCCTGTCCTACTCGGGCTCGATCGAGGCGGACATCGAGCCCTTTGAGCGGGCGATCAGCGAATCGGCGCCGAAGGCGTGGATCTGGTCGCGCTTGAGCTCCGCGTGTTCCTTCGTGGTCGTGAGCACGATCGCACGGCCCTTCCGATCGACCTCCTTCGCGAGCTGGAAGCCCTTCTCCGGCGGATGGCCGAAGAGCTGCTGCAGCATCGCGATCACGTATTGATACGTGTGGTCGTCGTCGTTCCAGAGCACGACGTGGTGCCGCGGCTGACGCTTCGGCTTCTCGGTGGCCGCAGCTTCCTTCGCGGCCACGGGAACGGCCGCCGGGGTCTCGGTGGCGGGATTGGCGACGGCGGCGGAGGCGGAATCGCTCATGGTTACGGCCCTGCGGAGGCCCTGTAGTATAGTGCCCTTCCCTCCAGGAGAACCGTTCGTGCTCGACCGCCGCTTCGTCGCCGATAACGTCGATCTCGTCACCAATAACTGCCGCAACCGCGGCTCCTCGGCCGACGTGGCCCGGTTCGCCGACATCGACCGGCTGCGGCGGCAGATCCAGGCCGACATCGACCGCCTCAACCACGAGGCCGGCCAGGTGAGCAAGTCGATCGCCAAGGCGGCCGACGCGGCCGAACGCGAGGCCAAGAAGTCGGAAGGCCGCCGGCTCCGCGAGGAGGTGGCGGCGTTCGAGGGACGCCTCGCCGAGATCACCGGCGAGGCCGACGAGATCCTCCGGCAGATGCCCAACCTCACGCACCCCGCGGCCCCGGTCGGGGGCGAGGACGCGGCCATCGAGATCCGCCGCGGCGCCACACCGCTACCCACGTTCGCCTTCAAGCCGCTCGATCACGTGGAGATCGGCGGTCGGCTCGGCCTCTTCGATTTCGACGCCGGCGCCAAGGTGGCCGGCCACGGCTTCTATTTCCTCACGAATGACGCGGTGCTCCTCGAGCTTGCCCTGCAGAAATACGCAGTGGATCTGCTCCTGCGGGAAGGCTTCACCGTGATGACCACGCCCGACCTTGCCCGCGACACGATCCTCGAGGGCACGGGCTTCATGCCGCGCGGTCCCGAGACGCAGATCTACTCGATTACGGGGAGCGACCTCTCGCTCGTGGCCACGGCCGAAATCACGCTCGGCGGCGCGATGCACGAGCGGATTTTCGAGGCCGAGGAACTGCCGCTCAAGCTCTGCGGAATCAGCCACTGCTTCCGCACCGAGGCCGGCGCGCACGGCCGCGCCACCCGCGGCCTCTACCGCGTGCACCAGTTCACGAAAGTGGAAATGTTCGCCTTCACGCGGCCGGAGGAGAGCGAGGCGATGCACGGCCAACTGCTCGACCTCGAATGCCGGCTCTTCGACGGCCTTGGCATCCCTTACCGTGTCATCGACACCGCGTCGGGCGACCTCGGCGGCCCGGCCTATCGGAAGTTCGACCTCGAGGCCTGGATGCCGGGCCGCGGCGAGCAGGGCGAGTGGGGCGAGGTGACGAGCACGTCGAACTGCACCGACTACCAGGCCCGCCGGCTCGCGGTGCGCTACAAGAAACCCGGTGAGAAGGGCACCCACTTCGTGCACACGCTCAACGGCACGGCGATCGCGATGAGCCGCGCGATCATCGCGATCCTGGAGAACTACCAGCAGGCCGACGGCTCGGTGCGGGTGCCAGACGCCCTCGTGGCGTGGGTCGGCAAAAAGACGCTCACGCCGAAGTGAGCCGCCTGCGGCCAACTCGCCCAACCCGGCCCGGGGCTGCCAGTACCCTCTCGGCGGACGTTCACTGCGGACATCCTGTCCTCCGCTCACTGCATGTCCGCTCGCTTTCGGCATCCTGCCTGCGCTCGCTTCCATAGCCCGCGAGAGGGTACTGGCAGCCCCGGGCCTCTCCGCTTTCTGCAATTCACCAGTTGAGGAAGGCTTCGGGTGACCCGTGCCCCGGGAGCCGGCGTTGCTGACAAGCGAAGGCAGGATGCCGAGAGCGCAGTCAGCACCGAGCGAGCGGA
>JBIIOK010000099.1:0-9309 GCA_044336985.1 Pirellulales bacterium | reverse complement strand
GATTGGCCGCCCAGACCGCCCTTCAGTGGGCCGGTGCGTTTCTTCGCGACCGGCGCTGGGGACTCCTCGGCCGGTTCCTCGGCCTCGGGCTCCGCGTCGGATGACGCTGCCGCGGGCTTCGCGGCGAGGGCCTTGATCGAGAGCGAGAGCCGCTGCTCGTCGGAATCGACGGCGAGGACGCGGCACTCGACCTCCTCGCCTTCCTTCAGGACGTCGCCCACGCTGCGGACGTGCCGCGTGGCGAGCTCCGAGACGTGCACGAGACCCTCGATGCCCGGCTCGAGCTTCACGAAGGCGCCGAACTGGGCGATGCGGCTCACCTTGCCGCGGACCGTCGCGCCGGTGTGATACTTCACCGCGGCGTTCTTCCAGGGGCTCTCGACGAGGTCGCGGGCGGAGAGGCCGATCTTGCCGGTCTGGCGATCGACCTTCTTCACCACCACGCGGACCTTCTGGCCGGGCTGGAGGACGTCGGCAGGATTCGCAACGCGGTCCCAGGAAAGCTGGCTGACGTGCACGAGGCCCTCGACGCCGTTGCCGATGTCGACGAAGGCGCCGAAATCGCGGACGCTCCGCACGATGCCGTCGAGCGTCGCGCCCACCTCGAGCGTCTCGAGCATCTTCGCGCGGGCATCGGCGGCCTGCCGCTCGATCACGGCGCGGCGGGAAAGTACGAGCCGCCGGGCCGCCGGCACGATCTCCGTGACGAGGCTCTCGAGCGTCTGGCCCACCATCTCCTCGAGATTTTCGACCCGCCAGGGGCTCACGAGGCTCGCCGGCATGAAGCCGCGGAGGCCCGCCACCGCGCACTCGAGGCCACCCTTGTTGGCGGCCGTCACGCGGGCCTCGACGATCATGCCCGCCTCGAGCTGCGACCAGTCTTCGACGGCGACGGCGCGGTTGGCGGGAGCGACGTCATAGAGGCCGTCTTCGTCGCTGCGGCTGCCGACGGAAAGCGGCAGCACGTCGCCGACGTTCGGAATCTCGTCGAGCCCCACGATCTTCATCGCGCCTTGCCGACGGCCGCCGAGGTCGATGAAGACCGTGTCGTGGCTGATGCTCACGACCGTGCCCGTCACGCGGGCGCCCGGATCGAGCGGCGCCTCGGACTTCGCTGGAACGCTGTGCGTGAGCAGCTCATCGACTGCCACACCCTCGAGCGCGGCTTGGAAATCCGATTCGAGGTCGTCTTCGAGGGCCGCCCGCAGGTTGGGCACGGCCACTCGCTTTTGCGACGGCACGACGTCGGTGAATGCGGTCTTCCCCGGGCCACGCTTGTCGCGTCGCGGCTTGCCCTCGCGCTTCGGCTCGGCCGGCGCTGCGGGGGCGGCCTGTGCAACGGGGACGGCTGGCGCGGCGGCACTCTGCAGTTCCGCAGCGGGCGGCGCGGTTTCCACGACGGCGGCTGCGTCTGCGGGAGCCTCGGCCGGCTGCGACACCGTGTATTGGTGCCGGGGCGGGAGCTTCGGCGCGGCGACGCCGGGCCGCTGCGTGCCGATCTGGATCCGCCGCGGTGCCCCGCTCCCCGACTCCGTCGCGGTCGGATCGTCTGAGGAATCAGGCTCGCTCATCTCGGGTGGCTCCGCGGCTTCGTCGATCTCGAACAACTAAATGCGGGAAACAGGACTTGAACCTGCACGGTATTACTACCACCAGGCCCTCAACCTGGCGCGTCTGCCAATTCCGCCATTCCCGCAGCGGACCATCAATCAACCAATCGACGAACACGGACGGCGAACCGCCCACCAGCATTCTCAACGGCATCCGGGGGCAGTCAAGCCGCCGCCGTGCCCCGGGTCACCTGCGCTTTTGTCAGCGTCGCCCGCACCGCCGACAGCCCGGCGAAGATCGCCACGCTCCAAGCGACGTCGCCCACCGGCATCCAGCGATAGAACGGCAGCGCCGCGGTATAGCAGGCCGCGAGGCCGGCGAGCGTGTGCGGATAATCGTTCGTGAGCCACCAGTAGGCGAAGTTGGTCGTGAGATAGAAGACGAGCGAACTGGCAAGCGCACTGCCGATCACGGCCTGCCACGCCTTGCCGGGCACGAGCCGGCCGCCGAGCAGGACGGGCCAGGCCGTCGCCGCGTAGACCACGGCGGCCATTGCCAGGCTGCCGTAGCCGGGCATCACGAGATTGCTCAGCGCCAAGGCCGCAAGCGGCACGCTCGCCGCGACGAGCGGATGCGGAAAGAGAGCGCCGGCCGCGAGCGCAACGCCCGCCATCGGCGTCACGTTCCAGCCGGGCTGCCAGAGCCGGCCAACCGCACCGATCGCCACGAGCGCGACCCATGCGGCCACGAGCAGCGGCCAGGTCGGCAAGCTCTCACAGGAGCGATTGCGGTCGGCGAGGGGCGCGGACGATGGGGCGAAGCTGGTCGGGGCGAACTTCATGGCCGGCCGAAACCTCCGTGTATGGAGCTTGCAAAAGTCCCGATACACTAGCGGTTTTCCCGGTTCAGGCAAGCGAACGAGCCGGGAACCGCCCCAGACGGAATCACAGCCATGACGGCCCTTGCACGGGACCTCGAGAGCGGTCGCCGAACGCTCACCGCCGAGCGACTCGACGACGGCCTCGTGGTGCTGTCGTTTTACGTCGCCGAACACCGGCAAAACGTGATCACGGAGGAGGTGATTCGGGATCTTGCCGACGCTCTCGACGGGCTCGATGCCGGCCCGGAACCGCGGGGAGTCGTCCTGCTCTCGGCCCGCTCGGGATCATTCTTCGCCGGAGCCGACATCAATCGGCTCAAGACGCTCAAGAACCTGCCGCCGGAGGAGATCGAACGGCTCTGCGCGACGGGCCGCGGACTCTTCGCACGGCTCTCCGACGGTCCCTGGCCAACCGTGGCCGTGATCGACGGCGTCTGCCTGGGGGGTGGCCTGGAACTCGCGCTGGCTTGCGACCTGCGGATTGCGACCACGGAGCCGCATACCGTTCTCGGGCTGCCGGAGGTGAAGCTCGGTCTCCTGCCAGGCTGGGGAGGCACGGTGCGGCTCTCTCGCCTCATCGGCCCCGGCCCGGCCGTCGAGTTTGCAGCCGGGGGCGAGCCAATCAACGGCGCCGCCGCCCTGCGGCTCGGCCTCGTGGATGCCTGCGTGAAATCCGCACAGGCCTTCGAGTCGGCCCGCAGGCTCATCGAACATCATCGCGAGAGCGGCGGCTACCTCGACCGCCGTCGGCGGATGGCCGGGCCTTGCACGCTCGCTCCCGAGGAGAAGTCGTTTCTCGAGGCGACCTCGGCGGCGGTGATCCTCGGCCGCACCGGCGGCCATTACCCGGCGCCGCCGACGATCCTCGCCACGGTCCTCGCCGGCACGGAGGTCGATGCGGAGGAGGCAGGGCGGATCGAAGGCCGGGCCTTCGCAACGCTCGCCCGCTCCACCGTCGCCGCGCAGCTCGTGCGGGTGTTTCGGATTGGCGAACGCAACCGCCACGATGCCGGCGTCGACGCGCCGGCGGTCGACGCGCCGGCGATGCAGCGACCGGCGGTCGTCGGCGCGGGGATCATGGGCGCGGGGATCGCGGCGAGCCACCTGCGGGCCGGCTTCGGCACGACGCTCGTCGACGTGCAGCCAGAGGCGCTTGCCCGCAGCGTCACCGGCATCCTCGACGAGGCCGCCTGGGACCGCAACACCAAGCGAACCGATCCCGCGCAGGCGCTCGCGCTTGCCGGCAACCTGCGCACGGCCACGCAGCTCTCGGCCCTCGCGGGCAGCGACCTCGTGATCGAGAGCGTGGTCGAGCGGACCGACGTGAAGCGGCAGGTGCTCACCGAGATCGAGCAGATGGTCGATCCCGACACGGTGATCGCCACCAACACCTCCACCAACCCGATCACGAAACTCGCCACGGCGCTCGCCGATCCCTCCCGGTTCTGCGGGCTCCACTTCTTCAATCCCGTGCGGCGGATGACGCTCGTCGAAGTGGTCCGCGGCCCCGCCACCAGCGACCGCACGATCGCGATCGCCGTCGCCCACGCGAAGCGGCTCGGCAAGTGCCCGATCGTCGTCCACGACAGCCCGGGTTTCCTCGTCAATCGTCTCCTGATGCCCTACCTGCACGAATCGGTGGAGATGCTGCGCGAAGGGGGTGAGGCGAAGCGGATCGACCGCGTGGCACGGGCCTTCGGCATGCCGATGGGGCCGCTTGAGCTCTACGACATGATCGGGCTCGACACCGCGTTCTATGCCGGGCTCGTGCTCAACGACGCCTACGGCGACCGCATCGAGGCCTCCCCCGTGATCCCCGCGCTCGTGCGATCGGGGCGGCTCGGCCGCAAGAGCGGCGGTGGCTTCTACATATATTCCGACGGCAGCGATGCCAAAGGCCGGCGGCCGAAGATCGTGCGGCCCGACGAGGGCGTGGCCGATCTCGTCGCGCCTTATGCCCTTCCTTCGCGGCCGGTCACCGACGCCGTGATCGCCGACCGGCTGCTGCTGCCCGTGGTGCTCGAGGCCACCCGCGTGCTCGACGAAGGCATCGTCCGCGACGGCCGCGACATCGATCTGGCCGTGATCCACGCGCTCGGCTTCCCCGCCTTTCGCGGCGGCGTGCTCGCCTGGGCCGATTCGCTCGGCGCCGCCGAGGTCGTTCGCCGCCTCGAACCACTCGCCGATCTCGGCGTGCGGATGCATCCCACGCCGCGGCTCATCGAGATGGCCCGCACCGGCGGCCGCTTCACGACGGAGGACTGACCAAACGCCATGCGGCACGCCCCCGGACATTCAGCGTATGATCCCGAGACGACGCCCGTCGTCGTCGCCTGCTGCCGCACGGCCATCGGCCGATCGCATCCCGACCGCGGCCTCTTTCGCCACGTTCGCGGCGACGAGCTCGCGGCGGCCGTCGTGAAGGCCGCGGTCAAGCGGAGCGGCGTCGACCCCGATTCGATCGAAGACGTCGTGCTCGGCGCGACGCAGCAGCGGGGCGAACTCGGCGGCAACGTCGCCCGCACCGCGGCGCTCCTCGCGGGGCTGCCCTTCTCCGTCGCGGGCACGACTGTCAACAGGCTCTGCGGCTCAGGCCTGCAGGCGCTCGCCCAGTCCTGCCACGCGATCGCGGCCGGCGCGGAAAACGTGCAGGTGGTCGGCGGCGTCGAACACATGCACCACCTGCCGATGGACTCAAGCGTAGACATCCACCCGCAGGCCTTCGCGCGGTCGAGCCGCGGCATGCTCTCGATGGGCATGACGGTCGAGCAGCTCGCGGCCGCCCACGGCATCTCGCGGCGACGACAGGAGGCCTACGCGCTCGAAAGCCACAGCAAGGCGGCGGCCGCCGCCGATGCCGGCCTTTTCGCCGACGAGATCGCCGCCGTCTTCGGCCACGACGAGGAGGGCGCGGTCGTCGAGGCCCTGCACGACCAGTCGATTCGCCGCGACACGAGCCTCGAGGCGATGGCCACCCTCGAGCCGGCATTCCTGCCGAAACTGGGCACGATCACGGCGGCGACGAGCGCCCCGGTGAGCGATGGCGCCGCGGCGCTCGTCGTCATGTCGGCGGCCGAGGCGCGGCGGCAGTCGGTCGCGCCGCTCGCCCGCGTGGTGGCCACGGCGGTCGTCGGCGTACCGCCGGCCGCGATGGGCACCGGGCCGATCGCCGCCACGCGCAAGCTGCTCGACCGCACTGGTCTCGCGCTCGACGCGATCGATCTCGTGGAGCTCAACGAGGCCTTCGCGGCCCAGGCGATCCATTGCATCGAGGAGCTCGCGCTTGCGCCGGAGAAGGTGAACGTGCGCGGCGGGTCGCTCGCGATCGGGCATCCGCTCGGCGCGAGCGGCATTCGGATCGCCACGACCTTGATCCACGCGCTGCAGCAGTCTTCCGCGCGGCTTGGACTCGCCACGATGTGCATCGGCCTCGGGCAGGGGATCGCGGTTCTCTTCGAGCGGGTGGATCCATGACGCCGTCGGCGGCGACCGGCGGCCGCACGCAGCCCGTGGCAATTGACAACGCGGCTGCGGCGTCGCTCGTCGACCTGATGGTGGCGCGGTGCGACGATGCGTTTGATCGGCCGGCGGTGATCGATGCATCGAAGCCGGCGGGAGCAGTCACTTGGGGATCGCTCCTCGGCGCGGCGCTGGATCTCGCCGCGCACTACGAGCGATCGGGCCTCCGCCGCGGCGACCGGCTGGCCCACGTCGGCCCGCACTCGTTCGATTGGATCGTCGTCGATCTGGCCTGCCTGCTCTCGGGCGTCGTGCATGTGGCGCTGCATGCCGACGAACCCCGAGCCGTGCTCGGCGAGCAGCTTGGCTGGCTCGCGGCCCGCGGGATCGTGTGCAGCGGCGGACGACCGGCGCTCGCGGCAAACGATCTGCCCCGCGGCATCGCTCTGATCGATCTTCCCGCGATCGACTTGGCCACCGTCGCCAATCGCGCCGAACGTGCGGCCAAGCTCGAGCGGCATGCGGCCGACTGCGATCCCGACGCCCCCGCCGCGATCTTTCTCTCCTCGGGCACGACGGGCCATGCCCATGGCGTGATCCACTGCCAGCGGGCGCTCGCCTGGAACGCGACGGCGGCGAGCGCCGTATTCCTCGACGATCCAACCGACGTGCGGCTCGCCCTGCTCCCGATGAGCCACGGTCTCGCCCGCACGGGCGATCTCTACACGGCGCTGGTGCGCGGCAGCTGCCTGAATCTCGTCCGCGACCGGCGGCGGATACTCGACGTCTGCCGGACGGCGCCGCCGACGGTGATCCTCGGCGTGCCCGCGCTCTTCGAGCGGCTCGAGCAGGCCGTGCAGAAAGGCACGATCGCCGATCTGCCCGCCGCCCTCGGCGGACGCGTGCGTGTCTGCGTCTCCGGCGGCGCGCCCTTGCGAGAGCGGACCGCGCGGTCTTTCGCGGCCTGGGGCCTGCCGCTCGTCGAGGGCTACGGCCTCGCCGAGGCGGGCCCCGTGGTGACGCTCGCCAATCCGCGCACGATGCGGCCAGGCTTCGTGGGCCCGGCGCTCGAGGGCGTGGAGCTCAGAATCGACGCTCGGCCGGAAAGCCGCGGGCAATTGCTCGTGCGCACGCCGGGCCGCGCGCTCGACATTCTTCCTGCAGGCGAACGCTCGCCCCTCGCTCCCGACGGCTGGCTCGAGACCGGCGACCTCGCGGAGATCGATGCCGATGGCCAGGTGCGGATCACTGGCCGGATCGCCGATGGGCTCGTGCTCGCCACCGGGCAGAAGATTCCGCCCGCCGAGGTGGAGCGGGCGCTCGCCGAAGACCCGGCCGTCGCGCAGGTCTGCGTGCTCGGCGAGGGGCTGCGGTGGCCGGTGGCGCTCGTCGTGCCGGAGCCCCACGTGCTGCGGGGGGCGATCCGTCGGATGAAACTGCGCGTGTGGAGCCGCGAGCAGGCGCTCCGCCATCCGCGGGTGCTTGCATGGCTCGCGCGGCGGCTCGCGCGGCGGCAGGAAAAACTTCCCCGCGGCTGGCGGGTGCGGCGGGCAGTGCTCGTCGGTCGGCCATTCGAGGCGACCCGCGGCGAGACGACGGCCTCACTCAAGCTCAAGCGGCGGGCGATAGCCGCGAACTTCCGCGCCGTGCTCAAAGCCGCGGCGAACCAAGAGCCGCCTTCGTGGATGGCGACGATCCCAGTGGGGCAGGCCTCCGGCCTGCCGACACGACAGCCTCTGGCTTGCAACGGCGTCAGCCTCGCCGCCTGCCTCTGGAATCCTCACAGCGACGACGGCGGCTTCGCGGCTTCAGCACTGCGTTCCGCCGAGCCGCCGCGCGATGCCGTCACCGCCATCCTTGAGCGGGCCGAACTCGCGATCGAAGGCCTTCGGGCGGCCGACCGGCTCTACGATCCGCCCACCGATGCATCGCGACTCCCCGCCCCGCCGATCGCCGATGCGCCGCCCAGGCAGCAGGGGATCTTTTCTGCTGCCGCCGAGGAGGCGCTCGGCGACACCGGCTTCTGGGGGCTGGCCGTGCCCGAGTCGTTCGGCGGCGCCGGCTGCACGATGCAGGAACTCGCCTGGTCGATCGCGCGAATGGCCGCCAACGTGCCGACGGCGGCGGGGATGCTCTCCGTGCACTCGTCGATCGGCGCGGTCGCCGCGCTTGCCGCCTTCGGCTCCCCGGAGCAGCAGGCCCGCCACCTGCCCAACCTCGCCCGAGGCCTGCCGCTCTCGATCTTCGGCGGCACCGAGCCGGCGGTCGGCTGCGACCTCTCGGCCGTCGGCGCGAAGCTCGAGCCGCGCGGCGACGACCTGCTGCTCACCGGCACGAAGATGTTCATCACCGGCGCCACGTATGGCCGGCTCGTGAAGGTGCTCGCGGTGCTCGACGGCCGGCCAGCGGTCGTTCTCGCGCGGCTCCCCGACTCCGACGATGCGACATTCCGGCTCCGCCGCTACCCGCTTCATCCGCTCAAGCACGCCCACAACGCCGCGCTCGAATTCAACGGATTCAAGGTCGCCGCCGCCGACCTCCTCGCCCCTCCGGCCGACCGTCACGGCCGGCCCGACGCGATGAAGATCATTTGGCACGGCCTCAACCGCGGGCGAATCACACTCGCGGCGCAGGCCGCCGGCACGCTCCGCATCCTGCTCGCCCAGGCCCGCGACTTCGCCGGGGCGCGCCTCACGTGGGGCGAGCCGATCGGCTCGCGGCAGCTCGTGCAGGGGAGGCTCGGGCGGATCGCGGCGCGGACGCTGGCCTGCGATGCCCTCGCCGCGTGGGCGGCCGGCTGCATCGACGCCGGCCAGACCGGCGAGCTCGAGGCCATCACCGCGAAGATCGTGGCCGGGGAGTGCGTCCGCGAGTCGGCGATTGACGCGCTCGGCGTGCACGGCGGACGCGCATTTCTCGTGGGCCACCCGCTCGGCGACTCCTTCCACGACCACCTCGCCGTGACGGTCTACGAGGGGGAGAGCGACCTGCTCGGCCTCGCGCTCTTCAAGGGACTCGTGAAGCACCATCCGCTCGCGTCGCTCGCCCGCGATACGGCCACCTCCCGTCGCGCGGCCGCCTGGCTCGCCTGGCAGGTCGGGCGATTCGCCCGTGGCCCGCGGCCCGACGCTGTCATTCTCGACGCGACGCTTCGCGGCCACGCAGCGCAGGCCCGCCGGTCGCTCAGCCACCTCGCCCTGCGGATCGACCGCGCGGTCCGCCGCCACGGCAAGCAGCTCGCCGAGCGTCAGCTCGAGATCGGCAGCCTGGCCGCGGAGGTCCGCGACCTCGTGAGCGTCGTGGCCGTCGCCCATCACGCCGATGCCGCGGGCGACGACAGCCTGCTCCTCGCCGCCGACTGCTGGTGTCGGCTCGCGCTCGCCCGCACCCACGGCCGCCGCCTCACCGCCACCGACCAC
>JBIIOK010000013.1:0-35601 GCA_044336985.1 Pirellulales bacterium | reverse complement strand
CCCGATTGCTGTGCTCGATGCAGAAAAGATCGACCAGCGGCTGATTGATGATGCCCGGCGGGAACTGCCCGCCCACGCCTACCGCAGCCACGAAGCCCGGCCCCCTGATCGATTCATCGGTGCTCGAAGGGTTGGCCTCCACCTCGCGCTGGGTGATCGTGGATTGGCTCAGATAGCCGACCGTCCGGGAAGTGAGGATTCCCTGGTCACTGGAAAAGAAGACCGCACTCCGCGCCTTGGCGATGGCACCGTTGATCGCAAAATTCAGGTCAGCTGTGACGACGTTTGCTTCCGTCCGCACGCCGAGGATCTGCCCCGAGCGATCGACGACCGCGATGATGGCGTTCTGGCTGGGGGTGGCGGCCGAGGCCCGATCGAGCAGTGCCCTCACTTCGTTGGCGGTCAGTTGGCCTGCGGCGAACATGCTCCGCCGTTCGAGGGACTCCGTGCCGAGGCTCTCCTGGGCCGCCCGACGGGCCGGGGCGGGCTTCCGCAGCCATTTTTTCAGAGTCGCAAGAATCATGAATGCCTCAACTGTCGCCTGTTCTCAACACTACCCTCCGGTAACATCGGCCACCACACGGCGGTTTCATGCACGCGGGGGTCATTCCATCGGGTATTCTCAGCGGAAAGGTTCCGCTGCATGGCTGCCCAAGATTCCCAAACGACCTCAATCGCCGAATCGCAGCGGATTCGTGAGATTTCCGACGATTCGAGCGGCTGGCGCCGGTGGGGGCCCTACCTGTCTGACAGGTCCTGGGGAACCGTCCGCGAGGACTATTCCGCCGACGGCGATGCATGGCGATATCTCACGTACGACCAATCCCGCGCAAAGGCCTATCGGTGGGGGGAGGACGGCATCGCCGGCCTGAGCGACCGGTATCAGTTGCTCTGCTTCGCCCCGACCTTCTGGAACGGTTGTGATACGCACCTCAAGGAGAGATTGTTCGGATTGACCCACTACGAGGGGAATCACGGGGAGGACGTGAAGGAGTATTTCTTCCACGTCGACAACACCCCGACCCATTCGTATATGGCTCTGCTCTACCGCTACCCCCAGCGGCCGTTTCCCTACGCGGAACTGATCGAGGAAAACGACCGCCGGCGGGGGAATCACCCGGAGTACGAGCTCATCGACACCGGCGTCTTCGCCGAGAACCGCTACTTCGACATCCTGATCGAGTACGCGAAGACGAGTCCCGAGGAGATCGCGATCCGGATCACGGCGACGAACCACGGGCCCAGCCCCGCCCCGCTGCACGTGCTGCCGACGCTCTGGTTTCGCAACACGTGGAGCTGGAGCGGTGGTCAGCAGCCGCAGCCGGTGATCCGCCGCGAGCATGGGCCCCGGGGCACGCTCTGCCTGATGGCCGACGACAGCAACCTGCCTGCCGATCCTCACATTCCCACGATCCACCAGCTCGGGCAACGGTGGCTCATCGCCCCGGCGGCCGCCGGCGCCACCCCGCTCTTCACCGACAACGAAACCAATGGGCCAGTGGTTTTCGGTTCGGACCAGACGAGCCGTTCTCCGTTTACGAAGGATGCCTTTCATCGCCTGCTCTGCGCGGGGGAGGCAACGGCCTGCAGCCCGGCGGAGGAGGGAACCAAAGCGGCGATCGACTTCCAGATGCTGGTGCCCGCGGGCGGCGCGACGACGCTCCACCTGCTGCTGACCAACCGCCCGCCCGCCGAAGCGGTGCCGGATGCCGGGCTCGCCAGATTCGTCGACGAGACCGTCGCCCTGCGCCGCGCGGAGGCGGATGCGTTTTACGCGGAGCTCGCGCCGGCAACCGCCACTGCGGACGAGAAACGAGTGCAGCGGGCGGCGCTCGCCGGTCTCTTGTGGTCGAAGCAGAACTACATCTTCGACGTCGCCAAGTGGCTGGATGGCGACAACCCCGACCATCCGCCGCCGAAGAGCCGGCGGACGATCCGCAACAGCCACTGGCGGCACCTCAATTCGATGCGGGTGCTCCTCATGCCGGATGCCTGGGAATACCCGTGGTTCGCGGCCTGGGATCTGGCCTTTCACTGCATCCCGATGGCCCTCGTCGACCCGCAGTTTGCCAAGGAACAGCTTTGGCTGCTCCTCTTCGAGCAGTTTCAGCATCCCAGCGGCCAGCTGCCGGCCTACGAATGGGAGTTCGGCGATTTGAACCCGCCCGTGCACGCGTGGGCGGTCTGGCGGGTCTACAACATGGAAAAGCGGCAGCACGGCCGCATCGACCGGCCCTGGCTCGAGCGTTGCTTCCACAAGCTCCTCCTCGTGTTCACCAGCTGGGTGAACAAGGTCGACCGCGAGGGAAACAACGTGTTCGAGGGCGGGTTCCTCGGCCTCGACAACATCAGCGTGTTCGACCGGAGCGATCGCCTGCCCGACGGCTCCACGCTCGAACAGGCCGACGCGACCGGCTGGATGGGCATGTTTTGCCTCAACATGATGCGGATCGCGCTGGAATTGGCGCGAGACAACCCCGTCTACGAGTCGCTCGCCTCCAAGTTTCTCCAGCACTATGTCCACATCGCCTACGCCATGAAGAACATGGGCTGCCGGGGCTACTCGCTCTTCGACGAGACCGACGGCTTCTTTTATGACGTGCTCAAGCGGCCGGATGGCCAATTCCGCAAATTCCACGTCCGCTCGCTGGTGGGCCTGATCCCGTTGTTCGCGGTCGAACGGCTGGAGGCGGCGTGGATCGAGCCGTTCAAGGAGTTTTCCGGCAACCTCCGGTGGTTTCTCAAAAACCGGCAGGAACTCGTGGCCGATGTCATCCATCCGATTTCCGCTGCCGATGGCACCACGACCCACCTGCTGACGATCATGAACATCGAGCAGCTCTCGCGGATGCTCACGCGGCTGCATGATCCGGAGGAGTTTCTCTCGCCCTATGGCATCCGCTCGCTCTCGAAGCGGCACGAGCGCGAGCCATTCGAGTTCGACGGCCGGCGGGTGGGCTACGAGCCGGCCGAGTCGCGGACGAAGCTCAAGGGGGGCAATTCCAACTGGCGGGGGCCGATCTGGTTTCCCACGACGTTCCTGATCATCGAATCGCTGCGCAAGCTCGGCACCGCCTTTGGCCCCGACTTCACGGTGCGCACGGCCGGGGCCGGCGGCAGGCCGATCGCCCTGCGCGAGATGGCCTGCGACATCGCCGGCCGCGTCACGTCGATTTATCTCCAGGACGACACCGGCCGCCGTCCCGCCTGGGGCCAGGCGGAACAATTCAGGGACGATCCCCGCTGGCGGGACAATCTGCTCTTCTTCGAATACTTCCACGGTGACACGGGTGCGGGGCTCGGGGCCAGCCATCAGACCGGCTGGACGGCACTGATCGCCAATCTCGTCGACGAGTGGAGATGAGACTTTCCAAACCCCCGCACGAGGGCGTACCGTAACCGGCGATGATCATTCAGGAACTCCACCACATCCAGCAGCGGCATCGCTATCTGCCCGATGCAGAACTGCGGAAGCTGGCGGAACGCACCGGAACCCCGCTCCACCGGCTGCAGGAAGTCGCCAGTTTCTTTCCGCACTTCAGGCGTTCTCCCGCGCCGGCCGTCGAGGTGCTGGTCTGCCACGACATGGCCTGCCACCAACGGGGCTGCGCCGGACTGAAGCGCGACCTCGAGCAGCTGCTCGCCGACGAACGTTCGCAGGGCAGTGCCGCGGTGAAATACGCCTCCTGCCTGGGGCGGTGCGACCGGCCCGTCGCGACGCTGGTCAATGACGAGCCCTACGTCGGCCGGTCGGCCGCGGATCTCGCGCGGATCGCGCGCGAAACGCTTGCTGGCCGCCGACCGGCGGGCGACACCGACGGCGGCTACGAACTGCACGCCAACCGGCCCTGGCGGATCGATCCCTACGCAGCCGCGTCTGACTATGCCGCGGTGCGGTCGTTCGTGGCGTCGTTCGACCGGCAGGCGGCCATTGACCTGCTCAAAGCCTCCGACCTGCGCGGCATGGGGGGCGCCGGTGTGCCGGCCCACCAGAAGTGGAGCGACGTCTGGAAGGCGAAGGGGGACCAGAAATACATCGTCTGCAATGCCGACGAGAGCGAGCCGGGCACCTTCAAGGATCGTGAGATTCTCACGCGGCATCCGCATCTCGTGCTGGAGGGCGTGATTCTCGCCGGCCTGCTGACGGGCGCCACGCGGGGCACGATCTACATCCGCCATGAGTATGCCGAACAGATCGCGATCATGAACCGCGAGATTGCCCGGGCTGCCGCGATCGGCGCCTGCGGGACGAACGTGTTTGGAACCGGAAGGAACTTTCCCGTCGACGTGTTCACGAGCCCCGGGGGTTACATCTGCGGTGAACAGAGCGCGTTGATCGAGGCGATGGAAGACCGTCGGGCCCAGCCGCGCAACAAGCCGCCGCAGCTCGAGACCAACGGCCTGTACGACAAGCCCACGCTCGTCAGCAATGTCGAGACCTTCGCCTGGGCGCCGGCGATCATGATCAAGGGGGGCGAATGGTACGCCGCCGAGGGCAGCAACGGCTGCAAGGGCCGGCGGCTCTTTTCGATTTCGGGCGACGTCGCGCGGCCGGGGGTCTACGAGGTACCGAACGGCATCACGCTGCGTGAATTTCTCGTTGATCTGGCGGGCGGCGTCGTCGGCGGGCTCAAGGCGTTTGCCCCATCGGGGCCGTCGGGGGGATTCCTGCCGGCGCGGCTGCCGGTGACGTTGCTCCCGCGTGGCTGGGAGAAGAGGGCTCCGCCCGGCCTGGCGGAGGCCGTGGCGGCCGCGGGTGGAACCCACCTCGACATCCTCGAACTGCAGCTCGACCTGCAACGCTTTCGCGACCTCGGGCTCGCGATCGGTGCCGGCCTCGTCGTCTACAACGAATCCCGCGACATGGTCGCCGAAGCCGTGAACTGCTGCGAGTTTTTCCGTGACGAATCGTGCGGGAAATGCGTCCCCTGCCGGCTGGGATCGGAGAAGATCGTGGAGGTCGGGACGCAACTCGTCGGCAACGGGATGAACCAGGCGGCGCTGGTGGCGCAGCAGCAGCTGGTGAACGAGCTCACCCGTGCGATGGAGATGACGTCGATCTGCGGCCTGGGCATGGTGGCCGCCAAGCCGCTGCAGTCGGTGTTCGAGTTTTTCCCGGCCGATGTCGCGGCGCACCTCCGGAAGACCTGAAGCCATGGCGGCCGAACGCACTGATCTCGACGATCTCAGCCCGATCCTGCCGGAGGAGGACGGCCTCTTCGCACGCGACATCAACGGCCAGCTCGTGCGGATGGACAAGGTCACCGCGGCCGATTTCGAGAAGCAGATCACGATCAAGATCGACGGCCGCGAGGTGACGGTGCCGAAGGCGGTGCCGCAGACCGACTCGCAGGGCAAGATTCTTCGGGATGCCGAGGGGCGGCCGGTTCCCCGGGCCACTACGATCTATGACGCCGCCACGAAGGCCTACGAGGGCGATCCCGCGGGCAACCCCATCCCGATTCTCTGCCACCAGGAGCACCTCGATCCGGTCGGCGTCTGCCGCGTCTGCTGCGTGGAGATCGCCAAGGTGAAACGCGGCTCCATGCAGCGGGAGCGGAAGCTGCTGCCGGCCTGCCACCATCGCGTCGAGGAGACGATGGAGGTGCAGACGATCCGCTCGCCGGACCTGGCGGCGCGGAAGCGCGTGGATGCAAACGTGCGGACGCTCGTGAACCTGCTCGTCGCCGATCATCTGCCATCCGACTGGAAGGCCAACCTGCCGGCCAACGAGCTCGGCCGGCTCACCGAAGGCCTCGACAATCTCGCCCGCGATGCGCGGGCGCTCGAATTGGCCGCCGACCCGGCTGCCGAACCCGCGGCCATCGAGGCGAAGTGGCCGCTCACGGGAGCCCAGGCATTCACCCCGCGGTCGCTCGCCCGCGGCAAGGACGGCAGCTCCTCGCGGATCGCCGTCGACCACGACCAATGCATCCTCTGCGATCGGTGCGTGCGGGCCTGCAACGAGGTGAAGGAAAACCACGTCATCGGCCGTTCGGGCAAGGGATATGCCACCCACATCGGCTTCGATCTCGACGACCCGATGGGCTCTTCCAGCTGCGTATCGTGCGGCGAGTGCATGATTTCCTGCCCCACCGGGGCGCTCGTGTTTCGCGAACTGGTCGGAGGACCATCGGGTGAAAAACACGACCGCGCGTGGGTCGATGCCCTCAGGCAGCATCCGCTCTTCGCGGGCATCCCGGCGAAGTTTCTCGAATGGAACTCGCAGAGCATCAACCGCCGGCGGTTTCGCGCCGGCGAGGTGATCTGCCGCGAAGGGGAGTACGCCTCGACGGCGTTCGTGATCGTCCGGGGACGCGTGGGCGTGTCGATCGGGACGCCGTCCGGCCGTCCGGGCCACCAGGCGGACAGCGGCTTCAAGGCATTCGTTCGTTCTGCGACCGGCTGGCTGCAGGGGACGGCGTCGGCACGGCCGTCCCGGCGGCGCGAGAAGAAAAAGGCCGTCGCGATCGACAGCGGTCGGTCGCTCGAACTGGTCGACGGGAAATGGGTGGGTGAGCTGACACCTGCCGACGTGCTCTTCGGCGAGATGGCGTGCCTGAACGCCTACCCGCGGTCGGCGACGGTGGTGGCGCTCGAAGAGACGGAGGTGCTCGAGATCAATCGCAACGTGCTGTACATGCTGCAGCGCAGCGAGTCGTCGCGAGCCATCCTCGATCAGGCCTACCGCAGCCGCACCCTGGCCCAGGAGCTCACCCAGCTCTCGATGTTTCGCGGTCTCTCCGCGGAGGAGCGCAATCGCTGCGCCGAGTTTCTGCGCGACCGGGCGGAGCTCGTCACCGTGGACAAGGGCCAGCCGATCTTCCGCCAGGGGGATGTCGCGACCGACTTCTACAAGGTGCGATTCGGGTTCGTGAAGGTGTCGCAGCGGATGGGAGAGCACGAACGCGTGCTCGATTACCTCGGCCCAGGCCGGACGTTTGGTGAGATCGGTCTCATTTCGTCGATGGTCGATCTCGACTCGGAACTGGCCGCCTCCGGCGGTTCCCGCACCCTCCGTACGGCCACCTGCACGGCGCTCGATACCGTCGAGCTCGTGCGCATCCGCGGGGAGGATTTCCGTGAGATCGTCGAACGCTATCCGGCCGTGCGGGACGAGCTCGTCACGGAGGCCCGGCGTCTGCTCAACCTCAACATCGAACGCGGTCAGCAGATCAACGAGGGGCTCGAGGATTTCATCGGCAACGGCCTCTACAGCGCCCAGAAATTGCTCGTGCTCGACCTGGAGAACTGCACGCGGTGCGACGAATGCACGCGTGCCTGCTCCGACACCCATGAGGGCGTGACGCGGCTGATCCGTGAGGGATTGCGTTTCGAAAACTTCCTCGTGGCCAGTTCCTGCCGATCCTGCCTCGATCCCTACTGCCTCGTCGGCTGCCCCGTCGATGCGATCCACCGCAAGCCGCGGGAAAACCATCCGGGTGCGGTCGAGATCGTGATCGAGGACCACTGCATCGGCTGCGGCCTCTGCTCGAGCAACTGTCCCTACGGCAACATCTCGATGCACAAGGACGAGGAGGAGAATCGGCGGGTCGCCACCACCTGCGACCTCTGCCGCGATCTGGTGGGCCCCGACGAAGACCCCAGTTGCGTCTACGCCTGCCCCCACAACGCCGCGTTCCGCATGAGCGGGCAGGAGCTTTTGCAGATCGTCTCCAGCCGGCGCGAAACGGCGTCCTGAGTAGGACAGGCTTCAGCCTGTCTCGGAAACCGCTGCTTCCGCTTCGGCTCTCAATCGGCAACTCGCCCACCCCGGCTTCGGGCTACCCGCAGCGGGTTGAGCGGAGAAAGAGTGGGTTCACTGTGGAAAGGGGGAATGCATCAGGCTGCCCCCCTTCAGCACCTACGACTCCTGATGCTTTTGGCGGAGCATGTCACCGCCGGCTCCGAGTGCGGTCTGTTAGCACGCGACAGACCGTGACAGGCTGAAGCCTGTCCTACTGTTCGAGTGACTTGGCGAGGGCTTGGAGCTCAGCCTGCACGCGGGCGGCGTCGTAGCCCTGCGGGCTGTCGAATCGCACCCGCCGGCCACCCAGGTCGGCCTCCTGAAACTCGAGCAGGCCGCGCAATGTGGTGAGCCGTTCTCGCGCGGCCGACACGTCCCTCGTCGGCGCCACTTGATCGACGAGTGCCGTGAGGGCCCGGGTGGCCGAGACGGCCTCGTTCCAGTTTGCTGTGTCGATGCCCGCGACCATCTTGCGGGCGAGTGGGGCAGTCGGCAATGCAGCGAGCCGGCCAGTGACGCCCGGCCGCGCGTGCTCGATCGCCTGGCGGCAGGCATCGATCGATACCCGGGGTGGGGGCAGCCACCAATTGGCCTCCACGTCATCGCGGAAAGCGCCGAGCGTTTGGGTGGCCTCCTCGGGCAGGAGCACGCTCAGGAGCGACCAGGTCATGGGCTCGAGCCTGGGGACGCCGAGACGCTTGCCGGCGAGAGGGACGGATGCCGTCAGCCCGCGGTCGAGCGGTGCCACGGCGGGCCGATGGCAGCCATAGCAATCGAAGGCCGTGAATTCCGGCCAAACGCCGGCGGCGCCGCCGCGGCGGGCCTCGGCCAGGCCCTGCTTCGCGGCCGTCGATTGCGCGGCGACCTGCGCGAGATACGCGTCGAGTCCGCCGAGCCGGCCCAGCGCCCATTCGTCCAGCGGGCCGGATTCTCCGGCAGCGGCAGTGAAGCGGTCGCGCCAGTGCGGCGGCTCTGCGGCCTTGAAGCTCCGCAGTTCGAAGGTCAGCCTGGGGTGGCCGGCTGCGATGAGATCGTGGCTCACTTCGTGCAGCGCGCCATCGGCAGCCGGTGGGCCGCCGATATGACATTGCCCGCATTGGCTTGCGCAGACGAATGGGTCGGCAAGGTCGACCATGCCGAGCGTATTGCCCTTCGTCTTCCAGCCAGGCAGCGTGTGCGCCACCAACCAGTCGCCGGCCGGACCGTGGCACGATTCACAACTCACTCCATCGGCCATGGCAGCGTGGCGCTCGGTTGCATGGCAGCCCAGGCAGGCTTTGTTTTCATGGGCCGGCGGATGGGGCCGCGAGGGATCGCGAACCGCGAGCGCCGCCACGATCTGCCGGGCCAGCGGCTCATGGAGCACCTTGTAGGCCCGCGTGTGCCGATCGCGCGAGGCCCAGACGGTGTAGGCGCTCTCCCACGCCGCATGCCCCTCGACAGCCGCTGCATGGCAGCCGGACGACGAGCAGCTGCCCGCACCGAGCACTTCGCGCGGCGGGGCGACACTGCGGGCAACGCCCGTGGAAGACGAGGCCGTCGGCTGTTCCCTGCGGCAGCTGAAAAGCCCGCGCAGCATCAGCAGCGCGAGGGCGGCGGCGATCACCACGACGACTATTCGGCGGCTGCCACCCATGCAATCCCTTCCGTCAGGGCGTGCCGTGGGGCCCGAGCCCGTGATAGCCGTGGCACTCGACACAGTCGAACCGGACGCCGCCGACCATTTTCTTCGTGGCGGCATCATACCGCGACGGCGCATGGCACTCGGTGCACGATTCGCGCCCCGCGATCATGACGACATCGTTGTCGAGCGGAGAGCCGGCGGTCAGGCCCGTGGCCACGTCGTCGGGATAGGCTGCGGCATGACAGAGCCGGCAGTCATATCCCCGATGGGGCTGGTGATTGAACTTCGCCTTCGCGAACCAGATCTCGGGCACCCGCGTCGGTGGCACGCGAAACCAGCCGGCGTTCAGCGCCGCCGCGGCAGGGCCGAGGAGACTGCGATCGGCCGCCACGGCGGCGGACTCGATATCGTGGCACTTCTCGCATGTGCCCCTGACGAAGGTCTGCGCCGTCGCGACCCGTTCGATGACCGCGGTGCGAAGCGTCTCCTCCACGGGGGCGGCCGCGGGCACCGCCGGCAGGGGATTCTGCCGGGCGATCGGGCGATCGAGCAGTTGTGGGTCGCTCGCGGTCGCTCGGTCGAGGAACGTCGATTCCAGAAAGCGGCGCAGAGCCTCGGCATCGAGGCCGTGCGGCATGAGCGCGGCGGTTGCGTCTGCCTGAGCCGCGGCCGCGCCTTCGTACGGCAGCACGTGGCAGGCGGCACAGTGCCGCTCGAACTCGACCGGCAGGGCATAGGCCCCGGGAGCGGACGCGGTGAGGAGTCCGCTCACCATCCGCAGGTCTCCCGGCGCCAGGGAGGTGGCGAACTCATGGCACGAGTTGCAGGAGAGTTGGATCGGGTCGGTGTCGTGCCCGCCAGGTGGCATATACCGCTGCCGATCCACCGTCGGCAGCATCCCATACGTCCAGACATCGGCGCTGCCGCGGGTGGCTGGCGTTTTTGCATGGTCGGTGGCGGCGGTGGGGCCAAACGTGAGCCCGGTCCGCATGTGCCGCCCGTGCGAGAACTTCACCCGGCCCGGATCGGAGGCGAGCGAGGCAAAGGCTGGATGGTGCTCGTTATCGAAACGGGTGATCGGCGTGGTGACCTTCGTGGGGGCGATGCCCGCCGCGGCGATCCGATGCTCGGAGATGTTTCCGTGGCAGGCGGTGCAGGTCTGGTCGGCCACGCGATTGAGGTCGTTGGAACGCCCCCGGTGATCGGCATGGCAGGAGGCGCACGACCCGACCTCCGCTGAGACCTGCAGCGGGTGGTGGGCGGGGGCGCGGTGACAGGTCTCGCACTTCGCTTCGACTTCCCGGCGGGTTTCCGCTGTGGTGAGCCAGGTGTTGTCTTTGATCGGCGACAGTGGGACGTGGCAGGCTTCGCAGTCGTTTTCCCACTTAGCATGCACCGCGGCGACCGGCCCGGGCGAATAGTGCCGGGACACGTCGATCGCCCCCCACGCACACCAGCCGACACCAATGGCGACGGCAGCGATGATCAGCCAGCGCCGCGTCGCCTGGAAAGAGCTCAGCTGCTTGAAATACGAACGGTTGATCCGCGAGACATGCTCGCGGGATGTCGTCGTGCGATTCAGGAGTTGGTCATCGGGTGGGGGCATGGGCTACCAATACCACAGGGCGACCGGCACGTGGATCAGGAGCAAGATGCCGAGCACGACCGAGACCGGCACGTGCACGAGGAGCCAGCCGTGCAGCCAGCCATGGATGCGGGCCTGCAAATCGAATTGGCGTCGGTTGTCGCACACCTGGCGAAGCTGATCGATCAGGCCGCCGGCAGCCGCCGGGGATGCCGCCCGGAGCGCGTCGAAGAACCGTGCCGACTCGAGCGGGCCGGCCAGCGGCGACCCGCCGGCTGCGCCGGCCAGCAGGTAGGGACGAAGTTCCGTGAAAAATCGTCTCGAGATCTCCTGCGTGCCCGGGATGACGCTGTAGATCGGCACCGTCTCGAGCACCTTTCCCTGGATCCCCGTCATCGAGCGAAAGCCGGTGACGACCGCATACTCAGCGTCTTCTTCAGGCTGGTCATGCGCATGCCCCGCCTCGGTCATCGTCCCGGCACCGGGACGGTCAGGAAAGGGTTCGCAGAGTGCCCGGACGAGTTTTTCGGCATCGGCGCACTGCTGCGCGGCCACGTGCTCGATCTGGTCGTAAATCGTCTCGGCCGGAACCTGCTCCAGCAACAGTTTGGGGAGGAACTGCTGCAGGACGAGGCCCCAGATGCCGCTGGCGATCACGATCACGAACGCGCCCATCAGCGCCAGGTTCATGAGCCCGCCGATGAAAAACAGACGCGCGTGCATCACGACCAGCGGCACCGATAACAGCCCCAGCCAGACATGCGCCCGCAGCCAGAGTTGTGCGGACCCGATTCGCCAGGAGCGGACCCGCTTTCTGGGCCAGAGCAGGAGTTCGAAAAGGATGATCAGGCCGCCCACGACCCCGTAGAGAAAGCCCGTGCGGCTGCTGCCACCCGGCAATCGCCCTTCCGCGGACCATTCGGCGACGTAGGCCACCGCGGCCAGTAGCGACACCGCGGCGATCGCGATGACCCACTTTCTGTCCTGCGGCCAGGTTTTGCCACCGATGATCAAATCGACCTCCAGCGAAGAATGTAGTTCTCAGTGCCTTCCCATCAAACGGTAGCGTGGCAGCAGGGGGGACTTTAACGGTTTGAACGGGCAGGATAGCGCGGTCGTGGGGTGAATTTCCCAAATTCTCGACTTATTGCCGACTCGCCGTCGAGACTCAATCCGGGGGTTTTGCGCGCCCAGGGGGAATTCTTGGATCGTGAGACCGTTTCGAGCCGCTTTACGGTCCTTTGCCGCCGCGCTGGGCGCGTTGGTCACCATGGCATGCGCCGCCGCCGAGCCGCTGCCGGCACCTTGCGCGATCTGCCCTCCCGGGGAGGCCGGTTCTCCAGACCACGCCGGCGGCGGTAGCTACGCGGGGATGCAGCCCGGTGCCTTGGCGAATGCCCTGGGCGTCGCCTCGTGCGGCACGGCGTCGTGCCACGGTGGGCCGAAGGCGGGCAATCACGACGTGCAGTCGTTCGCGTTCACGATCTGGATGAACGACGATCCCCATTCGCGGGCCTACGAGGTCCTCCACGAACCGCGTTCCAAACGGATGGCGCGGCTCCTGGGGCTGGGCGAGGCCCATCGGGCGCGGGAGTGCCTCTCCTGCCACTCCATGCAGAATGCGAGCCGCGCGGCGCTGCCCCCGGAGGTGCTCGCCGACGGCGTGGGCTGCAGTTCCTGCCACGGAGATTCCACGCAGTGGCAACAGATTCATTACCTCCCCGAGTGGAAGCGACTCTCGATCGCTGAGCGCGAGGCGCTCGGATACCGGGATCTGGGCAGCGTCACCGCCCGCGTCAACAACTGCATTCCCTGCCACGTCGGCGATGCATCGCAGGAGGTGAACCACGATCTCATCGCTGCCGGACACCCGCGGCTCTCCTTCGAGTTTGCCGCTTACCAACGGCTCTGGCCGCGGCACTGGACTCCGTCTGGAAAAGTGGAGTCGCAGCCCGACTTCACCGCGCGTTCGTGGGCGCTGGGGCAGGCGGCGACGCTCGAGGCCGTGGCGAAGCTGCTCGAAGTTCGCACCGAGCGGGCAGCGGCCGATCTTGCCGCGGAGCGACCGCACCGCTGGCCGGAATTCGCCGAGCTTGACTGCTATGCCTGCCACAAGGCTCTGGGGCCGGGGTCCTACGCCGCTCACGCCGGTCGATTTCAGAATCCGTTTCCCGGTCAGCCGTCGTGGCAGCCTTGGTATGTGTCTGCCGGCCGGCTGCTCGATACCGCCGCCGCCACGGCGACCGCTCCAGGCACGCGGAGCGTCGGCGCGAGCGTCGTCGACATCCGCAGTGCCTTGGAACCTGACTGGTCCGTGGCCGACAAGGAACGGCTCGACCGGGTGCTTTTCGAGGCCCGCGGCCTCGCGCAGGCGGCACGGCAGGCATCTCACGAACTTGAAGCACGGAACCGCATCGTCCTCGATGTCTCCCACGATCGGCTCGACGCCCTCGTCACGAGCGCGCCGCCGGAGTGGCGGTTCTGGGATGCGGCGGTGCAGACGCTCTTGGTGATGGAAGCGGCCGGTGGCGGGCCGGCACGGATTGGTGTCTCGCGATCCGATCAGCGGCAGTCAGCGACGGCGGAGACGCGACGGGCGCTCGAAGAGCTCCGCGACAGCCTGCGGTTTCCGCCCGGTGCCGACAGCCCCCAGGGCTTCAGCCCCGTCCGTTTCAACCGCGACCGCGCGGCGGTACCATTGCCGCCGGCGGTGCATCCGTGAGCGTGTTCGGGAACTGTTTTCGTCGGGTCACCAGCATGAGCCTCCACACCCAATTCGTCATTCGGCTCGTGGCCACGGCCGTCGTCTGCCTGGGGGTGGACGGCGTGGGCCGCGCCGCCCCACCGGGTGATGAACCGCTGCCCCGCCCAGCCTTTCGCTACACGGGAGCCGATCTTTGCGTGAAGTGCCATCGCAGCGAACAGGGCGACTGGTGCGACGTCGCGACCACGGCGGCCTGGCGGCACGACGCCCATTCGCGGGCGCATCTGGCCCTGTCGTCCGACAATGAGCGGACGCGGGCGATGGAGGCGTCGCTCGGCATCAAGGCGGCTGCGACGGCCAGCTGCGTCGCCTGCCACACGCACCCCGTCGACGAGCCCAAAGTCGACGAAGAGACCGACGTCCTCCATGCCGGCATCAGCTGCGAGACCTGCCACGGTGCCGGCTCCGGCTATCTCGATCCACACATGCAGAAGTCGTGGCGGTTTCTCTCGTCGGCCGAGAAGGAGGCCTTCGGGATGCGCGACCTCCGCAATCCCGTCGCGAAGGCCAAGAACTGCCTGTCGTGCCATCTGGGCGAGGTGGCGACCGACCGCATCATCACGCATCAGATGTATGCCGCGGGCCATCCGCCCCTGCCAGCCTTCGAAATGGAAGCCTTCAGTGCGGGCATGGGACGTCACTGGAAGCGGGTCTGGGAGAAGTCGCCGCACATTCAGGAGCTCGCCGCAAAGGCCGGCTACGAGACCGAGGGCGCCTGCGAACTCTCGCGCTCGCTCGTGGGTTCGCTCGTGGCGCTCGAGGAGAGCGTGCGACTCGCACGCGACTACGCCTCGGCCGCGCAAACGGATGCGAAGGACCACCCCTGGCCGGAGCTCGCCGTGTATGACTGCCAGGCCTGCCATCATGCATTGGCCGTGCCGAGCTGGCGGCAGGAGGCAGGCTACGGGCAGCTCGTGCCGGGTCGACCATCCCTGGTCCGCTGGCCGCGACGGCTGGCGGCGGTCGCCTTCGAACAGGCTGGCAAGCCGACGGACGTCGATGCGCTGCTCTCCCCGGTCGTCGCCGCGCTCAACGCGAGGCCTTTCGGAACCGCCGACGGCCTGGCGGAGGCCGCGGACGATTCCTCCCGGCAGATAGCGAGCGCGATCGAGGCGCTCTCCGGCTGGCGGCGTGATACCACGCTCGTGGACCGGGAGCGGGTGGCGATCGAGCAGATTTCGGCCGCCGGGCAGCACGCCGGCGACTTCGAGTCGGCGCGGCTGCTCGCCTGGGCACTGATTCACGGCCTGTCGTCGAATGCCGACTGGTCGGAGGACGTACGGGCCAGGAAGATCGCCGAACTCACCGCGCTTTTGGCGCTCGAATTCCCCACGCCGGCCTATCCGAGCCCGCCAGCGCAGGAGAAGCCTTTCTGGCAGACGTCGCTCGCAGCCGCGCCGGCCACCGACATCGCCCGCGTGCGTGCCGCCTTCGAACTGCCTCCGGCCGCACGCAAACCCGCGCCGACCGTGATCGAGGTCATTCCCACGCCGCGCTAGCGGGCCTGGCGATACAACTCGGCGTCGAAGGGATTGTCGCTGACCTTCCAGAGACGGCCGTTCCGCAGATACATCCGCTGCTGGCTCTCCAGGTCGAGCGGCTTCGCCCCCACGCGGCCGAATACCGAGAGCTGGTTGCCCGACTCGTCCACCGCCCGATCGCGGTCGACGCCTTCGGAGATCGACAGGGCCATGCCCCCCTTCGTCACCGGATAGCTGGCCACGAGCTGCGGCGTCGGCCGGGGGCTGAAGCCCACGTTGCCGGGAGTTTCGGGGCCGGTGAGCTGCACCACCCGCAAGCCATTCGCGCCGTCGGCCACGTAGGCGAACTCGCTGACGTAGGTGATCCCGAGCTTGACGTCGCGGACGTCGTTCATCTTCCCGTCCGCATCGAAGCACTGATCGATGAAGGGTTCGTGCGGATTGGTGACGTCGACGATCACGAGCCCCTGGCGGCCCGCGGCGACGTAGGCATACGTCCTGGCCACGTAGACCTTGTGCGCCTTCTCCAGCGGCACGGTCGCGAGCGGGACCGGCGCCGCGGGATCGGTGATGTCGAACGTCTTGAGGCCCTCGGCGTCGCAGACGAAGGCATTGCGAAACTGGATTTCGACCGATGTCGGCGCGGTGACGTGGGGCGCGCCGATGACCGACACCACCTGCGGGCATTTCGGATCGGCAATCGAGACGATCACCACGCCGGCGTTGCAGCAGATCCAGGCGCGGGTGCCGGCGATCGTAATACTCCGGGCCCCGTTGAGGATCCCGCCCGGATTGAACGTGACCTCCCGCTTCAGGAAGTTGTTGAGCGGATTGCCGTCGAGCAGAGTGCCGGCCCCCACCATGACGAGCCCCTCCTCGAGGTCCGACACGTAGAGGTAGCCGTACATCGCGTGGACGGTGCCCTCGAAGTTGTCGGGATTGTGCGTCCGCGTCGGGTCGGGGGCCGTGGTGGAGGGCGCCGCCACGCCGGTGGCATAGGCGGTCTTCACGTAGAACTGCTGGCCCAGGGGCGATACCGGCGCCGTGGTGATCCGCTGCGAGAAGGCCTTGTCGTCGATGAAGGCGATGTCGAACACCCGCAGGCCGTCGGGGCCGCAGGCGGCGTAGAGGTATTCCCCGCGCATCTGCACCTGCAGCACCTCTCGCTGCTTGAGGGGATTGAGCGCGAGCGACACGGCATCGGCCGGCGCGTGGTGGTGCGATTTCTGCAGCACGCCGTCGTTCGCGACGTGCTTGCCGAAGTCGTCCGGAAACGCGATCCGGTGGAAGGAACTCCCGATCACGGCCTGCGGCTCCTGCTGCTCGGTCACGACCACGCCCGCAAGCCCGCCTGAGCCGAGGCCCACCCAGCAGTATCTGCCGATGAAGTTCGTATAGTTGGTGCCCTGCATGAGCAACTGCGCCATGATCGCGTTGTTGTCGTCGTACTTCGACACGTGGCAGTCGCTGCACATCTTCGTTTCGTGCGTGCCGGGGCGGTAGGCGGAAAGGTCGCGCTTCACGGAGGCATGCGGACCGCCGCGGACGGTGTGGGGCACGTTGGTGCTGAACGCGATGCCGCTGTAGCCCTCGGCCGAGATCGTCTGCTGCTGCACGTAGATCGACTCGCGGTTGGCGTTGTAGGAGCCGACGTGGATCGCGCAGCTCGATCGCGAGGGGCCGATCCGGTTGCCGGTGGCGTTGCCATCGCGGGCCAGCATGAAGACATCGTCGCGCAGCGTCTGGAAGTTGTAGGCGACGTAGTTGCGCGACACGTCCCCCTCGTAATGCAGTCCCGGCGACTTTTTGTTGACCTTCTGCGGCAGATGGCAGCCAAAGCAACTGGGGTTCCAGGAGCTGTGGCAGGCGATGCAGCTCATCAGGTCGTTGCGGTGGGCGCAGGATTCCGGCCGGGCGGCCCCGCCCCACTCCAGCGCCCCGTCCTCGGCCCAGCGCACCGTCTTGGCGAAGGCCGACAGCGCGTTGTAGTGCTCGCTTTTCGGATCGATGGTGGCCTTTGTCTGCTTGATCTCCCAGGTGAGGTTCTCCTCCACCATCGAGTTTTGGTAGATGCGGTCGCCCTCGACGACGAACCGCCGCTTGCCCGACGGCGTGCGGAGCGTACGCAGGTCGCGGCCCCCCTCGGGGCTCGAGGTGTCGCTCGCGGGGCCGCTGGTCCGCAGCGTGGCGAAGCGGTCGGAAGTCCCGTGGCAGTCGATGCAGGTGATTTCGATCGCCGCCCGCACCTCGCCGTAGAGCTTGGTGTTGCCGTGCATGTCTTGGATGAAGTGGCAGTCGATGCAGTGCATGCCGCGTTCCATGTGGATGTCGAGCATGTGCACCGGCACGCCGTCCCGCTCGTGGGCCATGATCGCCTCCTCGATGCGGATCTGTGCCGGCGTCTTCTTGTCGGCGTTGCGGTAGATCTCCTTGATCCGCTCGGGCATCTTCACGGCGGCCCGCTGGGCCGCATTGCCCCCGTCGGCGACGATGTCTCCCTTGTGATCGAGCAGATTTCCCTTGCGGTCGTGCTTCAAGACCGCCCGGTAGGCCCAGCCGTGGCCGTGGAAGTCGGCGAACTGGGTGTCCTTCGTGCGGTCGTTGAGGTCGGTGAGATTGGCGAGAAACTCGGGGTCAGAGAGCAGGTTTTTCGCGGCCGATTCGTTGGGATTGGCGAACTGGCTGTTGATCACCTCCTCGGAAGTCGGATACCGCTGCTGTTGCGGATAGATCAAGTCGCTGTCGGTTTCCTCGTCCCACCACATGTAGCCGACATAGCTGTTCATGACGTTGGTGCCGGGATGGATGTGGCAGATGATGCACTGGCTGGTCGGAATTCCGTTGCCAGGAGCGAACTGGTGGTGGATCGGATGCCCGCTTTCCCCCTTGGGGATCGTGGGGTCGGGGGAGAAGCTGAAGCCCCGATTGCCGAAGGCCGCATAGGGCCCCGAATGGACCGGCGAGCGGTCGTTGGCATAGATCACGTGGCAGCCGGTGCAGCCGCTCGAGCGATAGTCGCCAGGCTGGTCGTTGGTGCCGAGAAAGTTGAGCGTGGGATCGAAGAGCCGCGTCTTGTTGAGGCTCACGAAGACCGGGTCGGTACGGTTTTCGGTGCCCAGTCCGCGGTTGCTCAATCGAGTTCGTGGTCGGCCGTTCTCTTCGAGTCGTTCCGGATTGCCGATTTCGGGCCGGAACCGTCCGCCGCGTTCGAAGAATCGCAGCACGTTGCCCGGCTGCTGCCTCTCGAACCGCGGCAGCGGGTCGAGATACTGCATCACCGCCTTGTAATTGATCTCGTCCTCCGTCGGCGGCGGAACCGTCTGCAGTCGTTGGGCGACGCCCTCGTGGCTGTAGCTTTCCCCATAGGCCGCCCGCTTGTTGGGGATCGAGCCGTTGTTGTAGAGAGCGGCATTCCAGAGCATGCAGCCGTGGGTCATCATGCTCTTCTTCACCTGCAGCACGATCGTGGAGTGGCAGCCGCCGCAACTCTGTTCCGCGACCCGTAAATCCCCCGGGTTGACGAACCGGATGAATTCCGGCGACTCATGGTTCAGCAGCGTGTATGACCGCACCGGGTTGGCGGAGCCGGGCCACGACTCGGGCTCCTTCGGGTGGATGTGCGCCGCCTCCTTCGTGAGGGCCGAAGCGTTGCCGCCGTGACAGTCGGTGCATCCGAGGCGGACGTTTGGGCTGCGATGCATGTCGCCGACACCGGCGTGGCAGGTGATGCAGCCCTGGCTCTTGAGGGCGGCTGCGGCGGCCGTCTGGTGCGTCAGATCCTCGCCGCCATGGCCCGCGTGCTCATGGGCCACCGGCAGCGGGTTGGCCGGCTCGACCGGCGGCAGCGGGCTGATCTCTTGGGCGGCGGCCCATGGCGCAAAGGCGATGGCCAGGCAAAGCATCGCCGGCGCCGCGACGGCTTTCCATCCGGGGGCGGACCGGGCCGTCATGCCCGCCGCCACGCGACGCACCGCCTCCATGCTGTGAACTCCATTTCACGGTTAGGAACCCGTTCAGAATAGGGAATTCGCCGGCAATTCGCAAACTTTGCCGACGCGCACGCTGCTTTTGATTCGCGATCGAGCTCCTCCCCGCCACCGGCGTTCAGGGGGCCAGGCGTTCCATGCCCCACTTGCCGGCGGCGTCGCGGCGAAAGACGAGCCGGTCGTGCAGGCGGCTGGGCCTACCCTGCCAGAATTCGATCCGCTCCGGCACCAGCCGATAGCCGCCCCAGTGGGGCGGGCGGGCGATCACCGCATCATCGGGATGCTCCCGGCGGAACTGGGCGAAGGACTCCTCCAGCATCGCACGGCTGGGGATCACCCGGCTCTGCGGCGAACTCCAGGCGCCGATCCGCGACGTCTCCGGCCGGCTGTGGAAATAGGCGTCCGATTCGGCTTCGGTCGTCTGCTCGACCCGTCCCTCGATCCGCACCTGCCGCTCGAGGGCATGCCAATAGAAGGTGAGGGCGGCGTGGGGGTTGGTCGAGAGTTCGCGCCCCTTGCGGCTCTCGTAGTTGGTGAAGAAGCAGAAGCCGTGGGCATCGAAGCCGCGGAGCAGCACCATGCGGGCCGAGGGGCGGCCGTCGGCCGTGGCGGTCGATAGCGTCATCGCCTCCGGCTCGGGAACCCCGGCCGCGGCGGCATCGTCGTACCAGGCGGCGAACTGCCGGATCGGATCGTCGTGAACCGACGACTCGTCGAGTGCGCCCTGTTCGTATTCCTTGCGGGCGTGTGTGTTGCGAGGTTCCATGCGTCACGCTCGGGCGCCGCCGTCCCGCGTTGACTCGGCGGTAAACAAGGTGAGTCGGGGCGACTGGATTCGAACCAGCGACCTCTACGTCCCGAACGTAGCGCTCTAGCCAGGCTGAGCTACGCCCCGAAGTGTGCGTTTGACAGGAGTCGTTTCGCACGCGGGAGAGACCAAAAGATTACCAGCGGCACGCGGAGCGGACAACGCCGAACCGCGAATCGGCCCAGAATCACTCCGCGAGCGACACGCAGACGAGTTCCCGGTCGTTTCTCGCGAAAACGCAGCGGCCGGCGAAGGCCGGGTGGCTCCAGACCACCTCCCGGCCAAAGCACTCGTTCGTGGGGTCGAGCAGATGCATTCGGCCGAGTTCCGCGTAGGCCTCGCGCGTGAGCCGAGCGAGGATCAGGTCGCCCGTTTCGCTGAAGAGCCAGGTGATGCCCGGGCCGGAGGGCTCGTGCCGCACGAGAAACGCCGTGCCGTGCCGGCCGCGACGGTCGCCCATCGTGGGCTCGCCCGTCTCCCAGAGGCGGTCGCCCGTGGCGAGGTCGGCCGCCGTGAGGAACCCTGTCTCGCAATCGCAGCCGTAGAGGGTCTCGCCCTCGATGAAAGGCGTGCTGTTGGCGCAGTAGACGGCATTCTTTGGATTGCCCCGCCAAAGGATGCTTGCGCCGGGCTTGTCGGCGGCCAAATTAAAAAGCGCACCCACGCGGCCGATGCCGCTCGCATAGAGCACGCGACCCTGCTTCGTCGCCGCCACCTGCGGCGCCATGATCGACATGCCGTAGGCCGGCTTGAGTGGCTGCGACCAGAGCAGGGTGCCGTTGGCGGGATCGAGGCTGTTGAGCTTGTCGGCATCCCAGATCATGAGCTGCCGCACGCCCGCACCCTCGATCAGCGTCGGCGGGCAGTAGCCCTGCTCGCTCGCCGAGACCGCCCGCCAGATCTCCTTGCCGGTGTCTTTCTCGAACGCGACGGCCACGCTTCCCTCGCCGCCGACCAGGCAGATGAGCTTTTCGCCGTCGACGAGCGGATGTCCGCAGAAGCCCCAGATCGGCGTCGGCGCGGCGTAGTCTTTCTTGAAATCCTTTGACCAGAGGACGGCGCCCGTCTTTGCATCGAGGCAGAGGAGATTCCCCTCGGCGCCGAGCGAGTAGACCTTGCCGTCGGCGACCGTCGGCGTGCATCGCGGCCCCGACGCATACGAGATCGCATAGGGGCATTCGTATTCGTGCTTCCAGAGCAGCCTGCCGGTGGCCGCATCGAGGCAGAGGATCCGCTCGCGGCCCGCAATCTCGGTGCGGTCGTTGGGGCTGTTGGCGATCTCGCCTTCGCCATGGTCGTAGTCGGCGAGATAGACGCGGCCATCGGCGACGGCGGGGCCTGCATAGCCCCCCTTCACGGGCACCCGCCACTTCACCGGCAGGCCCGCGGCCGGTATCGCTTTCGCGATTCCGTTCTCACGCCAGACGCCGTCACGCCGCGGACCCATCCACTGCGGCCAGTCGTCGGCACGAGAACTGCCAAAAAACGAAAAGATGACGAGGAACAAAGTCAGGTAGCATCGCATGCAAACTAACGGTGCCTCTCGATCGCGTGCTGGGCGAAAAAGGCCGTCGCTTCGCGTTTGTCGGCGCGGCTTGCGGCGATCGAGAGCACGACATCGGCATAGCCATCCTGCTCCGCATTCAGGACCCAGTCATTCATTTCCAGGAAGACGTTTGCTGCGGCCGCACCAACACGTTTATTTCCATCGAGAAATGGATGATTGGCAACAAGGTGGAAGCAATACGCCGCTGCCATTGCCGGAATGCTATCGTGAAGATATTGGCCACCGAAGGATGCTTGGGGCGTGCCGACGGCAGATTCCAGGAGAGCCAGGTCGCGTACGCCGAGAGAGCCACCGTACCGCCGGATCACGTCCTCGTGAATCGCAAGCACTTCTCCCAGATTGAGGAAGACGGGTGTCACGTATTCACTCGGCGAGTTTTTTCAGCGTCAGCCCGAACCTGTCGTGCGTGACAGAGAGAGCCTGCTCAAATCGTGATTTGCGATCGGCATCGACGTTCGCAGTCACGACCATCGTCGTTCCAGAAAATGCCACCTCGACCGGCGTGTTCTCGTCGATGCCGTGTTCGGCGAGGATCGCGCGATCAATGACGAGCGCGAGTCCGTCTCCCTGCTTGCTCAACTTCTGAATCATCACAGGACCTCAAGACGTGGAAAGGATGGCGGGTCACCGACCACATCAGCATTCTATCAGTTCTGGACGCCCGCCATCGGCGGCAGAGCGACGGCCACGTCGACGCCGTCGGGCCGCCAGTCGATGATCTCCATCTCGGCCGTGCGGCGGCCGCGAAACTCGTTGATCTTTGGCTTGAAGGCGACGTGAAACGGCTGGCCCGGCGCGGGCAATTGCTCGAGCCACTCGGCGCCGCCGAACGCCACGCCGCGAACCTTCGCGCCATGCTGCACGAGGTTCATCGAGATGTGGCGGGCGCCGCCGCCGATCGTCCGCGGGGGCTCCGCGAGCCGCACGCCCGAGGCGCAGAGCACCGGCCGGCGGTTGGCCTGCCCGAACGGCGCGAGCCGCTCCATCTGCGAGACCGTGTCGAGCGTGAGGCCCGCGAGCGTGGCCTCTCCGTCGATCGTGATCTGGGCCTGCCTGAGGGCGGCGGGCATCCGCGCCTCCACCTCGCCCAGGAATCGCTCGCGGAAGGCGTCGATCTTCGCGTCTTCGATCCGCAGGCCGGCCGCCGCCGCGTGGCCGCCACAGGTGACGAGCAGATCGCGGCAGGCGACGAGCGCCGCATGCACGTCGAAGCCCGGCACGCTCCGCACGCTGCCGATCGCGGGCCGCCCCTGGTGCTCGTCGCGGGCGAGCATCACGACGGGTCGATGGTGCTTCTCGGCGAGCCGGCCGGCCACGATGCCGATCACGCCCGGATGCCAGCCGCGCTCCGCAAGCACGAGCGCCGCATCCGCCTCCGGGTCGAACTGCTCGCGGGCCTGCTTGGCCGCGGCCAGCTGGATGCTCCGCTCGAGCGTGTCGCGCTGGGCGTTGAGCTCGTGCACGTAGTCGGCCAGGCTCGCGGCCCGCGCGGGGTCGGCCGTCGTCAAAAGCTCGATGCCGCTGGCCGCCTTGCCGAGCCGGCCGGCCGCGTTGAGCCGCGGCGCCAGGCGAAAGGCGATGTCTTCGCTGTCGAGTTGCGATTTCTCGTGGAGCTTCGCGAGCTCGAGCAGCCGCTCGATTCCCGGGCCGCCGCGCTGCCGCAGGCACTCGAGGCCATGCTTCACGTAGATCCGGTTTTCATCGAGCAGCGGCACCACGTCGGCGACCGTCCCGAGCGCCGCAAAGCCGATCGATTTGAGCAGCATCTCGCGAAGCCGCGGCGTCACCTGCTTCGCGCCGCTGGCCCGCGTCGCGATCGCCCAGGCGAGCTTGAAGGCCACACCGGCACCGCAGAGCTCGCCGAAGGGATAGCCTGCGCCCGGCAACCGCGGATGCACGAGCACGTCGGCCTCCGGAAGCGCGTCGGCGAACGAATGGTGATCGGTGACGATCAGCTCGAGCCCGAGTTCCTTCGCCCGCAGCGCCTCGGCGACGCTCGCGATGCCGCAGTCGACGGTGATGACGAGCTGCTCGCCCCGGGCAGCCAGCGTCTCGAGGGCTTCCGCATTGAGCCCGTAGCCTTCCTCGAACCGGTCGGGCACATACCAGCTCGCCTGCGCGTCGATCGCATCGAGGCAGTGCATGAGGATCGCGGTGGCGCACATGCCATCGGCGTCGTAATCGCCATAGACCACGATCCGTCGGCCGGCCTTGGCAGCGGCAAGGATCCGGTCGGCCGCCTCGGCGACGCCCGGCAGGAGATCGGGATCGCGGAGATCCGACATGCTGCCGGCCAGGAATGATTTCACGGCGGTCGCGTCGGTGATGCCCCGGGCCGCCAGGAGCCGGGCGACGATGCTCGACACGCCGGCCGACCGCTCGAGCCCGGCGACGGCGGCCTGATCGTGCGGCTGAATGTGCCAGCGTTTGGGCATCGGGCCGAATCCCTCCGGAAAAGTCGGGGCAGTATACGGCATCGGGGGCGGGGGGCGCCGGGGTTGGTATATTGCCCGCCCCGCACGAGCCGTGCCGGTTTTCAGCAAGGAGATTCGCATGTCGGTCGCCGAGATCACGTTCCCGCCGCTGCCCAAGAAGCCGAAGCGTGACGACGTGCCGAAAGACAAGGTGCTCTGCGAATACTGCACGGCGAAGTGCTGCCGCTACTTCGCCCTGCCGCTCGAGACGCCGACCACTCGCGAGGAGTTCGAGTACATCCGCTGGTTTCTGGTCCACGACCATGCCACCGTCTTCACCGAAGACGGCGATTGGTATGTCTGCGTCCACACCGTCTGCAAGCACCTGCAGGACGACAACCGCTGCGGCATCTACGAGACACGGCCGCAGATCTGCCGCGACTACACGACGAAGGACTGCGAATACGAGGACGACTGGGTCTACGACCAGTATTTCGAGACCGCCGAGCAGGTGGAGGAATACATGGACGCCGTCCTCGGCCCCGGCGGCGAGAACGTCGGCGACGGCCGCAAAAAGAAGAACCGCACCAAGTCGATCCGTGGCCCGAAGCCGGCGCTCCTGCCAATCGTCTCATGATCGAACCGCGCACGCTCAAGGGCTTCCGCGACCACCTGCCGGCGCAGGCGCTCGCCCGAGAGAAAATCCTCGACACCGCCCGCCGCGTCTACCGCTCCTACGGCTTCGCGCCGATCGACACACCGGCGCTTGAATACCTCGAGATCCTCACAGGGAAGGGGAGCGAGGAGACCGACAAGCAGCTCTACCGCTTCACCGACCACGGCGGCCGCGACGTGGGAATGCGGTTCGACCTGACGGTGCCCTTCGCGCGGTTCTGCGCCCAGCACATCGCCATGCTCGGCACGCCCTTCAAGCGCTACCACATGGCGACGGTCTGGCGCGGCGAAAACACGCAGCGCGGCCGGTATCGCGAGTTCATGCAGTGCGATTTCGACACGATCGGCACGACGAGCCCCGTGGCCGACCTGGAGATGGTGCTCGTCGTGCACGACCTGCTCCGCGCGATCGGCATCGAGCGGTTTACGATCCGCGTCAACGACCGCCGCGTGCTCGCCGGCGTGCTCACGGCGCTCGGCCTCGCCGGCCGTTCCACCGACGTTTTGCGGTCGCTCGACAAGCTCGGCAAGGCGACGCCCGACGCGGTGCGGGCGGAGCTCGAGGCGCACGGCGTGGCGCCGGAGGCCGCCGCGCAGCTCCTGTCGCTGGCGCAACTGGCAGGTTCGCCAGCCGAGGTGCTCGCGGGCCTCGAGCGGATCGTGGGCGATTCCGAAGCGGGTCGGGCCGGTGTCGCGGCGCTGCGGCAGCTGCTCGCCGGCGTCGCGCAGGCGGGCGTGGCCGAGGGACGCGTCGTCATCGATCCCTCGATCGCCCGCGGGCTCGACTACTACACCGGTATCGTGCTCGAGAGTTTTCTCGACGACCTGCCGTCGCTCGGGAGCATCTGCTCGGGCGGCCGCTACGACAACCTGGCCGGCCTCTACACGAAGCAATCGCTGCCGGGCGTCGGGGCCTCGCTCGGGATCGACCGGCTGCTCGCGGGCCTCGAGGAGCTCGGCCGGCTCGAACTGGTGGAGACGCCGGCGGAGGTGTTTCTCGTCCATTTCGACGAGGCCCATCTCGCCGACTACCTGCGGATCGCAGCGGCGCTGAGGCAGGCCGGAATGGCCGTCGAGTTTTTTCCGGAGGCGAAGCGGGTGGGGCAGCAGCTGAAGCTCGCTGCCAAACGTGGCTTTCCGGCGGCGCTCGTGATCGGCAGCGACGAATTCGCCGCCGGCACGGCACAGTTCAAGAACCTCACGACGCAGGCGAGCACCACGATCGACTGGCATGGCGACATGCGCGTGCTCGTGGACGCGGTTCACTCGCTGCTGGTGGCGCGGTGAGTAGGATAGGCTTCAGCCTGTCGATCTTCATAGGCTTCAGCCTGTCGCTCATGACAGGCTGAAGCCTGTCCTACTTTTGGGACCGCTCCAGGGCGGCCAGTTCGTCGGCCACGTCGGCGGCGCTCTTGGGACGGCTGTTCTTGTCGTGCGCGATCATCCGCATGACGAGGTTACAGACCGCGTCGGGCATGTCAGGGGCGATATCGTGGAGCCTGGGGGGCATGCCGCGGGAGATCGACGTCAGCACCGACACCAACGACTTGCCCTCGAACGGGAGCCGGTTCGAGAGCAGTTCGTAGAGAATCACGCCCAGCCCGAAGACGTCGCCGCGGGCGTCAATCTCCTGTTCGCTGATCCGCTCGGGCGACATGTAGGCGGGCGTGCCCACCACGGCGCCGTCCACCGTGAGCCTCGCCCCATCCTCGGCGGCATCGCGGGCGAGCCCGAAATCGATGATCTTCACCTGACGCGCGGGGCCGGCGAGGAAGACGTTGTCGGGCTTGATGTCGCGGTGCACGAGCCCCAGCCGGTGGGCGGCGGCGAGCCCCTCGGCCGCTTCGCGGCCGATCCGCAGCACCTCCGGGAGCGCGAGTCTGCCGATGCTCTCGTGGTATTGCGTGAGCGTGCGGCCTTCGAGCCGCTGCATGACGATGAACGGCAGGTCGTCTTGTTCTCCCACCTGATGGATCGTCATCACGTGGGGGTGCTCGACCGCCGCGGCGGCCCGACCCTCCCGCAGAAACCGCATCCGAGCGGCCCGATCACCCGCCCTCGTGGCATGCAGCACCTTGATCGCGACATCGCGGTCGAGCCGTTCGTCGCGGGCGAGATAGACCCTGCCCATGCCCCCCTGGCCGATGACCTTCAGGATCGTGTAGCCGCCGATCGTGGCCGGCATCGATTCATCCGGGGCCATCAGCCGAGGATCGGGCTCCGACGGAAGCGGCGGTCCTGCGAGCGTCGGCATCACGGCGTCGTCGGGCTGGACGAACTGGATCGTGTCCGACATCGGCGACCGCGCGGTGTGGGTATCGTGCCCTTGGCTCTGCACCACGAACGAGCAGAACGGATCGCCGCGGAGCATGCACGACGGCTCCTCGATCGTGATCTCATCGCCATAGTGCTTCGCGATGCCCTGCATCATGCCGATGGCAAGCGGGCAGAGCCGGCGGGCGGAGGAATAGACGAGGTGCAGTTCGTTGGGCGACTGCCTGACCGACTCGAGCACCGGTGGTGCAGCGCCGGGGTTTGTGGAGCGGATCATGTCGTGGATGATCGATTCGGTGTGCTCGATCAGGTCGAGCGTGCGCCACGACGGATGAATGTGGGTTCCGGCGACCTTCACCAGGTGGGGCGCGAGAAACTCACCAAACTGTTCGAGGATCTTTGGCAGCGGGCGGCCGGCCGACTGAGCGATCGACTGGAACAGGTGGACGGCATCGACATCGGGATAGACACCGGACGGCAGATATTTTTTCGCGCTCGTGGCGACCGACGACCGCAAGGCATCCCATGACGTGGTGCCCCTGGAGGCCTCGTCGGCAAACTTGTGGATGTAGAAGAAAATCAGGCCGTGCACAAAAACCGGACTCAGCGACGCGGAGCAGATAATGAAGGGTTTTGGCACACCCGCTGCCGGTAAAGCAAGAGCCCATGGGTAGCGTGGTAAAGACCGCCACATTCCAGGTCGATATCGCCGGTCTGTTCGAGCAATTCGACGAGCCGGTCGGCCGCCCGCGTCACCCAGGGTTCGGCGAGCCGCTGGTCGTCGAGGGCCGCCACGACCACCTCGAAGACGTGCCCGGTGGCGCTCAGTTTTGCGAACACGTCGGCCGACGTGCCGGGGCGGTCGAAGGAGTGGATCGAGAAGCTGCCGTCGGCCTGCTGAAACTCGCGGGCCCGCTCCACGGCGTCGTCGATCACGTCGGCCGCGACCGCCCAGCCGCCGGAGAGTCGCTCGCGCGGCGTGCCGGTCGCGGCCATGTGTTTCCTGAGCGCAAGCACGAGCGCATAGAGCCGATGGGCCCCGCCGCAGGCGCTTGCGGAGAGATCGTTCTCCGCCTCCATATTCACCACCCGCTCGGTCGTCCACTTCGCGCCGTCGCGCGACTTCCACGCCGCGTCGGGGGGCAGGTAGGTGGCCAGCGCCATGAGCGTCCACGTGGCCTCCTGGCCGGGGCGGATGTCGGCCTGCGCCTGGGTGAGCAGATCCTTCACGGTGAAGTCGCGGCCGGCCACGCGGAGCTTCGTTTCGATCGGGATGCCGGCCGTGCCACACTGCGAGAGGTAGCCGAGCCATTGGTCGGGATGCCCCTGGCCGGTCGTGCTCCCCTCCTCGACGACGGCGATCACGCCGTGGTCGCCGGGCCGCAGCCGCCAGCCGGTGATCGAGCCGCCGCCAAGCAGGTGATCGAGCGCGGGCACTGTCTCGCCATCGACGGCCAGCGGAAACTCGGGGCCGAAGGCGAGGATGCCGTGGACCACCTGCCAGGCGCCGTGCACGCCCGCATCGAGCCGCCGACTGTCACGGGCATGCGCGAGGACCCGGTCGATCCGCTCGCAGAGGTCGGGAGTTTCCGCGGCGGCGGCCCAGCCTGCGGACGCCGCCAAACAAAAGAGCATTGCGACGAGGCGAACCTTTCCGGCGGCGGCTTCGTAGATGGGCATGTCGGGTTGAAGGGTGTTGGATGACGGGCAGGGGGCGGGGGAGCGGGGCCCGGGGGGCGGGCCACTGCTAGAATAGTCTCGATTTCCTCAAAGGAGTTTTTCAGAAAACGATGCCGATCCTGATCGACCCCGGTTACATGCTGGCCGTTGCTCCAGCCATTCTTTTGGCCATGTGGGCCCAGTGGCGGGTTCATTCAGCTTTTACCGCCGCTTCCAAGGAGCCGGCGCCGCTGACTGGCGGCGCGGCCGCGCGGCACATCCTCGACTCGGCCGGCGCCACCGACATCGAGATCGAGGCGATCCCCGGCAAGCTCAACGACCACTACGATCCGCAGAAGAAGGTGCTGCGGCTTTCCGAGGCCGTCTACGGCAGCCGGTCGCTCGCGGCCGTGGGCATCGCCGCGCACGAGGCGGGCCACGCGCTGCAGGATGCGCAGAGCTTCTCGCTCATGACCGTCCGCAATGCGGCCGTGAACATCGCCAACATCGGCAGCGGCTTCGGGCTCACCCTGTTTGTCATCGGCCTGATGATGCAGTTTCCGGCCCTGGCATGGGCGGGCATCGCGCTCTTCGCCGGCACTGTGTTTTTCCAGCTCGTGAACCTGCCGGTGGAGATCGACGCCAGCAACCGGGCGAAGGCCCAGCTCGTGAGCCTCGGCATCGTGCCGCAAAACGAGATGCCGGCCGTCAACAGCGTGCTCAATGCGGCTGCCTGGACCTACGTGGCCGCGACGCTCCAGAGCGTGCTCACGCTGCTCTACTACGCCAGCTACCTGACGGGCGGCAGCAGCGATTCCGACCGGTCGTAGCGGTGCCGCGGCGAGCGGACGAGCCGGGCCACGGCATCGGCGAGCCGGTCGATCTCGGATCGAGTGTTGTAGAGGGCGAGCGACGGCCGCACGGTGGCCTCGACGCCAAAATGCCTGAGCGAAGGCTGGGCGCAGTGGTGGCCGGCCCGCACCGCGATCCCCTCGCGGTCGAGCGCCTTGCCGATCTCGATCGGGTCGAGGCCCGGGATCACGAACGAGAGCACGCCCACCTTCTCGTGAGCCGTGCCGATGAGCCGGAGCCCATCGATCGCTGTGAGCCTGCCCGTGGCGTAATGCAAAAGCTCGTGCTCGTAGGCCGCGATTCTTTCGCGGCCGAGACGGGTGACGTAATCGAGCGCGGCGGCGAGGCCGATCGCGTCGGCGATGTTGGGCGTGCCGGCCTCGAACTTGGCCGGCGGCTCGGCATAGGTTGTGTGGTCGAAGGTCACGTCCTTGATCATGTTGCCCCCGCCTTGCCAGGGCGGCAGTGCCCCTTGCGCCTCCTTCGTCATGAAGATGGCGCCGATGCCCGTCGGTCCGAAGATCTTGTGGCCTGAGAACACGTAGAAATCGCAGCCGATCCGCCGCACGTCGACGGGGAAGTGCGACACGCTCTGGGCACCGTCCACGAGCACGCGGGCGCCGCGGGCCTTCGCCATCGCCGTCATGAGCTCGGCGGGCAGGATCGAGCCGAGGCTATTCGAGGCGTGGGAGAGCGACACGATCTTCGTGCGGGGAGAGAGCAGCTTTTCGTAGGCCTCGAGGATCACCTCGCCGCGGTCGTTGATCGGCGCGACGCGGATCACGGCGCCCGTTCGCTCGGCCACCATCTGCCAGGGCACGATGTTGGCATGGTGCTCGAGCTCCGTGAGCAGGATCTCGTCGCCGTGGGAAAGCCCCGGCGCGAGCACGTTGGCGACAAGATTGATTCCTTCGGTGCAGCCGCGAACAAAGATGATCTCGTCGGGGCCATTCGCGCCGAGAAAGGTCGCCACCGTCTGACGGGCGTGTTCATAGGCGTCGGTCGCGCGGGCGGCGAGCGTATGGGCGCCGCGGTGGATGTTGGAGTTGTCGTGGGCGTAGAAATGCGCGATCGCATCGGTCACCACCTGCGGCTTCTGCGTGGTGGCCGCGTTGTCGAACCAGGCCAATGGCTTGCCGTGCACCCGCTCGCGGAGGATGGGAAAGTCACGTCTCACCGCATCCACGTCGAAGAAGGCGGGCGGCGCCGCCTCGGCAGACGCCACTGCCGGCAACCCACCCAATCGCACCGGCGGCAGCTGCAGGTGATCGAGGCCGCGGATTCGGCTGACGAACGCCCTCACGCCCGTCATGTCGGCGGCCGGGGCGGCCGGGGGGAGTGACACGCCGTGGTTCGTCGGGGCCACGGGAGCAGCCGCCATGCCCCGCTCGGCGTCGGCTGGCCGCGGAACGTCGGGGGGCGTCGCGGCGCCAGCGCCGCCGGCGGCGCCGAGGGCGTCGTCAATGAGCCGCCGGGCGGCGCCAGCGATCTCTTCGATGCCGTGCATCAGATGCCCGATCCTTCGCCGAATGCCGTCCGCCCGTCGGAGCGGTAGTCGTGGTAGTAGCCCACCTCGACATTCTCGAGGACGCCGAGAGCGTCGTCGGTGAGCACGGCGAGCGAGAAGTAGTTGGTGAGCAGGTAGGACGCCACGCCCAGGCTGTCGAGGCCCATCAGCCGCGCCGAGAGGCTCGGCATGATCTCGCCCGGGATGCCCATCTGGTGGAGGCCGACCACTCCCTGATCAGCCTCGCCCACCCGCAAAAGCAGGATGCTCGTCGTGCCGAACGACTGGCTGTAGCCGGAGCGGCTCTTCACCTCGAGCTTGTCGCAGGGGACAAGCGGCACCCCGCGCCACATGATCACGGGCGTTCCGTGCAGCATCGTCGTCACCGGTGGCACGCCGCGCCGCGTGCACTCCCGCTCGAAGGCGGCGATCGCCTTCGGATGAGCGAGAAAGAACGCCGGCTTCTTCCAGACGAGCGACAATAGCTCGTCGAGGTCGTCGGGCGTGGGCGCGCCATACCTCGTGCTGATCCGCATCGCCGGATCGACCGAATGGACGAGGCCGAACCGCTGGCTGTTGATCAGGTCCCACTCCTGCCGCTCCTTGATCCCCTCGATCGTGAGCCGGATCTGCTCCTCGAGCTGGTCGTAGGGGCCGTTGTAGAGATCCGACACCCGCGTGTGCACCCGCACGACCGTCTGGATCGCGGAGAGCGAATACTCCCGCGGATTGGCGGCGTAGTCGACGAACGTCTCGGGAATCTCAACGTTCTCGGCGAAGCCGCTCACGAGATCGATGTTGCGCTCGCCGTAGCGGTTGACCGTGCTCCGCAGCTCGAGGTGCTCGTCGATCGCCTTCTGGAAATCGCCCCGCAGGTTCGGCAGGTCGTCGAGCACGGCGTCGAGGTCGCGGCGCGAGAGCGTGAGGAGCACGCAGGGCGTGATCGTGCGGACGGTGATGTCGCTCGGCCGGTCGCTGACGAGATCCACCTCGCCGAAGAACTCCCCCTCCGTGAGGAGCGCGGCACGCAGGTCGCGGCCGTGGGCCCCCTTGGAGAGGATCTCCACCTGCCCCTGCGCGATCACGAAGAACGTGCTCCGATCCTGCCCCTCGATGATCAGGTCGCTGCCGAGGGGAACCTCCTCCGTGCGGAATCGCGGCTGCATCCGGTCGAGCACGTCGTCGGGCAGCTTGGCAAAGAGCGGCACGCTCCGCAGGGCGCTCGGCACGAAGGACAGGCCCTCCGCGGCCGAGCCGATCTCGATCCGCTCGGCCTTCGAGAGCTCCACCTTCGTGCGATTGACGCGGTAGGTGCCCCCCTCCACCTGCACCCATGGCAGCAGGTGGAGCAGATGCCGAGGCGTGATCGACATCATCATCGGACGAGTCTTCGACGTCGTGGCCAGGTTGCGGGCCACCGCCGTCGTCACGCTGCGCTGCAGAAGGCTATCGCTCATCGAGGGGTCTCCAGTGTTCGATTCAGGATTCGTAGAGGCCGGTGGAGAGGTAGCGCTCGCCGGAGTCGGGGAGCACGACCACGATCGTCTTGCCTGCCGACTCGGGGCGGGCGGCGACCCGCAGGGCGGCGTGCATGGCGGCGCCGCAGCTGATGCCGCAGAGGATGCCTTCCTCCTTGGCGAGCCGGCGGGCGACCGCGAAGGCTTCCTCATTGCTGACGGTGAGGATCTCGTCGATGAGCGAGCGGTCGACGACGTCGGGCACGAAGCCCGCGCCGATGCCCTGGATCTTGTGCGGGCCGGGCTTGCCGCCGGAGAGCACGGGGCTCGCCTCCGGCTCCACGGCCACGGTGTGGAGTTTCTGACCCTGGGCCTGCTTGAAGAACCGCGACACGCCCGTGATCGTGCCGCCCGTGCCGACACCCGCCACGAAGACGTCGACCTTGCCCTCGGTGTCGTTCCAGATCTCGGGGCCCGTCGTCTTGAAATGGATTTCGGGATTGGCGGGATTCTTGAACTGCTGTGGCATGAAATACTGCGGGTCTTGCGCCATCTCCTCGGCCCGCGCGACGGCGCCCCGCATGCCTTCGGTGGCTGGCGTGAGCACGAGATTCGCGCCGAGGCCCTTGAGCAATTGCCGCCGCTCGATCGACATCGACTCCGGCATCAGGAGCGTGAGCGGATAGCCCTTGGCGGCGCAGACGAAAGCCAGCGCGATTCCGGTGTTGCCGCTCGTGGGCTCGATGACGTGCTGTCCGGGCTTGAGCCGACCGGAGCGCTCGGCATCCCAGATCATCGCTGCGCCGATGCGGCACTTCACGCTGTAGGCGGGATTGCGGCCTTCGATCTTCGCGAGCACGCGGACATCGAGCCCCTGCGTGAGGCGATTGATCCTGATGAGCGGCGTCCGCCCGATCGCGTCGACATTGTCTGCATAGACCGGCATGAAGGCCTCCTGCTCACGATTGAGCAAGCGCGCCTCCTAGAGGTCCGGTCAGCTACGCGAAAACGATTTATTGACGATTGCATCAGTGCGGAATGCCCGCATCAATGCACGCAAAGTTTGCGCACTTTAGCGAGACTCCCGCTCTTTGGGAAGCGGCGCCGGATGATTTTTCGTCAGGGACGATCATCAGTCGCGGAAGGCGTCGGGGGAAATGCCGAGCTTTCGCATCCGGGCGCGGAGCGTGTGCGGGTTGATCTGGAGCAGGGTGGCGGCGCCGCGACGCCCCTCGATCCGGCCGCGTGTGGCCGCCAACGCGCGTTCGATGTGCTGCCGCATCGCCGCCGTGAGCGGGATGATCTCGCCTGCAGCCGGGGCCTCCGCCGGAGGCTCCAGCGGGATCGTCTCGGGAATCACCTCATACATCGTTGCGTCTGCGTTGGGCATCGGCACCGGTGCCGGCTGCCGGCCGAGGCCGAGCGCCGTGGCCACGTCGAGCTTTCTGCCGCCGCCCAAGATCACCGCGCGGTCGATGACTGCACCGAACTCGCGGATGTTGCCCGGCCAGTGGTAACCGGTGAGGAGCCGCAGGTCTCCATCGCTCGGCTCGACGACGGGCAGGCCGAATCGCGTGGCTGCCCGGTGGGCGAAATGCCGCACGAGCGCCGGAATATCTTCAAGCCGCTCGCGGAGCGTGGGCAGGAGGATGGGGAAGACGTTGATCCGATACCAGAGATCCTCGCGAAAAGTTCTCTCCTTCACCATCGCAGCCAAGTCGCGGTGGGTCGCCGCGACGATTCGCACGTCGACCCGCACCGGCGACTTGCCCCCCACCCGCTCGATCTGATGATCCTGCAGCACCCGCAGAAGGCGGACCTGTGCGGCCAGCGGCAATTCGCCGATTTCGTCGAGGAACAGCGTGCCCCGATCGGCCCGCTCGAACCATCCCTGATGCTGTGCAGAGGCGCCGGTGAAGCTGCCCTTCTCGTGGCCAAACAACTGTGAATCGATCAACTCCGACGGGATGGCGCCGCAATTCACACGGATGAAGGGCCCGTCGGCCCGCTTCGATCGCGTGTGGATCGCCCGCGATACGACCTCCTTGCCGGTGCCGGTCTCGCCCAGGATGAGCACCGGCACATCGGACTGGCCAACCAGCTCGACACGTTCCATCACGTGCCGCAGGCCGGTGCGGGCGCCGACGACATCCTCGTTGACATCCTGACGGCCGAGCCTCGTGAGCAGTGTCTCGCGGTCGGCTTCCGCGGCTTCGCGGAGCGAGCGGAGTTCGTGGAGTCGGGTGTCGTTTTCGAGGGCGACCGCAAACGGCTCGAGAAGCCGCTCCATCGTCCGGTGGTCGACGGCCGTAAAGTCTTTGCCGGGCTTGGCCAGGAGAACAAGAATTCCGCCCGGGCCGCCTTCCGATCGCAGCGGGCCGGCCAGCGCGTGTGCCGAGAAGCCCTCCGGCAGGATCGCCGTCAGCCAGCCTTCCCCCTGATCGCTGCCGGGGCCGATGACCTCGCCGGTTCGCAGCCACGCATTGAGACGGCGCCACGCCGCGGGGGCCAACGTAACCGTGGGAGTTCGCGGGGCGATTGATCGCTGCGGCGCTCCGACTGCCAGCGTCTCGAGCGACTTTCCATCGGCATCGATCCGCAGCACCAAGAGCGAATGGAGCGGCAGGTGGTCGGCAACCGCCTTCGCGATCGCGGAGGCCGACTCCGCGATTTCAATGTGGCGGCAGGCCTCGCGCCAGACTTCGGACAGAAGATCGCGAGTGGCAGACACAACCATTTCGCTCCGCATAAAAAAACCATCTCATAACACGGAGTGCGATCATATTTAACGGATTTATATCCGTCAAATATAACGGCACTGTGTTTTTGTACGGCATTTCGGCGGTCTTGGCAGTCTGCGGGTCTTTTTCGGCTGTTCCTCGGCGACTTCGGGACGTTGGCACGGCCGTTGCTTCTACGGCGAGTCGGTGTCTGAGGTTCGGTTCACCGCGAGACACGAGATCCACATGCTCCGCACGCTTGTTCGATACACGTTCACGGCCCTGCTCGTTGCCGGCGCGATCGCCGGCGCAGCCCGCGCGGCTGACAACGCGCCCATCACGCTGTTGAATGTCTCCTACGACCCCACCCGCGAACTCTACCGCGAGATCAACGACGCCTTCGCGAAGAAGTATCAGGCTGAGCACGGCCGGGCCGTGTCGGTCAAGCAGTCGCATGCCGCCTCGGGGAGCCAGGCCCGCG
>JBIIOK010000017.1:0-30637 GCA_044336985.1 Pirellulales bacterium | reverse complement strand
CACAGCGGCAGCGTGTCGAGCAGCGTGTTCATCAGCAAGAGTCTAACGCACACCCGTTCAACACGGCGATTGCGCCAGTAGGACAGGCTTCAGCCTGTCAAAAGGAGGCCGCTTGCTCCGCAAGCGGATCTGGATCCGCTTGCGGAGCAAGCGGTCTACTTTGTCGGAAGCGGTCTGCTTCACCGTCCAGCCGCCAGCCAGACGAGAAACCCGAGCCACGCCGCCTCGATCACGAGCATCGCGACGAAGAAGATCCGGTCGGCGGGAGCGGCCATGCGTCAGATGTTGTCGGGAACGACGAAGGAGAGGTCGCGGGTGAACGCGTCGTCGAATTCGTAGACGTCGTGGAAGTCTTCCCGCTTGTCCTTGCGGGTCTTTCGCATCTGACCGCTCTCGATCATGTTGAACACGATCTCGCCGAGGTCGGCGGTGCTGCGGACGCCCCACGTGCCGAGCACCGTGCGGGCCAGGTAGCCGTATTGCTGGAGGGCATACTGCCGGGCCGCCTGGCAGAGCTGCTGTCCGGTGAGATGCCGCTCGGCCTGCCGCCGCCGCGGCCGGCCCGGGCGTGCCCGCGGCTTCGGGGCCGGATCGACGGCCGCCGTCGCCTCCAGATCCTCCGTCGGCGGCTCCTCCCCCATGCCGAGCGTATCCTGCGCGAACTGCAGGGCTTCGAGCACGAACAGGTAGGCGTCGAGCTTGTACCGGCTGTCGCGATCGAGCAGTTGGGCCAAGGGATGGTTGGGATCGGCGAGCGGCATGCGTTCCTCGGTCTCGAGCCTGGAAAGCGGCGAGTATAGCGGGCGAGGCGGTCGCGTGCCGCCGTCAGCCGGCACGCGGCAGCGCCGCCGGGGCGGCCGGCTGCCGGGGCTGCGGTTGGGCCTGCCCCCCCTGCCCATCTTCGAGGATGAACGTGTAGCCCAGCGGCGTCACCGGCTTGGAGAAGTCGCGGATCATGTCGAGCCCCTTGTCGATGAGGCTCGTGCGTGGATCGAACTGGTAGACGTCGCGGTCCTGGCCGCCCGGCTTGTAGATCTGCATCGCGAAGGGCATGAGATCCCGCGCCTGCAGGATGAGCTCGACCTTCGAGAAATTGGCGGCGTCGGCCTGCATGCGGGGAGACGCCTCGAGCCAGATCTGGTCGGTCACGCCCGGCGGCGTGACGATCCGCATCGAGTAGCGCTTCTTGAGCGTGTCGGCCTTGGCGCCGAAGACGAAGGGGAGCGGGCCATCGCTGATCGCCTTGCCCCGCATCTCGGGCGGGAGCCGCGTCTCGCGGAGTTGTCGCTCGGCGTGGCGGAATTCGTAGATGCTCGCGCCGTTGCACACCCAATGCTCGCCGGCCTCGCCCACCCGCGGTTCATACCGCCGCGTCTCGCCGTTCCACTGCTTCGAGTCCTTGACGCGAAACATGCCCTTGTCGGGGGCGGCGTATTTGATCTCGCCGGAGCTCTCGGAGAACGCCAGCCGCTCGCCGCCCGCATCGGCCGGGCTCCACGCGTTGTATTCCCACTTGTAGAAGCTGCACGACCAGGTGGTGACGGCCGCATTGCGGGCCTCCCAGGCGACGAGCAGCCGTTCGAGCGCGGCCTGCTGCTCCGGCGAGAGCGGTTGCGGTTGCGGCGGTGCCGGCGGCGGGCCCGGCTGCTGAGGTGGCAACTGCTGCTGCGCGAGCGCGGGCGCTGCCATCGCGGCCAGGGCGACGGCGACACAGAGGGCAATCACACGGCTCTGGCAGCGGCTGATGGCTGGCACGGCTGGTACTCTTGGGGGCTCCGGGAAGGTGGGGAGGGACTGTAGCAATCGTGGGCCACCCGGGCGAGGTCGATTTATCGCGGAAAACCGGCGGCGGCGCGGAGAGCGGCGAGTTCGCGGGCGAAGCCGCCAGAGAGAATCGGAAACCGGCACCAGGTCTTCGGATCGAGATTCTCGTCGTCGAGATGGAACGAGGGCGCGTAGCGTTCCCGCTTCCACTGGTTGCGGCTCCAGAGCGTGAAGAACCGCTCCGTCCAGAGGGCAAGCTGCCGGGGCTCGTGCTGCGGGAAGTCGACCGTGAGCCGCTGCCAGGCCTCGAGCGGCGTCTGCTTGTCGCGGATCGCAAACCGCTCGATGCGGTCGAGCACGTCGTAGGGCATGAGGTCTCCCTCGTCGGTCTGGCCGGCGGCGCCCGGCCGCAGTTCGGCCGTCGGCGCCTGCACGTTGACGGCAGCGAGCGCGGGAATCGGCCCCAGCCCCTCGGGCCCCGTCCGCTCGAGCCAGACCAGCCAGCGGCGGAGGTAGGCCTTGTCGATGCCGGCGATCGGCGCGATGCCCCCGGAGGTGTCGCCGTCCATCGTCGCATAGCCCACCGCCGCCTCGGAGCGGTTGCTCGTCGAGACGAGCAGGGCTCCCTTGATGTTGGCGAGCATCCACACGCCAGGGGCGCGGACGCGGGCCTGGATGTTTTGGAGCGCCACGTCGTCGCGGTCCCATTCGATCGGCCGCCCCACCGCCGCCGACACGATCTCGGTGTAGCGATGGACGATCGAGTCGACGTCGAACTCGTGAAACTCCGCGCCGAGGGCTTCCGCAAGCTCCCGGGCCGCCCGCCGCGTGACTTCGCCGGAGTTGGCGGTCGACTGATAGACGCAGGTGAGCACGCGGCGCACGAGGCCGCGCTCGGCGTCCTCGGAGCCTGCAGTCATGCTCTCCGCCGACAGGCCGAGCCGCCGCGCCACGTCGGCGACGGGCATCTCGCGGCCAGCGAGCCGCACCGCGATCGCCACGAGGCAGGCCACGGCCGACGAATCGGCCCCGCCGCTGGCCGAGACGACGAACCCGCGCGAGCGGCTCTTCCGCTGGTAGTCGAAGAGCCCGAGCGCGACCGCGCGGCAAAACTCCTCCTCCTTGACGTGCGCGCCCCGCTCCCAGGCGTCGCGGCCGCCCGCGTCCGGCTTCGCGCCGCCAAACGCGATCGAAGGCGGGGCGAAGCCGACGGTCACGCACTCGTCATCCACCTGCGCCGCCGGCTCGAGCGCCAGCCGCCCCTGTGCCAGCCGGGTCGCGTCGAGATCAACGATCGCCGGCGTGCAGACGGCGTCGGTGAACGCGAACCGCCTCCCCTCGGCCACCATCGCCCCCGCTGAGGCGATCAGCGTGCCGCCATCGTAGATCGCCCGTCCCGCCTCGTTGCCGAGCAGGTTGGCATAGACATACGTCGCCCCGAAAGCGCGAGAGCCCTCAAGCACGAACCGGCGACGCACCTCGTCCTTCGCGAAGGCGAAGTGGCTTGCCGACGGATTGAGCAGGATGTCGACGCCGCGGGCGGCAAGCGCCGCGCCGGGACGGTCGGCCACCCATGCGTCCTCGCAGATCTCGAAACCGATCCGCACGCCGCCGCAATCGAACCGCAGGTCGCCGATCGGGATGCTGCGGCCGCCGAGGGGGAGCGTCGCACGGCGGCCGCGCGGCCAGGCGCGAAACCAGCGCGGCTCGTAGTGGATCCCCTCACCGGCGAGGTGCTGCTTGCAGACGATGCCGGCGATGCGACCATCGACGAGCAGCGCCGCGGCGTCGTAGAGGCCGCTCTCGAACCGCACGGGCAGCCCGACCGCCACGATCATCCCCCGCGAGTGCGGCTCGATCTCCTCGAGCACGCTCCAGGCGGTCTTCTGGACGCCCGGCGCGAGAAAGGCGTCTTCGCAGCCATAGCCGGTGATGCACAATTCCGGCAGGCAGAGGATCGACACGCCCTCCGCACGCGCCGCGGCGATCGCGGCCAGAATCCGGTCGCGGTTGCCATCCCAGTCGAGCGGCGTCTGATTCAGCGCCGCGGCGCCGATTCGTATCAGTTGCATAAGGTGATGTGCCGACGCCTACGAGTACGGGAGGTGAGGGGCTGCCCATGCCCCAGGAGCCGGCGTAGGTGACAAGCGCAGGCATGGATGCCGGAGCGTAGTCACCTCCGAGCGAGCGGAGGGCAGGATGCCCGTAGCGAGTGTCCGGCTCTCGGGGCGTGGGCAGCCCCGAGCCGGGTTGGGCGAGCCGAGCCATGACAGGCTGAAGCCTGTCCCACATGAGGCACGGCCTCACCGCTGCGAAGGTTCCTCCAAATACGTATAGCCGCCGAGGCCCTCCTCGTAGAAGCGGAGGAACTGACCGGCCTGTTGGTCGCAGATCCGGCCCTCGCGGACCGCCTGCTCGATCGACTCGCGGAGCTTCTGCACGAGCTGGTTCGGGTCGAACTCCACGTAGTCGAGCACCTCGCGGACGGTGTCGCCCTTGATGACCGCGTCGAGCACCACGTCCCCCTTGGCGTCGGTGCTCACGTGCACGGCATTGGTGTCGCCGAAGAGGTTGTGGAGGTCGCCGAGGATCTCCTGGTAGGCGCCGATCAAGAAGGCGCCGAGGTAGTAGGGCTCGTGCTGCCAGCAGTGGAGCGGGAGCGTGCGCTTCACGTCGCGGCGGTCGATGAACTGGTCGATCTTGCCGTCGGAATCACAGGTGACGTCGCCGAGCACGGCCGCCCGCGACGGCCGCTCGTTGAGCCGGTGGATCGGCATCACGGGAAAGAGTTGCTTGATCGCCCAGCTGTCGGGGATCGACTGGAAGAGCGAAAAGTTGCAGAAGTAGGTGTCGGAGAGCGACGCCTCGAGTCCCTCCAGCTCTTCGGGCATGTAGTCCATCTGCTTGGCAAACTTGTGGATCTTCCGGCAGATCGACCAGTAGAGGTTTTCCACGGCCGACCGCTGGTCGAGCGGCAGGTAGCCGCTGGCAAAGAGGCTCATCGCCGTGTCGAGCGACTGCTGGGCGTCGTGGTAGCTCTCGAGCAGGTTGCGCACGTTGATGTTTTGGTACGACTCGAAGAGGTCGTGCAGCGGCTGCTCGGCCTCCGGCGATGGCTCCCGCAGTTCGCCGTTGCCCCCCTGCTCCGACACGCCCAACACGCCGAAGATCAGCATGCTGTGGTAGGCCACCACCGCCCGGCCGCTCTCGGAGATGATCGTGGGATGCGGCACGCCCGCCTCGTCGCACGCATTCTGCACGTGGTAGACCACGTCGTTGGCATATTCCTGCAGGCTGTAGTTGACGCTCGACTCGAAGTTGGTCTGCGAGCCGTCGTAATCGACCCCCAGACCGCCGCCGACGTCGAGATACCGCAGGCCCGCGCCCCGCTTCACGAGCTCCGTGTACATCCGCGAGGCCTCGTTGAGCGCCGCCTTGATGTGGCGGATGTTGGTGATCTGGCTGCCCTGGTGGAAGTGGAGCAGCTGCAGGCAGTCCTCCATTCCCTTCGACGCCAGCAGGTCGAGCCCCTTGATCAGTTCGCTGGCCGTGAGGCCGAACTTGCTGCGGAAGCCACCCGAGGCCTGCCAGCGGCCGCTGCCGCGGGTGGCGAGCTTCACCCGCATGCCGATCCGCGGCCGCACACCAAGCTTCTCGGCATATTCGAGGACCAGGTGCAGCTCCGAAAACCGCTCCACCACCGGGATCACGTGCCGGCCGATCTTCTGCGCGAGCATCGCGGTCTCGATGAACTCGGCGTCCTTGAAGCCGTTGCAGATGATCGGCGTGTCGTTGTCGGCCAGCGCGATCACGGCGAGAAGCTCCGGCTTGCTGCCCGCCTCGAGCCCGAAGCGGTATGGCTTGCCGAACTGCAGCACCTCCTCGACCACCTGCCGCTGCTGGTTGACCTTCACCGGGTAGACGCAGCAGTAATCGCCACGGTAGCCGTTCTCCTTCATCGCCGTCGCGAAGACGCCGTGGATCTCACCGAGCCTGTGCTGCAGGATCTCGCCGAACCGCAGCAGGATCGGCAGGTCGATGCCGCGGACCTGCAGCCGGTCGACGAGCGACTTGAGGTCGATGCTCTTCGTCGGACTCTTGTCCGGGTGCACGAGGAGGTTGCCGTTGGGACCGACGGAGAAATACCCGTTGCCCCAGCGGGCCACCTCGTAGAGCTCGGCGGCATCCGCCGGGCTCCAATGATCGACGTCGAGATCGACTGCCATCCATCGTCCTCGTGAAGGTCCGGCCGCTCCGGGAAACCGCTCCGCCGCCGCGGCGCGACTGTTTTTGAGTGTAGCGTGAACCGGCGTCAAGACCATGCCGGACTGGCGATTCATACCCGCTCGCGCGACCAATGACGGCGTGAGAAAAAGATGAGCATCGCGGCGCCGCGCACGGTCAGATCGGCCGCCATGGCGTACCACGCCCCGACGGCGCCGAGCCCCAGTCCCGGCAGCGTGCCCAGCCCGGCAGGGAGGGCCACGCCCGGCCAGGCGAGCCCCACCGCGAGCGGCAACCGCACGAGCAGCAGGCCCAGAAAATTGACCAGCAGCGGCACCCGCGTGGCTCCAGCCCCGCGCAGGCCGCCCGAGAGCACCATCAAGAGCGCCAGGGGCGGCTGCGCGAAGGCGACGATCCGGACGAGACGGGCCGTGAGGTCGGCCACCTCCGGCTGGCGTTCGGCTCCGCCCACGAACCAGCCTGCGAGCGGCCCGGAGAGCCAGAGAAAGACCGCGCCCGCCGCCGACATGAAGGCGAGGCAGGCGAGGGCGGCGAGCCAGACACTTTTTCGGGCCCGGCGTTCGTCGCCGGCGCCGAGAAACTGCCCAGCGAGGGTGGCGGCCGCCACTTGGAAGGCGCTTCCGGGCAGGTAGGCGAGCGACTCGATCGTGATCGCCACCGAATGCGCCGCGGCATCGACGTCGCCCAGCCGGTTGACGATCGAGAGAAAGCCGAGATGGCAGGCCGCGTTGGCGGCGGCATCGACCCCCGCGGGCACGCCCACGTGCAGGATCCGGCGCAGCCAGGCGGCGTCGGGCCGCCAGTCGGCCACCCCGGGCCCGATCCGCCGAGCCAGCAACGCCACGACGCACAATGCGCCGAGGCAGTAGCCGAGGAGTGTTCCCCAGGCGAGCCCCTCCCAGCCGAGGGCCGGCAGGCCGCCCCAGCCGGTGGCCAACGCATAACTCGCCCCGGCATTGACGAGGTTCACGACCGACATCGACACGAGCCCGGCCACCATATCCCCAGCGCCGCGGAGGATTGCCACGCCGACGTGAATGACCATGATCGCGGGCAGGGCCGGCATCACGATGGCGAGATACCTCCCCGCGTGCCGCGAACTCTCCGCCGGTAGCCCGAGCACGTCGAGGAAGGCGCCGCCGGCGACGAACGCCAAGGCCAACAAGGCGGCCGTCAGCCCGCCACCGATGAGGAGCGATTGCGCCGCCGCCCGCCGCGCGGCCGGAAGATCGGCCGCACCGACGCTGCGGGCCACCAGCGCCGTGGCCGCGACCGCCGGAATGGCGAAGAGCGCCGGCAAAAACGCCAGGCAGTAGGCCACCAGGCCGACGGCGGCGAGGTATTCGGCGCCGGTGAGCAGGTTGCCCGCCAGCCACTTGTCGGTGAATCCGACGGAGAGGGCGAGCAATTGTTCGACGAGCACCGGCAGCACGAGCCACGCCACCGGACGAACGGTGCCCGAGAGCCGCGTGATCCCGCCCGTGCCACGGTCGGCCGTGATCGATCCGCTCAGGCGAAGAGTTCCTTGATGACCTTGCCGGAGTTGGCGATCTTCATCGGCCGCCCGTTCTTGGCGGTGAAGGTCGTTTCGAGCGAGATGCCGAGCGACTTGAGCACGCTCGCCATCACGTCCTGCGACGAATAGGGCTCGGTGACGACCTCCCGGCCGTCGGAGCTCGTCTCGCCGACCACCACGCCCCGCTTGAAGCCGGCGCCGCCCACGACCACGCTCCAACTCCGCGCCCAGTGGTCGCGACCGGCGTCGGCGTTGATGTTCGGCGTGCGACTGAATTCGCCCATCCAGATGATCGCCGTGTCGTCGAGCAGGCCCCGGTCGGCCAGGTCGCTTACCAGGCCGCTCATCGCCTTGTCGAGTTCCGGCAGCTTCCGGTCGGCAAGCGTCGGGAAGATGCCCTGGTGCATGTCCCAGCCGCCGAGATCGACCTCGACGAAGGGCACACCCGCCTCCACGAGCCTCCGCGCGAGCAGGCAGCCGCGGCCGAAGCCGCTGGTGCCGTACTTCTCCTGGATGTCTTTCGGCTCCTCCATCACCTTGAAGGCCTTCATCTGCTTGCTCGTCATCAGGCGGACCGTCTTTTCGAGCACCTTCTGGTGATCCTCCGCGGTGCCGCCCCGCTTCTCACCGATGAATTTTTTCTCGATCGTCGCGAGCATCTCCAGCCGCTGGTTCACCCGGGCCGGGTCGATGCCCATGTCGAGATTCCGCACGTTGCCGTTGGAGTCGACCGCGAAGGGCGCCCACGTCATACCCAGGAAGCCCGGGCCGACGCTGCCGCCACCCACCGACACGAACGGCGGAATCTCGAGGTCGGGCGCCAGTTCGGCGAGTTCGTGGGCGATCACGGAACCGTAACCCGGGTGCTCGACGTTGGGGTTGGGCACGTAGCCGGTGTGCATGTAGTAGCGGCCGCGCATGTGGTCGGCCTCGCGGGTGCTCATCGACCGCACGATCGACATGTGGTGCATCTGCTTGGCCATGAGCGGCATGTGCTCGCAGATGGCGATGCCGTCGGCGCTGGTCGAAACCTGCTTGAACGGGCCGCCGGTCGCCGCGCCGGGCTTCAAGTCCCAGATGTCCATGGTGCTGGGGCCGCCTCCCATCCAGAGCAGGATCGCCGACTTGTGACGCTTCTTCAGGTCGGCGGCGTTGGCGAGGATCGAACTGGTGAATGCCGTCGCGGGCGCCGCCAGCGCAGCCGCTCCGGCCAGATGGCTCATGAAATGCCTCCTGGTCATGTCGGAGGGAGTACCGAAGAGACGCGACATGGGATCCTCCAAAAGGCTAGTGATTGATGATGAATTCGTTCGAGTTCAAAACGGCCCACCAGATGTCCTGCAGAGCCCCGATGGCGTCTCCATTCCGGGCCGCCCACAATTGGTTGGCCATGGCGATTTCCTTCTTCGAGGGCTTTCGCGCCAGCGCCGCCAGGTAGAGCGTGTCGATCTTGGCGGCGTTCTTGCCGTTGCTGGCGGCCACGCGGTCGAGGAAGCCGCCCTTGCCGGTGCCCGTGGCGACCTTCATCAGCTCGCTGTTGAACATCGTCAGCACCTGCGTGATCGACCCGTTGAAGGTCGTGGCGTCGTCCCCTTCGTCGGTGCCGAAGGCGATGATGAATTGCCCGAGCCATGCGTCCTTCTTCTTGGCCGCCTTCTCCCCGTTGACGCGGTCAGCCTGAGTGGCGGTGAGCAGCGATTCATAAAGCTGCTCGGCCTGCATCTGCCGCAGGTAGAACCGCGAAAACCGCGGGGGCTCGCCAAGCGCGGGGTCGTCCCGCGAGTTGCTCCTGCCGGTCCGGCTCGAGAGCGAGTAGGGCTTCGAGAGCACGATCCACCTGGCCAGTTCCTTGAGATCGAAACTCTGTTCGCGGAATTTCGCGGCCAGGCCGTCGAGCAGCTCCGGGTGCGATGGCGCGTTGTGCTCGCCGAGGTCGTCGATCGGCTTGGTGAAGCCGTAGCCCAGAAAGTGGGCCCACATCCGGTTGACGATCACCTTCGGCATGAGCGGGCTCGCCTTGATGAGCTGGGCGAGTTCCCTCCGCCGGTGGGCGCCATACGGAGTGCCGTCGTCCATCTTCGCCGGCAGGTAGCCGCTCTTGGAGATCACCGTGCCGTCGACGAACACCGGAAACGCGACCTGCTTCAGGCCGTTGCGGAGCTCGTAGTAGATCTCGGCCTCCCGTGGATCCCCTCCCTCGCCGGGAAAGTCCTCGTCGACCAGTTCGATCGACTGGACGTCCATCGTCTGCTCGAACCGCCGCAGCGTCCGGGCCTGCCGAAAAAAAGCGTTGAACTCCCAAAACTGGTTCTGCTTCCCCTTGTTGAACGGGTGATTGTGGCACTGCGTGCACTGCACGTGCAGGCCGAGGAAGATCTGCGCGGTCTTGGCGGCCGCCTGCACGCCCCCCTCTTCCAGCTTGCCGCTGAGGAAGTTGGTGGCGCCGTTGAAGTTCTCGATGCCTTCCTTGTTGGTGTTCGAGCCTTCCGCCGTGACGAGTTCCTCCACGAAGCGGTCGTACGGAGTGTTCTTCTGGAATTCGCGGCGCAGCCACTGCCGCATGCCGGGCCGGCTTACCGATTTATTTTCGGTGTCGCGGCCGATGAGGATTGTCGTCCAGACGTCGGTCCAGTTTCGCGCATACTCGTCTGCGTAGTCGTCGCCGAGGAGCCGCGTTACGAGGTCCGCCTTCTTGGCCGACGAAGCGTCGTCGAGGAACTGCTTCAATTCCTCGACGGTCGGGATGCGGCCGATCGTGTCGAGAAAGACGCGACGGCACCATTCGCCATCGGTGGCATCCTCCGAGGGCTTGAGCTCCGCGTCGGCCCATCCGGCCGCCACCTGCTCGTTGATGAACCTGACCTGCGGAATGCCGTACGAGTCGTCAGCTGCTGCTGCGAAGGCAGCGCCTACCAAGACGGCGATGGCCGGCAGGCACGCGACGGCCCGCGAACGCGCCACTCGCATGATGATCCCTCTCTGGCGACCCCGATGCGGCTTGCCCACCGCACCAGACGGTATTCCCAGTTTAGCGGATCGGCAGTCGACGGTCCAAAACTGAACCAGCCAAGGCGTAGACCGCTTCTCCGGAAGCGGATCCGAGCCGCTTCGGGACGAAGCGGTCTACCTTGGACGAGGCGACCTTCCTTGATCAGGCGCCGGCGGGCGACCGGCGCGGCGGCCGGGAAGCCTGCACCTGCGGGGCCGGGGCCTGCCCGGAACGCCCTTCGCTGCCCACGAATTCGAGCACGGCCCGGGGGCCGGCATCGCCGAGCCGCGGGGTGGCGAGCTTGAGGATCCGCGTGTAGCCACCCGGGCGGTCGACGAACCGGGGGGCGATCTTCTCGAACACCACCCGTGCCGCCTGCTTGTCGCCGAGAAGCGTGATCACGCGGCGGCGGGCGGTGACGGCCGGCGCCGAGGCGGCGGCCCACTTCTGCCACTGCACGCTCGCCCGCCACTTCTTCCACTCGGCGGAGTCTCGCTCAGCGGCGACGGCAAACTGCTTCGCGTTCTCGGCGGCAGCCAGCCCGCGCTTGGCGATCGTGATGCACCGCTCGACGAGCGGCCGAACTTCCTTCGCCTTCGCGACGGTGGTGATGATCCGGCCGGCCACCTGCGGCGCGCCGACCTCGTCCACCTCCACGTCACGCTCGGTGAGCATGAGGGCGGAGGCAAGATTGCGGAGGAGCGCCCGCTGATGAGAGGGGCTGCGTCCGAGCACACGGCCTTTGCGACGATGGCGCATGGGTCAATTCCTTCCGAAGGGGTCTGCAATACGAATGGGTGTAGCTGATGGGCCGCGTGGATCGTTCAGGCGTCGGCAGACGACGGCACCTGCATGCCGAGCCGGAGACCGATATCCGCGAGCTTCTCCTCGATCTCCTGGAGCGTCGTCTCGCCGAAGTTTCGCACCTCGAGCAACTCCTCGCGCGACCGCGAAACGAGCTCGCGAAGCGTGGCGATGCCCTCCGCCTCCAGGCAGTTGGCTGCCCGAAGCGAAAGCTTCAGGTCGGAGGCCAGCATGCTGAGCCGGCTCTCCAGCGGCGCCTCCACCGCGAAGACATTGCCGAATGCCGGGGCACTGACCGCCGCACCAGGCTTGCCATAGGCGACGAACGGATTGAGGTGCTTCCGCAGGATCTTGGCGGCCTCGACGAGCGCCATCTCGGGCGTCACCGTGCCGTCGGTCCAAATCTCCATCGTCAGCTTGTCGTAGTTGGTCTTCTGGCCGACGCGGGTCTCCTCGACCTCGTAGCGCACGCGCGTCACCGGGCTGAAGACGGCGTCGACCGGGATAATGCCGATCTCTTGGGCTTCAGGGCTGTGCTCACTGGCGGGCACGTAGCCGCGGCCGTTCTCGACCACCATCTCCAGCTCGAACGGCACGTCATCGGTGAGCGTGGCGAGCAGGAGATCCTTGTTCACGACTTCGACGGCCTCATCGGTCTGGACGTCGGCCGCGGTGACGGGGCCGCGAGTGCTCTTCTCGACGCGGATGACGCGGGTCGAATCGCTGTGATTCTTCACGACGAGGCTCTTCACCGCGAGCACGATGTCGGTGATGTCTTCGAGCACACCCTTGATCGTGGTGAATTCGTGCAGGGCGCCGCCCACCTTGATCTGAGTCACGGCGCTGCCCTCGAGGCTCGAGAGGAGCACGCGACGCAGGCTGTTGCCCACCGTGGTGCCGAAGCCGCGCTCGAAGGGCTCGGCGGTGAACTTGCCGTACGTGCCGGTGAGCGTCTTCGGATCGGCAGTGACCGAACCAGGCAACTCGAGACCGCGCCAACGGATGTGCATGTGGAACTCCTTGTTTTTGACCGGTGTACGTGGAAGCCAGATTGTTTCGGAAATGCCGCGGAGTCAACGCGCGGCTACTTCGAGCACAACTCAATGATCAGGTTTGCCTGCACGGGAATCGAGACATCCTCCGCGCCAGGCAGCCTGTCGACCCGCCCCTCGGGGATCGGACCGTCCACCCGCGACAGAAAGTCGGGCACCTCGCGACGCGAGTCGGAGAGCGCCGCGTGAACGAGCTGCAGGCTCTTCGCACGATTCTTGACGCGGATCAGGTCACCGGCCTTGACGAGGTAACTCGGGACGTCGAGGCGGCGACCGTTGACCGTGATGTGGCCATGCATCACGGCCTGCCGGGCGGCGGCACGCGACGAGGCAAAGCCCATGCGATGCACCACATTGTCCAGCCGACGCTCGAGCAGCGACATGAGTGTCTCGCCCGTATTGCCCTTGCCCCGCTCGGCCCGCGAGAAGTAGGTGCGAAACTGCCGCTCGAGCACGCCGTAGTAGTGCTTCAATTTCTGCTTCTCGCGGAGACGCAGCCCGTAGTCGGTCGGCTTGCTGCGGCGCTTCTGCACCACGCCCGGGGGCGTGGGCCGACGCTCGAAGGCGCATTTCGGCGTATCGCAGCGGCTGCCCTTCAGAAACAACTTGAGTCCGTCGCGGCGGCAGAGGCGGCAGACAGGTCCGGTGATGCGTCCCATGTTCGTTCGTGATCTCGGCGGTGAAAACTGGTGGGTGGTTGGTTGCTCAAGGGAGGGCCGGTCGGGGACCGACCGGAACTAGACCCGCCGCTTCTTCGGCGGGCGGCAGCCGTTGTGCGGCAGCGGCGTGATGTCTTCGATGCTCTTGACGTTCATGCCGGCGGCCTGCAACGCGGTAATGGCGCTCTCGCGGCCGCTGCCCGGCCCGCGGACCTTCACCTCAAGCTCCTTCACGCCGTACTTGGCGGCCTTCTCTGCAGCCTGCTGCGCCGCGCACTGGCCGGCGAAGGGCGTGCCCTTGCGGCTCCCCTTGAAGCCGCACGTTCCGCCGCTTGCCCAGCAGAGCGTGTCGCCCCGGGTGTCGGTGATCGTAACCGTGGTGTTGTTGAAGCTAGCCGTGATATAGGCGATGCCCGCCGTCACGCTCTTCTTTTTCGTCTTTGCAACCTTTGACATGAACCTGCTCTTTGGTGTTCTAACGATCGTGATTGAGTCGGTGCGCTCGTGGTTTGCCGGTGCGCTTGTGGCCTGCGGATGATCGACGCCGTTACTTGAGATCCTTGACGCCCTTCTTGCCGGCGACGGTCTTCTTGGGTCCCTTGCGGGTGCGGGCATTGGTGCGGGTGCGCTGGCCACGAACCGGAAGTCCGCGGCGGTGCCTCAGGCCGCGGTAGCTGCCGATGTCCTTGAGCCGCGAGACGTTTTGCGACACCTGGCGGCGAAGCTGCCCCTCGACGACGTAATCCTTGTCCATGAGGGCCGCCAAACGGGCGAGCTCATCCTCGTGAAGGTTACGGGCGATGCCTTCGGGATCGACGCCGGCCTTGTGGCACAGCTCTCGCGCAACTCGCGGACCGACTCCATACAGATACTGCAGGGAGTAGATCGTCTTCTTTTCGGAGGGGATGTCGACACCGAGGAGACGGGGCATGGCGGGAATCCGGAAAAGGAACGGGAGTCAGGCGGTGAGGAGGATTGACTGAATCGACAAAACTCGAACGGGCATGTTGCAGGAGGTCAACGACGGGGAGCAGCGGCGTCACCGACCGCCGGCACCATCGGACGTCACCCCTGCCGCTGCTTGTGGCGGGGATCGGCGCACACGACGAATACGACGCCGCGGCGACGGACGATCTTGCACTTTTCACACATGCGACGGACGCTGGCGCGAACCTTCATACTAGAGCTCGTGGCGGCGGCCGACCACGCCTTCAAACGGAAAACGGGAGAACTGGCGGAAAGTCACGGAGTATAGGCAGCGAAAAAGGGCGTTCACAAGGGGGTGCCGTGCCGCTGGGATTTTTTCGCATTCCGCGGTCGGCTTGGCGACCTGCGAGCTAGGCAACGCGGCCGACCGACTCGCCGGCGGCGGGCGCTGCCGTCAGCACGACGGGGCCGTTTTCGGTGATGGCCACGGTGTGCTCGAAGTGGGCGCTGGGACGGCCGTCCACCGTTGATTGAGTCCAGTAATCCGGCAGGACGCGGACCTTCTTCGACCCCATGTTCACCATCGGCTCCACGGCGATCACGAGGCCGGGCTCGAGGTCGAAATCGTGGTTGCGGCGGAAGGCGGGCGTGCAGAAGTTGGGCACCTGCGGATCCTCGTGCATCTTGCGGCCGATGCCGTGGCCGACGAAGTTCTCGACCACCGAGAAGCCGTGGTCGCGGACATACTTGGCCATCTCCGTGGCGACGTCGCCCCAGCGGCTGCGCACCGCCATTAACTGGATGGCCAGCGCCAGCACGCCGGACGTGCAGTCGAGCAATCGCTGCACATCCGGATCGATCGCCCCGACGGGATACGTGACGGCCGAGTCGCCGCACCAGCCGTCGACGCTGCAACCCGTGTCGATGCTCACCACGTCGCCGGCGACGAGCACGCGGCTGCCCGGGATGCCGTGCACGACTTCGTCGTTCACCGACATGCAGCAGACCGCGGGAAAGGGAACCTTTCCCGGGACGCCCTTGAAGAGCGGCACGGCCCCCTGCTCCGCGAAATATTTCTCGACGGCGCGGTCGATCTCACCCGTGGTGATGCCCGGCCGCACGAGAGACGACGCGAGTTGATGGGCGCCCCACACCACCAGCCCGGCGCGGCGCATGGCCGCGATTTCGCGAGCGGAACGAAGATTCACCACGGCGAAGCACCCAGTCGCGGGAGGAAGACATCGACACCGGGTGAGAGTATACCGCCGCCGCGAACCGTGCTCTACGCCCTGCGGCGGCCGCTAGCGCGGGCAAACTGGTCCAGCGCCGCCCGCACGCGCTCGAAAATCTCCTCGGCCGTTCCCAGGCCGTCGATGCTCGCAAGCTTGCCCTGCCTGGCGTAGTAGTCGAGCAGCGGCGCCGTCTGCAGCTCGAAGCTCGCGATCCGCTTCGAGAAGATCTCCGGGTTGTCGTCGGCCCTCTTCCGCGCGAGCATGCGTCGAATGAGCTCGTCCCGTGGCACGGCCAGTTCGATGACGCCGTCGACGCTCATGGCCCGCCGCTCGAGCAATTCGTCGAGCGTCGCCGCCTGGGGCAGCGTGCGTGGAAAGCCATCGAGGAGGCAGCCGTTGCGGCAGTCGGGGGCTTCGAGCCGCTTGGTCACCATCCCCACGATGATCTCATCGGGCACGAGCTGACCGTCCGCCATGTACCTCGCGGCCTGAACGCCCTCCGGCGTGCCGGCCCGCACCGCGGTGCGGAGCATCTCGCCGGTGGAGAGGTGCGGCACGCGCAAGTGCTCGACGAGCCGCTGGCACTGGGTGCCTTTCCCCGCGCCGGGCGGTCCGATCAGAATGATCCGCATTGACGAGTCCGCAGGACGTGACCGAAGAGGCGGACCGGCGGGGGAGTCGCGAGCCCAGGACGAACCGGCCACTATGAAAGGATCAGGATTTTTCCAGGAGCCCCGTGTAATTCCTCATCACGAGGTGACTGTCGATCTTCTGCACGAGGTCGAAGGCCACGCTCACCGCGATGAGGAGGCCCGTGCCGCCGTAAAAGCTCGCGATCTGGGCGGGGATGCCGAGCGCACCGCCGACGATCGTGGGGATGATCGCCACGAGCGAGAGGAACGCCGCGCCCACGTAGGTGATCCGCTCCATCACCCGCTCGAGGTAGTCGGCCGTCCGCTTTCCGGGACGGTAGCCAGGGATGAAGGCGCCGAAATTCTTCAGGTTGTCGGCCATCTCCTTCGGGTTGAAGGTGATCGCCGTCCAGAAGTAGCAGAAGAAGTAGATCAGCACCACGTAGAGCAGGTTGTAGAGGAACGATTGCCCGCGGGTGAATGAATCGTGCAGCGCCCCCAGCAGGGAGCTCCCCGGGTTGGAATTGTGCAGATACTGGAAGAGCATCTGGGGGAAGAGCAGGAGCGAACTGGCGAAGATGATCGGCATCACGCCGGCCTGGTTGACCCGCAGCGGCAGATACTGCCGGGTGCCGCCGTAGACCCGGCGACCACGGACGTGCTTGGCGCTCTGCGTCGGAATCCGCCGCTGCCCCTGGGTCATGAACACCACGCCCGCGACCACGCCGACGAATAACGCCGCCAGCACGAGCAGCGTCTCGATGCCCATCTTCCCGCCGCCGCCGCCGAGTTCCCAGGTGGTGTCGCCGGCGAGCTCCACCAGCGCACTGGGCATCGCGGCCAGGATGCCCGCCATGATCAGCAGGCTGATGCCGTTGCCGATGCCGAATTCGTCGATCTGCTCGCCGAGCCACATCAGAAAAACCGTGCCGGCCGTCATCGTCATCACGGCCACGAACTGCCAGATGAAGGGAAGCTTTCCGTCGACGAGAAAGCCGGGCTGGATGAGCGACGATTCACCGATCCGCGTGTTCGAGAGGAAGGCCACGTAGGCCCAGCTCTGGATGATGCAGATGACTACCGTGGCGTAGCGGGTGTACTCGTTGATCTTCTTGCGGCCCGCCTCCCCCTCCTTCTGCAGTCGCTCGAGCGGCGGCCACACGGTGCCGAGCAACTGGAAGATGATCGACGCGGAGATGTAGGGCATGATTCCCAGGCCGAAGATGGTGGCCTGCGATAACTGGCTGGCGGAGAACACAGCCACCGTCTTGAGAAGGTCGCCGATGCCGCCGGCTTCCTCGGCGAAGGCGGTCATCGCCTTGGGATCGACGATCGGCAGCGGCACCTGCCAGCCGACGCGATAGATGGCCAGGAGCCCCAGCGTCAGCAGGATCTTCTGCCGCAGTTCGGGAATCGTGAAAATGATGCGAATTTTCTCGAGCACGTGACCAACTCCTCTGGTGCCCCGCGAACCGGCGCGACAGCCCGGCAATCGGGCGTCGGGCAGCCATCATCCGTTGACAACCGCCACGGGGGCCGACAGCCTACCCCAACGGCCGGCCTGCTACCCAGTCGTCTTCTTGCGGGTGGCCTTCGGCTTGGCCCGCTTCACGCCCTTCACGACGGCCGCCGGGCCCGAAAGCTCGGTCACGGTGCCACCGGCCGCGAGGATCTTCTCGCGGGCCTGGGCGCTGAAATGGTGGGCGGAAACCTTGAGCGACTTGCCGAGCTTCCCGTCGCCGAGAATCTTCAGTTCGTGCCAGATTCCCTTGGCCAGCCCGGCTTCCTTGATCGTCTTCGGGTTCACCTCGGAGCCGGCCGCGAAGCAGGCCTCGAGATCGTCCACGTTGACGCCGGCCACGATGCTGCCGTGGCGGTTGTGGAAGCCGCGTTTGGGGATCTGCCGGATGATCGGCATGCGACCGCCCTCGAAAATGGCGGGCGACGACCAGCCAGCCAACTGGCCCTGCCCCTTGTTACCGCGGCCGGCGGTGCGGCCCTTGCCGGAGCCCGGGCCACGGCCGACGCGCATCCGCTTGCGGTTCTTCTGGATGCCCCGGTTGACGTCATTGATCTTCATGATTGGTTCCTGTTCGCGAGCATTGGCAGGCGGCTGATGATTACGAGAGCGAGACGCCGCGGAGGCGTTCGACATCCTCACGCGTCCGCAGCTGCTTGAGGGCCTCGAGGGCCGCCTTCACCAGATTGACGGGATTGGTCGAGCCGTGGGCCTTGGTCAGCACGTCGTGGATGCCGGCGGATTCGCACACGGCACGCACCGCGGCTCCGGCGATGATGCCGGTACCTGGGCTGGCAGGCAGCAGGATCACCTTGGCGGTTCCGCTGGTGCCCTCGACGCGGTGCGGAATCGTGCCCGACTGGACCGGCACCTCGACGAGGTTCTTCATGCCGTCCTTGATCGCCTTCTCGACGGCCGGCGGCACTTCATTCGCCTTGGCGTAGCCGACGCCCACCTTGCCGCGGCCGTTGCCGACGACGACCAGACCGGCGAAGCTGAATCGCCGTCCGCCCTTCACGACCGTCGCACAGCGGCGCACCTTCACGACCTTTTCGGCAAACTCGCCCGTCTGCCCTGCCCCACGGTCGCCACCGCGCGGACCTCCGCGGTCGCCGCCACGGCCGCCGCCACCGCCACGTGAATCTCTGTTCGTTCCGGTCGACACTTCTGAAAGTCTCCGCTTGAGGGCTGGGCTGGGGGGATCAGAACTCGAGGCCCGCCGCACGGGCGGCGTCGGCGAGGGCGGCCACACGGCCGTGGTAACGGAATTCACCGCGGTCGAAGCAGACCTTTGTCACGCCGGCAGCCTTGGCCCGCTCGGCCACGGCCCGTCCGATCGCCTCGGCAGCCTGCTTGTTGCCGCCGAAGCCGACGGAGCTGCGAAGCTGCTTGTCCATCGAACTCGCCGAGACCACCGTGCGGCCGGCGGAGTCGTCGATGATCTGGGCGTAGATGTGCTTGTGGGTGCGGAAGACCGCCAGCCGCGGCCGTTCGGTGGTGCCGCGGATGTGGCGGCGCACACGGTGGCGGCGACGCAGGCGCTGTCGGAGGATCGTACGGGCGTGGTCCATGGGAACGGCTGCTGGAAGGAGGGGGACGGTCGTGGATGAATGATGCGGTGAAGCTGATTACTTGGTGACGGCCTTGCCGGCCTTACGGCGAACCTGCTCGTTTTCGTAACGGATGCCCTTGCCCTTGTAGGGCTCCGGCTTCCGCAGCGACCGCACCTCGGCGGCGAACTGGCCGACGAGCTGCTTGTCGATGCCCTTCACGACGATGTGCGTCTGATCGGGACAGGTCACGTTGAGTCCGGTGGGGATCGGCACCTGCAGTTCGTTGGCGAAGCCCACCCGCAGCTGCAGCGTGTTCTTCTGGATCGCGGCGATGTAGCCCACGCCCACGATCTCGAGCTTCTTTTCGTAGCCCTTCGTGACGCCCTCGACCATGTTGGCGGCAAGGGCTCGCATGAGGCCGTGAACGGCCCGCGACGTGCGGTCGTCATCGGACCGCGTGACCTTTAACACACCGCCGGCCTGGTCGATGTCGATGGCCACGGCGGGATGAAGACGCTGCTCGAGCTTGCCGAGCGGTCCTTCCACCTTCAGGCTGCCGGCCTCGACGGCCGCCTTCACACCCTTGGGGAGCGGAACAGGGGATTTGCCAATACGGGACATGGATCGGTGCCTTTCTGAATTACCAGAGCTCGCAGAGCACTTCGCCGCCGAGCTTTCGCTGCCTGGCCTCGCGGTCGCTCACCACGCCGCTGGACGTTGACAGGATCGAGATGCCGAGGCCGCCGAGAATGGGACGCAGACGCACGGAGCGGCTGTAAACACGCTTGCCGGGAGAGCTCACCCGCTTGATGTGGCGGATCAGCCGCTCGCCGTTGGGGCCGTACTTGAGCTCGAGTTGGAGTTTGGCGACCGGCTCCGATTCAACCTCGCGCCAATCCCAAATAAAGCCCTCCCGCTTCAGCACGTCCGCCACACCACGCTTCACCTTCGAACTCGGTAGCTCCACGGTGGCGCGTTCAACGCGCACCGCGTTGCGGATGCGGGTGAGCATGTCGGCGATGGGGTCGGTCATCATGTGAAAAGAACCCTTGCTAAAAAACGGTGAACCCTACCAACTGGCCTTGCGAACGCCCGGGATCAAGCCCTGATCAGCGAGCTTGCGAAAACAGATGCGACAGATACCAAACTTGCGATAGACCGCGCGCGGCCGGCCGCAGAGCATGCAGCGGTGCACCTTCCGTGTGGAAAACTTGGGCGGTCGCTTGGCCGCCGCGATCTTGGACTTACTTGCCATGGAGAGTTTCCAGTGCCGGCAGCCCCGCCGCCACTGGGCGGGGACCGCGAATCATTCAATCGTCCATATGCCGCTACGCCGCGGCACCACCATCTTCATCATCCTTCTTGAGCGGAACGCCCATCGCCCGCAGGAACTCCCGCGCCTCGTCGTCGGTGCGGGCCGACGTGACGAGCGTGATATTCATGCCTTGGGGACGGGTAAACTTGTCGGGATTGATCTCGGGAAACACCATCTGCTCCGAGAGCCCCAGGCTGTAGTTGCCGTGGCCGTCGAAGGCGGTGCTGGAGAGACCGCGGAAATCTCGCACCCGCGGCAAGGCGAGCGAAACGAGACGATCGAGAAACTCGTACATCCGCCGGCCGCGGAGCGTCACCTTGCAGCCGATCGGCAGGTTCTCGCGAAGCTTGAAGCCTGAGACAGCCGCCTTCGAGAGCGTCGCGATCGGCTTCTGCCCGGTCACCTGCGAAAGGGCGTTGATCGCCTCTTCGAGATACTTCTTCTCGGTCACGGCCACGCCGACGCCCATGTTCACGACGATCTTTTCGAGCTTCGGGATCGCGTGCGGGTTCGTGCGGCTGAGCGTCTTGCCGAGCGCCGGCCGCACCGTCTTCGTGTAATGCTCGAGCATGCGCGGCGTGCCGGCGCTTGATTCCGGAGCGGCGGCGGCCTTCGTCTTCTTTGCCATCGTAACGATTTCCTGACTGATGTCCTGACTGTGGTTCGCTTGGTTCCGTTATTTCTTTGCCGCGGCCCGCGCTGCCTTGGCCCGCTTCAGCACGCCCAGGTCGGCGTTGCACTTGCGGCAAAACCTCGTGCGGGTGCCGTCGGCTCCCACCTTCACGCCGAGCCGCGTGGCCTTGCCGCAGGACGTGCAGACGACGAGCACGTTCGATGCGTCGATCGGCATCTCCCTGCTCAGGCGGCCACCCTGCGGATTCTTCTGGCTCCGCTTCACGTGGCGATAGACGCGGTTGACGCCCTCCACCACCAAACGGCCCTTTTCGGGCTGCACGGAGAGCACCTTCGCCCGCGTTCCACGGGCGTTGCCTGTCTTCACCTCGACCGTATCACCCGATCGGATCAGCATCAAACCACCTCGCTCGCCAGACTGACGATCTTCATGAAATTACGGTCGCGGAGCTCACGGGCCACCGCTCCGAAGATGCGGGTGCCCTTCGGATTCTTGTCGTTGTCGATGATCACGCAGGCGTTGGTGTCGAACTGCACGTAGCTGCCATCATCGCGGCGCGTGGGCCGCTTGCAGCGGACGATCACCGCCTTGACCACGGCCTTCTTCTTGACTTCGCTGCCCGGGATCACGCTCTTCACGCTGCAGACGATGATGTCGCCCAAGCCGGCGGTCCGCTTCTTGCTGCCGCCGAGCACCTTGAAGCACATGACTTCCTTGGCGCCGGTGTTGTCGGCCACGACGAGCCGGGTTTGCATCTGGATCATGTTGCGGCTCCTTCCTGCTCAGCCCGTCCGGAGGCGGCAGCCTCTTCGGCCCGCGCGGCCGATTCCTTGAGCTCCGTGGCCCGGGCGCCGCTGCGGAGCGAGGCCACGTCGACGGCCGTGCTCTTGGCGACGACCCGCACGAGCTCCCATCGCTTCAGACGGCTGCGCGGGCGGCACTCGATGATCTCGACGGTATCGCCGAGCCCCGACTCCTCCTTCTCGTCGTGCACGTGGCAGACGGTGCGGCGGTGCTGGATGCGGCTGTACTTCGAGTGGCGCACCACGCGTGGGATTTCCACGCGGCGTGTCTTGCTCGAGGCGGCGCTGGTCACCGTTCCGGTTTCGATTCGCTTGGGCATTGGGGAATTTCCTGTTTACTTGCCACTCTGTGTGCGCTTCTGGGCCCGACGCCGCTTGGCCGGCTTGCCAGGCTGGGCCGCGTCGGCGGCGACTGACCCGTCGGGCCCCGCGGCCGGAGCCACCACACTGCCCCGCTGGCCGAGGATCGTCTGGCAGCGGGCGATCGTGCGGCGGCTCTTGCGAACCTCCGACGGCGCCGCCAGCTTCTCGGTCTGCGATTGCAGCTTCAGCCGGAAGAGCGATTCAGAGGCGTCCTTCCAGAGGAGCCGAATCTGCTCATCGCTCATTTCGCGGATGTCTCGTGCCTTTGTGGAGCTCATGGAGTTCTTTCCTTACATCACCCGCCGCTTCACGAACCGAACCCGCAGCGGCATCTTGTGGGCCAGTCGCGCGAGACACACCCGCGCGGCATCCTCCGAAACGCCACCGATTTCGTAGAGGATCGTGCCGGGTTTGATGACGGCAGCCCAATACTCCGGCTCTCCCTTGCCCTTGCCCATTCGGGTCTCGAGCGGGATCGACGTGATCGACTTGTGGGGAAACACGCGCACATACAGCCTGCCCTCCGTGCGGAGGTACTGCTGGGCTGCAATACGGCCAGCTTCGATCGTCGCGGCAGGCAGCCACCCCGGCTGCTCGGCCTGGAGGCCGAAGTCGCCGAAGACGACGCGATTGCCGCGAGAGGCATCACCTCTTATACGACCTCTTTGGCTTTTTCGGTGCTTGACCCTCTTGGGCATCAGCGCCATCGCCATCCTCCTCGTACATGCCTTGGTTCACCCACACCTGAATTCCGATGTTGCCCTGCGCCGTGGGAGCCTCGCAGAACCCGTAGTCGATCTTGGCCCGCAGCGTGGAGAGCGGCATCGAGCCGGCAATCGCCTTCTCGCATCGCGACATCTCCGCCCCGCCGAGCCGGCCAGCCAGCTGGATCTTCACGCCCTTGGCGCCGGCATCCATCGTCGTGTCGATCGCCCGCTTCAGCGTCCGCCGAAACGCAGCCCGCTTCACGAGCTGGTCCGCGATGTCCTCGGCAATGAGCTGCGCCTGGATCTCGGGCCGCGAGACCTCCTCAACCTTGAGATTGACGCGACGGCCGAGCAGTTCCTGGAGCTCCCCCTGCAGCCGATCGACCTCTTGGCCCTTGCGGCCGATGATCACGCCGGGGCGCGCTGAATGAAGGATCACCTTCACCTCGTCGCGGGTCCGCTCGATCTCCACCTTCGGGATCGCGGCGGCGCGGTACTTCGTCTTCAGGAACTTCCGCACCTTGAAATCCTCCATGAGGAGGTCGCGGAAATCCTTCTTGGCGGCGTACCAGCGGCTCTTCCACGGCTCGGTGATGCCCGTGCGGAAACCGGTGGGATGAACTTTCTGGCCCATGGTGAATTGCCTTTTGCTTCCTCGGTGGCTTTTTTCGATTACTGGTTGCGGGCTATTGGGCGCTGTCGAGCGCGACCTTGATGTGCGACATCCGCCGCTTGATACCAAACGCCATGCCGCGGGCCCGGGGGCGGATCCGCTTGAACATCGGGCCCTGGTCCACGCGGGCATCGACGACAACGAGGTCATCCACACCGGTGGCCTGCTGGTGCTCGGCGTTGCCAAGAGCGCTCTTGATCACCTTCTCCAGCATCCGTGCGCCGCGGTGCGGCTGAAAGCGGAGGATGTCGAGCGCCTCGTCGGCAAACTTGCCGCGGACGAGGTCGGCCAGCGCACGCACCTTGCGGGCACTGATCCTGGCGTATTTATGGGTGGCTGTGTATGGCATGGTTCACCTGTCCCTTGCTGGGCCTTACTTGGCGGCCGGGGCCGCCTCCTTCACCTTGCCGCCGTGGCCCCGGAAGGTCCGCGTGGGCGCGAACTCGCCGAGCTTGTGGCCGACCATGTCTTCCGTGACGAAAACCTTCATGTGCTGCTTGCCGTTGTGGACCATGAACGTCAGCCCGATGAACTCCGGCACGATCGTGCAGGCGCGGGCCCACGTCTTGATCGGGTCGCGCTTGCCCGAGCTGAGCTGGGCATCCACCTTCTCGAAAAGGCGGGGGTCGACGAATGGTCCTTTTTTTGCGCTGCGTCCCATGTGTTTTGTGACAGGCTGAAGCCTGTCCTACGTGTTGCGGTTGATTTAGCGGAGTTTCAATTGACCGTAGCGGCGGCTCTTGCGGCGGCGGATGATCGCGGCGCCCGACGGCTTCCGCGGCTTGCGGGTGCCACCACCCTTGGCGCTTTTGCCCGTCGGGCTGACGGGATGGCGACCACCCTTCGTGCGACCCTCACCACCACCGTGTGGATGATCGATCGGGTTCATCGCGGTGCCGCGGACGTGGGGGCGAATGCCCATCCAACGCTTGCGGCCAGCCTTACCGAGAACGACGTTCATGTGCTCGGAGTTGCCGATCGCGCCGATCGTGGCGCGGCAGGCGGCGGAAACGCGGCGAATTTCACCGCTCGGCAGGGTGAGCTGCGCCCACTGCGACTCGCGAGCCACCAGCACGGCCGAGGAACCGGCCGACCGGCAAAGCCGTCCGCCGCGGCCCTGCTGCAGCTCGATGTTGTGGATCTGCATGCCCAGCGGAATCGCCGACATCGGCAGACAGTTGCCCACTTCGGGCGGAGCCGCATCGCCGCTCTCCACCGTGGCGCCGACCTTGAGACCCTCCGGAGCCAGGATGAACCGCTTCTCGCCGTCGGCGTAGTGAACGAGCGCCACGCGGCAGGTGCGGTTGGGGTCGTACTGGATCGAGTCGACCGTGCCCGGAACGCCGTCCTTGTTCCGCCGGAAATCGATCAGGCGGTAATGCTGCTTGTGGCCACCGCCGCGATGCCGCGAGGTGATCTTGCCCTGGTTGTTGCGGCCGCCGGTCTTCCGCTTGCGGAACCGAAGCGCCTTCGGAACTTCAGCGCCCGGCGTCAGCTCGGCGAAGTCCGAAACGCTCGCATTGCGGCGGCCGGGACTGGTCGGGTTGTAGGTGCGAATGCCCATCGAGGTAATCCAGTACGTATGGTTTTGGCGTGTGATTCAGCGTGCTGAAATCAGAACAGATTGATCTTGAAGTCGGGCTTGAGCGTTACAACGGCCTTCTTCCAGGCCTTGGCGGTCGTGCGACGCATGCGGCTGCGGCGGGTCTTCCCGAGGCGGTTCTGAATGGCAACCTTCTCGACCTTGACGCTAAAAAGCTCCTCGACGGCCCGGCGGACGTCGGCCTTGGTGGCCTCCTTCGCGACCTCGAAGGAATAGGCGTTGTGCCGCGTGGCGCGGTGCATCCCCTTCTCCGTGAGGAGCGGGCGGACGATCACCTGATGCGGCGAGAGCCGCGGCGAAAAACTCGGTGCCGGAGGAACGGGAACGGCCATCGCTTACTCCCCCTTCTTCGTACGAGTGGCGGCCGACGCACGCGGCTTTGCCGCAGCCTTGGCCGGACGCTTGGAGGCCGCCGGCTCCTTGCGCCGTGCAGCCGTCCGCTTGAGCGCCTTCTTCGCCGTGCCCGTCGTCTTCCGCGCCGCCGCGGTCGAACGGAAGGCGTCGATCGCCGCGGTCGTCATCACGATCGCCCGAGGACGCAAGATCGACCAGGCGTTGAGATCACCAACGGGCGACACCGAGACGCCGTCGATATTCCGGAAGCTCTTCCAGAGATTGTCGTCGTGCTTCTCGGGCGAAACGAGCACGGTGTGCTCGCGGAGCCCGAGGGCACCGAGCAACTTCGAGGCTGCAGCCGTCTTGGGAGCAGACATGGGGAGCTTGTCGATGAGCTTGACTTCGTCGTCGGCAAGACGGGCTGCGAGAGCCATCCGCGTCGCGACCTGCAGCGACTTGCGCGGCATCCGCCAGCCGAAATCACGCGGCCGCTTGGCGAAGATATGACCGCCGCCACGACGCGTGCCGCTTCGCCGACCGCCGGCACGAGCGTTGCCCGTACCCTTCTGGCGGTAGAGCTTCTTGGTCGACCCGGCAACCTCGCCGCGAGTCTTCGTGCGCATCGTGCCCTGCCGCTGATTGGCCTGGTACATCACGACGGCATCGTGCAGCAATTGCTTGCTGACGGACGGGGCCAGTTCGGCCGGGTCGATCTCGTAGGAGCCGACCTTCTTTCCGGTGATGTCGTAGACGGCAAGATTCACTTCGCACCAGCCTTCTTCTTGGTGGTCGGGGCAGCCGGCCCGCCGACCTTCTTGATCATGTTCGTTTGCCGCACGACGACGTAGGAGCCATTGGGGCCGGGGATCGCGCCGCGAACCAGCAGCAGGTTGTGCTCCTTGTCGACCCGCACGAGCTTCAGGTTCCGCATCGTCGACCGCTCGTTGCCGTAGCGACCAGCCATCCGCTTGCCCTTGAAGACGCGAGCGGGAGACGTGTTCATGCTCGTGCCGCCCTGATGGCGATGCACCTTCTTCACGCCGTGGCTCGCACGCTGGCCCTTGAAGCCATGCCGCTTCATGACGCCCGCAGTGCCGCGGCCCTTCGTCGTGCCGGTGATGTCGACCTGCGCCACGCCCTCGAAAAGCTCGACGGTGAGCACCTGGCCGATCTCGACGCCCTCGTAGACGCCGCGAAACTCACGGACAAACCGCTTCGGCTCGCAGTCGGCCTTGGGCAGCAGGGCGACGCCGGCCTCGGAAAGCCGCTTGCTCCGCTTGCTGTCGAGCTTGGCGACCTGACCGCGAATGGCGCGGCTGGCGAGCCGACGGGGCTTGTCGAGAAAGCCCAACTGCACGGCCGCATAGCCGTCGCGATCGGGCGAACGCACCATCGTCACGCTGCATGGACCGGCCTCGATCACAGTGACGGGCACCGCGGTGCCGTCGGCATCGAATATCTGCGTCATCCCGACCTTGCGGCCCAGCAGTCCCTTGCGTCCGGCCACTTCTTTGACACCCATATTCATCGCCGCCGGGACGAACCCGCTCCACCGGAGCCCCGAAAGGGCACCGGTTCGCTTTGTCATCCCTCGATCACGCTCGAAGCCGTTGGCTGCAGGAGCACCCGGGCAGAGCCCGAGCCTTACCTACAACGCCTTCCAAGCATGCCGTGTCGTGCGCTCCTGAAAGTGTTGAAAACCTGAACCGAAACCTGTTTTGCTACCGCGAAGAAGCCTTGATCTTGATGTCCACGCCCGCCGGGAGGCTCAGCTTGTTGAGCGCCTCGATCGTCTTGGCGGTCGCCTGGACAATGTCGATCACCCGCTTGTGCGTCCGAATCTCGTACTGCTGGCGGGCCTTCTTGTCGATGTGCGGACTCGAGAGCACCGTGTACCGCTCGATCCGCGTGGGGAGCGGAATCGGGCCGTGCACCTCGGAATTGGTCCGCTTGGCAGTGTCGACGATCTCGGCTGCGCTCTGGTCGAGCACGGCGTGATCGTAGGCCTCCATGCGGATGCGGATGATTTCCTGAGTCGGACCAGCCACGATGAAACTCCAGTGAAATGTCGCCAGCCGGCCCGATCCGCATGGATCGAGCCGTCCAATCGATCGCAGGATCGCCGGGGCAAAAGTGCCTCGCGACCCGGAAGAAAGGCCCCGAAAGGCCTTTTTCGCGATACCTCGCGTGGCAGGAGCCACGGGTATCGCTGCGGGACTGAGCTCCGGAATCTAAAACCCCGCCCAAAGCATGTCAACACACTGGATTTTCAGGGCCGAACGGCGCGAACGCCTGCGTTCCGCTACCGGTTCAGGAGCCGGATGTTGCGGAATTCAACCCACATCGGCTTGCCGCCGTGCAATTGCAGGGCCAGCGACCCCTCTTGGAGCGCCATCGCCGGGGCATTATCGGTGAAATCGAGGGTCAGCCGGCCGTTGAGATAGTGCCGAACGCGGTTGCCCTCGGCGATGATCACCACGTCATTCCAGTCGTCGATCTTCATGAGCTTTGTGAATTCATCCTGGCCGATGAGCGTCTTCACCACCTTCTTGCCCCCCTCGGTTTCCCAGGTGGCCTGCTCGCCCACTGCGCAGATCCGCTGCCGCCCCCCTGCCCCATTCCCTTCGTCGTAAATGAATCCAGAGACGTCGGGAAACGCGTTTTCGTTACGGATCTCGTGCTGGTAGCCGCGGACCACCCACTGGTTTGTGGCCGTGGCGTCGGTGATCCGCTTCGAGCGGTATTGGATGCCGGAATTGTTGGTGGCGTTGCAGCGAAACGAGAGCCGCAGCTCGAAATCGCGGATGATGCCCCCCTGCCAGATGAGGAACGTGTTGCCCTTGGCGACGTTCTCGGGCGTTGTCTCGCCGTGGATCACGCCATTGCGCACGCTCCACAGCCGCGGATCGCCGTCCCAGCCCGCGAGATCGCGGCCGTTGAAGAGCACCTGCATGACGTTGGGCTCCGGCGGCACCAAGACGCCGGCATCTTCGGCACGGATGGAAAGACTCGAGCAGAACACGGCGAGGCCAACGGCGATGCTACGGATGCGCATGGGGGTACTCCTTATGAGCGACCAAGATACTCGACGCTGCTCAAACGAAGGAATCGGCCGTTTCGGCCGGAGCCGGGCCATATTTGAGCGGGGCCATTGTAAAGCTCGCCCTGCCCTGGCTCACGCTCCGCACCGCGGCCGAATAGCCGAACATACTCGCGAGGGGCGCCTCGGCCGTGAGCACGTTCACGCCGCCCCGGATCTCGGTGGCCGTGATGATCGCCCGCCGCTGCTGAAGGTCGTTGATCACGTCGCCGAGATGCTCCTCGGGCACGCTCACCTCCACCCGCATCACCGGCTCCAAGAGCACCGTTCCGGCCGCCTCGAGCATCCGGTCGATCGCCTCGGCCGCCGCCATGCGGATCGCCACATCGCCGGGAAACGGCTCGGGAATCGGGCTTTCGAGCACCGTGATCCGCACGCCCCAGAGCGGGCAGCCCTTGAGCCCGCCCCGCTCGGCGCTCTCGCGGACAGACTGTGTCATGAGCGCGGCCAGGCTGGCCAGGTGCTCTGATTCCGGAAACCAGCCCTGCTCCACGATCGGGCCCGCCTGCTCGTCGATCGGCTCGGCCCGCAGCGTGACGGTGGCCACGAGGTTTTGCCCGCCCACCTGCCGGTTGATCTCGCCCTTCACCATCACGGCCTTGGCGAGCGTTTCCTTGTAGCTCACCCGCGGCTTGTGGACGCGGCATTTGAGGTTGAAATCCCGCTCGAGGCGATGCCGGATCACCTCCAGATGCAGCTCGCCCATGCCCGAAATCAGCGTCTGCCCCGTCTCCTCGCTCTCGATGGCGCGGAATGTCGGATCCTGCCGCTTCATCATCTCGAGCGTCTCGGCGAGCTTCTTCCGTTCGAGGCTCGTCTCCGGCTCGATCGCCATCGAGATCACGGTCTCCGGAAACTGGATGCTTTCGAGCAGAATCGGCTCGTTGGCATCGCAGAGCGTGTCGCCCGTGACGCTCGCCCGCGGCCCGATCACGCCCACGATGTCGCCGGCAAACGCCTCCTGGATCTGCTCGCGACGGTCGGCCTGCACGTGCCAGAGCTGGGCGATGTTTTCCTTCTTCTGCTGGAGCGGATTCCAGGCCCGGCTGCCCGCCTTGAGCGTGCCGGAATAGACCCGCACGAAGTAGAGATCGCCGTGCTTCTCCGCGATGATCTTGAACACGAGCCCGCAGAAGGGATCCTTCGGGTCGGGCTTCCTCACGATCGTGGTGGGCGTCTTCTTTGTCGGATCGAGGCCTTCGACCGGCGGCACGTCGGCCGGGCTCGGGAGATACCAGGCCACCGCATCGAGCACCGGCTGCACACCGATGCAGTCGAGGGCCGAGCCGGCGAGCACCGGCACGACCTTCCGCTGGACCGTTGCCTGCCGGATCGCCTTCCGCATGAGGTCGGGCGGGATCGGCGCGTCCTGCATCGCCAGCTCGGCGATTTCGTCGGAGAAGTCGAAGAGCGTGGAAACGAGCTGCTCCCGGTATTCGGCCGCGGTGTCGGCCAGTTCTTCGGGGATCGGTGATTTCGTGATCGCCGTGAGGGCCGCCCCCCCGGCGAGGGCCTCGTCCTTGGGCGGAAACGTGAGCAGCTGCATCTCGACGAGATCGACGATCCCGCGGAAGGGATCCTTCACATGCGGCGGCCCCATTCCGAGCGGCACGTGCAGCACGAGCGGCTTCGCTTTGAGCCGCTTCTCGATCTGGTCGACCGTGCCGAAGAAATCGGCCCCCTCGCGGTCGAGCTTGTTGACGAGCGCCACGCGGGGCACGCCGTATTTGTCGGCCTGACGCCAGACCGTCTCGCTCTGGGCCTCGACTCCCTCGCGAGCCGAAAAGACCACGACCGCCCCGTCGAGCACGCGGAGGCTCCGCTCCACCTCGGCCGTGAAATCGACGTGGCCGGGCGTGTCGATGAGGTTCACGTTCACATCCCGCCACTGGAACGACACGGCGGCGGAATAGATCGTGATCCCCCGCTCCTGCTCCTCGGGGTCGAAGTCGGTGATCGTGGTGCCGCGATCGACCTCGCCGAGCCGGTGGCTGGTCTTCGTGAAGAAGAGCATCCGTTCGGTGAGCGTGGTCTTGCCGGCGTCGATGTGAGCGACGATGCCGATATTGCGGATTTTTTCGAGCTGGCGTGCCATGGGGCATCCCGGGGGTTCTTCAAAAGCCCCCGAGATCATTCCCGCCGCGCGGCTGGTTGTCCACCCGGCGGATTCAGGCGGGGAACACGCGGAGCCGGCCGCCGGCCAGGCCCAGC
>JBIIOK010000075.1:0-12184 GCA_044336985.1 Pirellulales bacterium | reverse complement strand
TGCCGATCGCCAGCTGGCCGCGCTCGAAGCGGTCACGCGGCGCGTCGGCGGGGCGGTCGATCGTGAAGAGCTCGTCCTTCCGCTTGAGCTCGCGGTTCGTCGCGTAGGCCAGCACGTTCATGCCGATGGCCAGCGCCGCATCGACCTCGCGGCGGATCGTCGGCGGCAGGCCCGCGCGGGCGGGGCCGCCGATCTCCCAGAGGCAGGAGAGGCTCGGCATCGACGGGGCATCGCGTTGTAAGTCCGTTGGTGGAGCATAGATCAGGCAGGTGCGGCAGCCGTAGTCGATGCCCAAGAGCGGCCGGTGCAATTCCGGTGGCACCACCTCCTCGGCATGCCAGGCCGGGTGCTCGGGGGGCAGTAGATGGAGGCGGTACTCCGGCTCGGGAAAGATTTCGCCGACGAGCTCCCGCAGCCGCCGGTCAAACTCGCCGCTCGACGGGCAGCAGGCCTCGGCGAAGACGAAGCCTCCCTCGTCGATGTAACGCCGCAGCCGCGGTCCGGCGTCGGCGCCCAGGTCGAAGGCATTCTTGCCGGAGAGCCAGAGCACGGGCGCCTGCTGAAAGTCGTCGAGCGTGGCGTTCGGCGTGTCGAGCACGTGCCAGGAAAGACCGGCGGGATAGTCCTTCTTCCACTGGGCCTCCACGTGCTCGACCAAGTGGGCGATGTCGTGCCCGTGTCGATTCCAGTCGCTGGCCGGGGCGTGGCTGCTCTTGGCGACGATCACTGGGCGGCGTCCCTTGGCGAGAAAGAGCAGCGCGAAGCTCGTCGCCACGACGGGGTCTTCGATCGGCCCGGCGCGGAACGAACCCGTGAGAGGATCCTGCGTCTTCAAGAACATCCGCGCGCCCTCGAGATACCAGTCGGCCTGGCCAATGAATCGCCGCGCCGTGAACCGCCCCACCCGCTCGAGGCCATAGAGATAGTAGTAGTGCCATGTCCGACCACCGCCCGGGTTTTCGAGCACGGTGAACTTCTTGCCAAGCCAGTCGAGCCCGCGGTCGATCACCTTGGGAGACGAGCCGCCGCCGCAGCAGGCGACCGTCTCCCGGTTGGCCATGGCCGCCGGAGCGCCGATGTGCTCGGCCGTGATCCACACGCTCGCGATTCCCGCGCAGGTCATGCTGCCTGAGCCACCGCTATTGCCGATCGTGTAACCCCAAGAGCCGTCGCCGTTGGCGGCCGACACCCAGTATTGGTGGGCCAGCCGCCAGACCCGGGGATCGACGGCGACACCCGCACGGTTCGCCTCGTGGAGGCCGAGCAACGCGAACTGGGAATTGGAGTTGTCGCCCGTGCCCTTTGCCTTGCCATACGACCACGAGCCGGCCGCGGGGCCGTTGGTCACCTGTGTGCCTTCGAGCCACTGCACGTTGCGCTCGAGGATCGGTCGGTCGGTGTCGGGGGCGAGCATCGCCAGCGCCATCGTCTGCAGCGATACCGAGTAGGTCTCCTCGGGCTTCTGCTGCCGGAGCCAGTCGAGGCTCTTCTGGAGGGCCGGATCCTCCGCCTCGACGCCGGCATTGGCCAGGGCCAAAACGACGAGCGCCGTGGCGCCCACCCGGGTGTCTTGCGTGCGCATGCCGCACTCCCAGGTGCCGTTGGGCTTCTGCTCGCGGAGCAGCCAGTCGCGGGCCTTCTCGATCGCCCGCTGGATCTTCTCTGGGGAGAGCGGCGGCTCGTCGGCGGCGATTCGGGCCGGCCGCCCCATGAAGATGGTCGCCACGAGGGCCGTCACCGCGATGAAACGACCGCTCGCACGCACTGCCCGCCTCGCGACAGGGAATCGGAACCACGACCTGAAACCCGCGGACTGAAACCGGCGGCTCAGGAGACGCCTCCGCGACCTTGGCGATTCTACCGCTTTTTCTGCCGCGGCAGCGGGGGCCCTCGTGAATCCGCGTCGGGAGGTGGCGGCGTTTGCCGCTTCATGGGCCACGGCGGATACTTGAGGGGTCGCCAGTCTCCCCAAGGAAGGACCGCCCTTTGTCCACCGCCCCCCGCCCCAAGACGCTCGACGACATCCTGCACGAGTTCGCCCAGCACCGGAAGCTCATGCAGGAGGAGCTCCAGAAGGTGATCGTCGGACAAAACGACGTCATCGAGCAGCTCTTCGCGGCGATCTTCACCCGCGGCCACTGCCTGCTCGAGGGCGTGCCGGGCCTCGCCAAGACGCTCATGGTGTCGACGCTCGCACGGATCCTCGACGTGGGCTTCAAGCGGGTGCAGTTCACGCCGGACCTGATGCCCTCCGACATCACCGGCACCAACGTGCTCGAGGAAGACGAGTCGGGCCGCCGCAACTTCCGATTCGTCGAGGGGCCGATCTTCACCAACATCCTGCTCGCCGACGAGATCAACCGCACCCCGCCCAAGACGCAGGCGGCGCTCCTGCAGGCGATGCAGGAGCGGGAGGTGTCGGTGGGGCAGGAGACCTATCAGCTGCCCGACCCGTTCTTCACGATCGCCACGCAAAACCCGATCGAGCAGGAGGGCACCTACCCGCTCCCCGAGGCCCAGCTCGACCGCTTCATGTTCAACATCAAGGTGGGCTACCCCACGGCGACCGAGGAGGAGCAGATCCTGATGGCGACCACGCGGGCCGAGAAGCCCGAGGTGCGCAAGGTGCTCTCCGGCCGGGCGATCGTGAATATCCAGAAGCTCGTCGGCAGCGTCGCCGTGAGCGAATACATCGTGCAATACGTGGCGCGGCTCGTGCGGGCCACGCGGCCCAAGGATGCGCAGGCTCCGGCCTACGTGAAGGAGCTCGTCGACTGGGGCGCCGGCCCGCGGGCCGGGCAGTTCCTGATCCAGGGGGGCAAGGCCATGGCCGCGATGGATGGCCGCTTCAGCGTCTCGATCGACGACATCCGCCGGATCGCCGTGCCGGTGCTCCGCCATCGCATCGCCACCAATTTCCAGGCGCAGGCCGACGGCCTGACGAGCGAGTCGATCGTCGAGCGGCTCGTCCGTGAGATTCCGGAGCCCGAGATCCCCAAGCTCGTGAAGTGAGCATCCCAGGGGAGGCGCCACGGTGAGAGCCGTCGAGGAATACCTGAAGCCGGAGGTCGTGCGGCAGATCGCCCGGCTCGACCTGCGGGCGCAGTTCATCGTGCGCGGCTTCCTGCAGGGGCTGCATGCCAGCCCCTACCAGGGCTTCTCCGTGGAGTTCAGCGAGCACCGCAAGTATGCGGCGGGCGACGACCCCAAAGACATCGACTGGCTCGTCTACGCCAAGACCGACAAGCACTACGTCAAGAAGTTCGAGGCCGAGACCAATATCACGGGCTACCTCGTGATCGACACGAGCGCCTCGATGGCCTACACCTACCGCCAGGAGCTCACCAAGCTCGACTACTCGATCTCGCTGGCGGCCGCCCTCTGCTGGCTCATGATCCACCAGCAGGATCCCTGTGGCCTGATGACATTCGACGACAAGCTCCACGCGAGCCTGCCGGCGCGGTCGCGGCGATCACAGATCGCGCAGGTGCTCTCGGTGCTCGCGAAGGTGAAGCCCACGGGCCGCACCGACGCGGCCCGCAGCCTCGTGCAGGTGGCGGCGATGCTGCGGCACCGTTCGCTCGTCATGATCTTCAGCGACCTTCTGGCCGACCCCGAGCCGATCCGCGAATCGCTCCTGCGGCTACGGCACCGCGGCCACGACGTGATCCTCTTCCACGTGCTCGACGAGGCGGAAGTGAAGTTTCCCTTCGAGGGCATGGTCGAATTCACGGAGCCCGAGTCGGCCGACCGGCTCGTCGTCGACGCCGACGCCGCCCGCCGCCAGTATGTGGCCGGCGTGGAGGCCTTCCGCGACGACTACCGCCGGTTCTGCTTCCACTCGGGGATCGACTACGTTTCGCTCGACACGAGCATGCAGTTCGACCGCGCGCTGATGGGCTATCTCGTCAGCCGCCGCAATCGGTTTTAGAGCCAATGGGACTATCGTTTCTGACTCCGATGTTGCTCGGCGGAGCGGCGCTCGTCGCCGTGCCGATCGTGCTGCACCTCATCATGCGGCGAAAGCCCGTGAAGCGGGAGTTTCCGGCGCTGCGGTTCCTGAAGGCGCGGGCGACGGCCAACCGGCGCCGGCTGCGGCTCAACCACCTGCTCCTGTTGCTTTTGCGGATGGCCGCCCTGGCGCTGCTCGCCCTGGCCCTCGCGCGGCCGACCTTGCGGGGAGCCGGCTGGCTCGCCGACGGCGAGGGGCCGGTGGCGGCCGTCTTCGTCTTCGACACCGCGCCGCGGATGCTGCTCCGCGAGGCCAACCGCACGCGGCTGGAACAGGCCGCCACGATGGCGAAGGTGCTCTTCGACAAGCTGCCGCCGACGAGCAAGGTGGCCGTGCTCGACACGTCCGGCGGCGCGGCCGCCTTTTCGCCCACGATCGCAGCCGCCGCCACGCGGGTCGATCGGCTCGCCACCACGACCCCCGCCGCGTCGCTCGCCGACGCCATGCGGGAGGGCTTGCGGCTGCTCGATACGTCCGACCTCGCGCGGCACGAAATGTATGTCTTCACCGACTGCTCGCGCGGCGCATGGGAGGGCGCGTCGCCGCTCGACGTGACGGCATCGCATCCCGATGCGAGCGTGCTCTATATCGACGTGGGTGCGCGGGCGGCGCAGAACTTTTCGCTCGACGCGGTCGATCTTGCGAGCGACCTGGTGGCGGTGGGCACGCCGCTCGTCCTTTCGGTGGCGGCCAGCCGCACCGGTCCCGATGCCAGCCGCGCGGTGGCGGTGGAGTTTCTCGCCGCCGACGGCCACTATGCGCGGCGGGCCATCAAGCCGGTGGCCTGGAAGCAGGGCAGCGCTGCGGAGGTGGCCTTCGAGGTGGCGGGGCTCGAGCCCGGTGTGCGGCAGGGCCGCGTGGTCATCGATGGCTCCGACGACCTCGAGGCAGACGACGCGAGGTATTTCACGGTGCAGGTCGGCGCGCCGGCCCGCGTGCTCGTGGCGGCGCCGGCGCCTGCCGACCGCACGGCGCTCTTCGTGTCGCAGGCGATCGCGCCGGTGGCGCTCCGCAAGGCGGGCAAGGCGCGGTTCGACGCCACGGTCGTCGATGTCGAAAAGCTTGACGCAACGCCGTGGGATGGCGTCAAGGGGATCGTGCTCGTCGATCCGCCGCCGCTACCGGTGGGCACCTGGGAGCAGCTCGCGCAGTGGGTGGCCTCGGGGGGCGGGCTCGTCGTCTGGCTCGGGCCCCAGGCGGGTGATGCGGCGAGATTCAATTCATCCGCGGCGGAGAAGGTGCTCGGCGGCCGGATCAAGCGGGTGTGGCGGAGCCCCGACGGTGGCAATTTCCTCGCGCCTGAGTCGCTCGATCACCCGATCCTCGCCCCCTTTCGGCGCGTGGGCGACGCCGTGCCGTGGCAGGATTTTCCGGTGCAGCGGCATTGGGAGTTCGAGCCGGTGGAGGTGGCCGCAGCCGCCGACGAGGCCGCGACGGGCGCGATCGCCGTGGCCGCCTACCGCAACGGGCTGCCCGCGATCCTCGAGCATCGTCTCGGCGGCGGCACCGTCGTGACGGTGACGACCCCCGTTTCGCAGTCGGCGAACGATCCCGAAGCCTGGAACACGCTGGCGACGGGCTTCGAGCCGTGGCCCTTCGTGATGCTCGCCAATGAGACGCTCCTGCACGTGATCGACACGGCCGACGATCGCAACATCATCGCGGGGCGGCCGGCGGTGCTGCACGTGGAGCGGCGCGACCTGCCCGCGGCGTTCGTCCGCACGCCGGGCGGCGACGACTTTCCGGCGGCGGTCGATCCGAGGCGCGGCACGATCACGGTCACGGCCACGCAGGTGCCGGGCAACTACGTGATCCGCTCGGGCGGCGAGGCGGCGGGGCTGGCGAAGGGCTTCAGCGCCAATCTCGATGCCGCCGCCACCGACACGGCGCGGCTCGGCGATGACTCGCTGGCGGCGATCTTCGGCGCGGGTCATCGGCTTGCCCGCTCGGAGCGGGAGCTCGTCCGCGACGTCAACCTCGAGCGGATCGGCGCCGAGCTCTTCGGCTGGCTGATCATTGTGGCGGCCTTGGCGATGGCGGGCGATTGGATCGTGGCCAACCGGTTTTACGCGCCGCGCGAGGCCGAGGCCGCGCCTGCGGCGCTCGCGGAGACCCCCGCATGATCGCCGCGAGTCTGCTGCACGATATGGCGCTGAACCTCGATCCGGTGGGATCGTGGTGGTTTCTGGGGATCGTCACGCTGGCGCTGGCCGCCGTGCTCTTCGCCGTCGCGCCCGATGCCTCGCGGCTGTCGGCCACGGGCCGGCTCGTGCTCGTGCTCCTCAGGCTCGGCGCGTTTCTCGCGCTCGTTGCCTGCATGCTGCGGCCGACGATCGTCTCCAGCCGCAAGGCGCGGCAGCACGGCAGCGTGCTCGTGCTGGCCGACGCCTCGGAGAGCATGAGCATCGCCGACGGCCCCAACGGCCGCACCCGCTGGCAGGAACTGACCGCTGCCCTGGCCGCGGCGCGGCCGGCGGCAAAGTCCCTCGTGGCCGATGGCGACTTCGATATCGCCGTCTGGCGATTCGACCGCGAGGCCCGCGCCATGCCGGTCGGGGCCGACGACCCGCTGGCGGTGGGCGACTGGAAAGACGAGCCTTCGGCCGACGAGACCGCGATCGGCGCCGCGATCGACGATGTCGTGCGGTCGGCCGCCGGGAAGCACCTGGCGGGGATCATCGTGCTCAGCGACGGGGCCCAGCATGCCTACCCGCCGCGCGACCTGCCGCCGCAGTCGGCGGCCCGCAAGGTGGGTGATGCAGGAGTGCCGCTCTGGAGCATCACGTTCGGCGAGCAGCGCGGCACGGGGCAGGGCCGTGACGCGGCGGTGTCGAACCTCTCGGTCGGCGAGACGGTCTATCGCGGCAACGCCCTCGAGGTGGCCGGCCGCGTGCGGCTCGACGGCCTCGCCGACCGCGATGTCGTCGTGAAGCTTCTTGCCGAGAACGATGCCGGCGCGATGGAAGAGGTGGCCCGCGCCAGCGTGAAGGGCCGGCCGGAATCGGTGGAGGAGCCCGTGCGGCTGGCCTGGACGCCAAACGGCCAGCTCGGCGAGCGGAAGGTCGCGCTCGTCGTGGAGCCGCAGGAGGGGGAGGTCGTCGTGACCAACAACGAGCTTTCCACGTTCGTCGATGTCGTCGATGGCGGACTGCGTGTGCTCTACCTCGAGGGGGCGTTGCGAGTGGAGCAGCGGTTTCTGCGGCGCGTGCTCGCCGCGAGCCCCGACATGCAGGTCGACTTCCAGTGGATCGACTCGAGCCGCCGGAACCGCTGGCCGGTTGATCTCGGCCGACTGGCGGCGGGCAACTACAACGTCTTTCTGATCGGCGACCTCGATGCTGCGGCGCTGCGGCCGCAGGATCTTCAGTTGATTCTCGATCGCGTGAAGGCCGGCGCGGGAATCGGCCTGCTCGGCGGGTTTCATGCATTCGAGGCCGGTGGCTGGGGGAGTTCGTCGCTCGCATCGTTGCTTCCTTTTGAGCGCGATCCACTCGCGCGGCAGGCCTTCGACCAGCCGGTGCGGGAAAGCCTCCATCTCCGGGGGCCGCTGCAGATGCTTCCTGAACGGCAGTTTGGAGGCGTGTCGATCCTGCGGCTGGGGAAAAACGATCAGGAGACGCTCGCAGCCTGGCGGGCGATGCCGCCGCTCGAGGGCGCCAATGATCTCGGCCGGCTTTTCCCCACCGCCAAGCCGCTGGCGGTCACTGCCGACGGCCGGCCTCTCTTGGTCGCCCGCGAGTTTGGCGAGGGCCGAGTGCTCGCCTTCGCGGCCGACTCGACCTGGCGCTGGGTGATGCAGGGGGCTGGCGAGCAGCACCGGCGGTTTTGGCGGCAGCTCGTTCTCTGGCTGGCTCAAAAAGATGATCAGGAGGGGGACTCGCTCTGGGTGCGGCTCGCGCAGCGCCGCCTCTCACCCGGCGCTCCGCTCGCGTTCGACGCGGGGGTGACGAAGGCCGACGGCACGCCCGTCAACGACATGGCCATCGAGGCCGTGGCCATCTCCCCTTCGGCCAAGCCGCGGGCGGTGCGGGTGCCGCGCAAGGGAGATGCCTTTGCGGGAGTCGTGGCCGGATTCGACGAGCCGGGCGACTGGAAGCTCGTGCTCCGCGCGGCCCGGGACGGTCAGCCGAAGCAACTCGAGCGCACGGTCCGCTTCACCGTCTTCCGACAGGACCTGGAACTCGCCAACCCGCGGGCCAATCCGCTGCTCATGCGGCAGCTCGCGGAGGCCACCGATGGCGGCGTCCGATCGCCGGAGGAACTCACCGACATCTTCGACGAGATCCGTGGCAAGCCGGCGGCGTTCGAGACGCTCGAGCAGTGGTCGTACACGCCGTGGGACAAGTGGCCGATGTTCCTCGTGATGGCAGGCTGCTTGTGCGTGGAGTGGGTGCTGCGAAAACGCTGGGGCTTGGTGTAGGGCAGGCTTCAGCCTGCCACACGTAGACCGCTTCCTCCGGAAGCGGATCTGGAGGGGATCCGCTTGCGGAGCAAGCGGTCTACTTTGGACAAAGCGGCCGTTTCCACCCCCCGAATCCGCCTTTGTTCGCCAACCCCGCTTTGCTACCTTCCCACGCCCGTTTTCTCGACGGACATTCATCCGCCCACATGGAGGTCGGACGTGCGCAAGCGGCGACCGATTCGCGACAAACTGCTGCTGGGTGGGCTGCTCGTGGGCATCCTCGTGGCCACGCTGTCGGCGAGCAGTTTCCTCGGCATCTATTCCTATCGCCGGCTCGTGCGCGCCCTGAGCTGCCGCGCCGCCGAACTGCCGCTGGCCAGCGAGCTCGACGATTGCGTGGGCGACCTGCGACTGGCGCACGCTCGGGCGCTCGCCGGCGACCTCAAGGAGTTTCACGGCGTGGGGGTGGCCTCGCGGTTTGATGCGATCCGCGGGCCGACGGGCCGGCGGCTCGGCGGCCGCCGGGTGGCGGGAGGCTCCTTCGCCGACCAGGTCGAGAAGACGTCGTGGGCGCTTGACCGCTACTGCGTCGAACTTGCCGCCGATGAGCTCGACGACATGCCGTTCGGCGACCGCAGCCGCGAACGCGAGACCGCCCGCGACATCGCGGCCTGCCTGGAGACGATCCGCTCGATCGCCGAACCACGCGGCGCGGCCTTCCTCGAGCCGGCCGACGATTCCGTGCCCGACCAGCGGCGGAAGCTTCTCGAGATCGAGCCGCATCTGGAGCGGCTGGCCGCGCTCTGCGCCGAACTGCCCACGTTTCTGCAGGAGCGGCTGCACGACCTCTCCCACGAGGTGCGGATCGGCTATCGCACGCTCATCGTCACCACCTGGGCGTCGGCCCTGGCGGCGGCGGTCCTGCTGGCGACGCTCGGCGTGCTCACCTATCGCTGGGTGTTTCGGCCGCTGCGGCTGCTCGGTCACGGCTCCCGCCGGGTGGCCAAGGGGGATTTCGGCTTCCGCATCCGGCTCGACACCCGCGACGAGATGGCCGAATTGGCAGCCGCGCTCAACGACATGACGCAGCGATTCGAGGAGATCCGCGACGACCTCGACCGGCAGGTGCAGCTCCGCACCCGCGAGGTGATCCGCAACGAGCAGCTCGCCAGCGTGGGCTTCCTGGCCGCCGGCGTGGCCCACGAGATCAACAACCCGCTCGCGTCGATCGCCATGTGCGCCGAATCACTCGAGAGCCGGATCGCGGCGCTACCGGCCGACCACGCCGACGCGCAGGTGACGCGGCGATATCTCGAGCTGATCCAGAACGAGGCCTTCCGCTGCAAGGGCATCACCGAAAAGCTGCTCGATTTCTCGCGGCTCGGCGAGGTGCGGCGGCAGGCGACCGCGATCGGGGCGCTGGTGGCCGACGTCGCCGACATGCTGCGGCATGTGGGCCGCTTCTCCAGCAAGTCGATCGAGATTGCCGAGGGCCCCGACGTGCTCGTGATGGTCAACCCGCAGGAGATCAAGCAGGTGGTGCTCAACCTGCTCGTCAATGCGCTCGACTGTGTCGAAGACGGAGGCCACGTGCAGGTGGCCGTGAAGCGCAGCGGTGGCGAGGCCCTGCTCACGTTCACCGACAATGGCTGTGGCATGACGGCGGAGGTGCTTGAGCACCTCTTCGAGCCGTTCTTCACGCGGCGAAAGACGGGGCAGGGCACCGGGCTCGGTCTCTCGATCGTGCATCGGATCGTGGCCGATCACGGCGGCCGCATCGAGGCCCACAGCGACGGCCCCGGGATGGGCGCCACGTTTCGCGTGACGCTGCCGGTGGCCGAGATCATCACGGAGACGGCGGGGCCGCGGGCCGCATCGCAGCCGCCGGCCGCTCAACCAGACAAGGAGGTGGATCATCACAGCCAGCAAGCAGCCTAGGCCGATGCGAATCCTGTTCGCCGATGACGAGACCTCGATCCAGGAGCTCATGCGGATCGAGCTGCCCCGGCTCGGGCACGAGGCCACCGTCTGCCCCGACGGCCGCGTGGCGCTCGCCGCGCTTGACCGCACCGCCTACGACTGCGTGATCGTCGATCTCGACATGCCGGGTGTCGGTGGGCTCGAAGTGATCGCGCGGGTGCGCGAGATCTCCCCGGATACCGAGACCGTCATCATCACCGGTAAGTCGTCGCTCGAAAGCGCCGTCATGGCCGTGCGGCAGGGGGTCTTCGACTACCTCACCAAGCCCTGCAAGCTCGCCGACATCCAGGCCGTGCTCGAGCGGGTCCGCAAGAAGCGGGAACTCACGGCCCGGCTGCGGGCGCTCGAGGGACGCGTGCGACGCGCCGAAGGGGCCACGCAGCTCGTCGGCGGCTCGGTTGGCCTTGAACGGGTGAAGCAGCTCGTCGCGCGGATCGCGGCGAGCGATTCCAACGTCCTCATCCGCGGCGAGACGGGCACGGGCAAGGAGCTCGTGGCGCGGGCGATTCACGAGGGGAGCCCGCGGGCGGGCGGCCCGCTCGTGGCCGTCAATTGCGGGGCGCTGCCGGAGCACCTCGTGGAGAGCGAGCTCTTTGGCCACCGCAAGGGCGCCTTCACCGGCGCCGACGAGCACCGCGCGGGGCTCTTCGAGGTGGCCGACGGCGGCACGCTCTTTCTCGACGAGATCGGCGAACTGCCGAAGTCGCTGCAGCCGCGGCTCCTGCGGGCGCTCGAAAGCGGCGAGATTCGCCGCGTCGGCGACAGCCATCCGATCACGGTCGATGTGCGGGTCGTCTGCGCCACCCACCGCGCGCTCGAGGAGATGGCCGCGGCCGGCACGTTCCGCGAGGACCTGCTCTTTCGGATCAACACGTTCGAGGTGGCGATCCCGCCGCTCCGCGAGCGGCTCGACGACCTGCCGGCGCTCGTGCGGCATTTCGTCAGGAAAGCGCGGCCGCATGCGCCTCCCGATGCCGCCGTGGCCGAGCCCGAGGTCCTCCGAGTCTTGGAGGCCCACCATTGGCCCGGCAACATCCGCGAGCTTGCCAACGTGATCGAGCACGCGCTCGTGCTCTGCGACGAACTTCCGTTGACGGTGTCGCACCTCCCGGCCCGACTCGGCATGGGGAAACTGCGGCCGGTGGATCTGCCGAAGCCGATCGCCGCTCCCGCCACGGATGCGCCATCCGCGGCCCGGAAGCCGGTGAGCCTCCGCGAGATCGAGATGCAGGCCATTCTCGAGGGGCTCGAGCGGAATCACGGCAACAAGGCCCGGACCGCCGAGGAACTCGGCATCAGCCTGAAGACGCTTTACAACAAGCTGCACCAGCTTCAGGATGGCGCCGTCGAGCGGTCTATTTTGGCAGGCTGAAGCCTACCCTACTTTGGCAGGCTGAAGCCTACCCTACTTTGGCAGGCTGAAGCCTACCCTACGTTTTGCGGACGACGCCGACGAGGACGCCGAGAACGCGCGCGTTTTTGACGTAGATCGGCTTCATCGAGGAATTAGCCGGCTGGAGCCGGATGCGGTCGCGCTCCGGGAACCATTGCTTGAGCGTCGCCTCGCCGTCTTCCGTCTGAGCAACAACGATGTCGCCCGAGTGGGCCGACTGCTTCTTCTGGATCACCACCCAGTCGCCGTCGGCGATCTGGGCATCGATCATCGAATCGCCCATCACCTTCAGCACGAAGTGGTTGTCGCGGTTGAAGAGGTCTTCGAAGTCGATCCGCTCCTTCTGCTCCTCGGCGACCCGCAGCGTGCCGGCGGCCACCCAGCCTGCCAAGGGCAG
>JBIIOK010000074.1:0-12304 GCA_044336985.1 Pirellulales bacterium | reverse complement strand
GCGAAATCGGGCTCCACATAGGAGACGCCGGCGGCCCTGCCGGCCCAGCCCGCGACATCCTGTGCGGATGCGCCCGGCGTTGTCAGTGAGAAAAAGCCTTCGCCGAGGGGGGCGGCCTGCCAGCCCGCCGAGAGGCCGAGGCTGTCGGCCGCGGTTTGCGAGTTGCGGGTGCGGACGATCCAAGAATCGGCGAAGGTTTCAGCGGTGCGGCCGTTCCATTCGATCTGGTCAATCTGGCGGGTGGCACGGCTGGCAGCGGAGAAAAGATCCGCCGTCATCATCGTCCGGGCTTCGAGCGATTCGAGGCCGAGCGAGGCCTCCGAAGCCCTGCGAGAGCAGGTGGGCCGTTTCATGGTGGCTGCCTTTATGGCTGCCGTCGGCCTTTGCCCCACCCGGGCTTTCGCCCGCGGTCGACGTGGTGTCGCCGAGCGGTTGGCGAGGTCATCGCTTCCCCCCTCGACGCCATGATTATCGGCCCGTCTCAGGAGGAGTCACGAAAATTTTGAACCATGTGCCCTAGAGCTCCGTAAAACGTGGTACCATGCTCCATGCGGGACAGTTTGTGGACACTTGGTTTTTTGGCGCAGTCGCGGCCTCTCCATGGTTTTTCCCGTCGGTGATGACAACGCGGATCGGCGGCTGTTTCCTTTCGTCACGATCGCGCTTTTGATCGCGAATGTCTTCGTGTTCGTGGTCCTCCAGGGAATGGGGGCCAACGAGGATTTCACGATGGCCTATGTCCAGGTGCCGGCTGAGATCATTTCCGGGCACGACGTGGTCACGGAGCCCTCCGTCCAGCAGATTCCGGTGCCGGGGGGCCAAGGGCAGGTGATGGAGGTGACCGTGCCGGGGCTCAAGCCGACGCCGGTGCCGGTCTGGCTCACGCTCCTCACCGCGATCTTCATGCACGGCAGCATCATGCACTTGGCCGGCAATATGTGGTTTCTCTGGATCTTCGGTGACAACATCGAAGACGACATGGGCCACCTCAAATACCTGCTCTTTTACCTGGCCACTGGCGTCATCGCGTCGCTCGCGTTCGTGGCATTGAATAGCACCGGGGAGGCGGCCCTCACGCCCTGCCTCGGAGCCTCGGGCGCCATCTCCGGCATCCTCGGGGCCTACCTCGTCCTCCACCCCAACCGGCGGGTGAGCGTGATCCTTTTGCGGATGATGGTCGACGTGCCCGGCTACGTGGCCGTCGGCATCTGGTTTCTCTTCCAGGTGGTCAGCGGCATGTTTGATTCCAGCGGTGGCGGCGGCGGGGTGGCCTATTCGGCCCACGTGGCCGGGTTCATCGCCGGTATGATCCTGGCCAAGCCGATGAGCTATGGCCACGTCCGTGACGCGGCCGATTCGCTGGTGGTTTTGCGGCGGCGGGTGCCATAAAAGCGGCGGGACGGCTGTCCGCCGGGGGGCCTGTCGCCTATAAAAAGGCTTGTTTGGAGTTGAGGGCTGCTACGGAAGCCCGACGCGCCAGCGAGGATTGTGAGGGTGGATCGCGGATTCACCTTGCTTGCGCTACGGGCTTTCGTGAATTGTTCGGAGCAGAACGAATGGTGAGCGGCGGGCCGGCGCAAAGCGATGTGGTCGTTATTGGCGGCGGGCCGGCCGGCGCGACCGCGGCGACGCTCGTGGCCCAGCGGGGACGCCGCGTGACGCTCTTCGAGCGGGAGCGGTTTCCGCGATTTCATGTCGGCGAGTCGCTGATCCCCGAGACCTTCTGGGTGCTCGAGCGGCTGGGCATGCTCGACCGGATGCGGGGCAGCCGCTTCGTCGAGAAGCATTCGGTGCAGTTCGTGAGCGAGAAGGGCCTGCTCTCCGAGCCCTTTTACTTTCACGACCACAAGCCGCAGGAGAGTTCCCGCACCTGGCAGGTCGTCCGCAGCGAGTTTGACGAGATGATGCTGCGGAATGCGGCGGAGCAGGGGGTCGACGTCCACGAGGGCGTGCGGGTGCTCGACGTGCTCTTCGACGGCGAGCGGGCGAAGGGCGTGCGGGTGCAGGATGAGAGCGGCGCCGTCCGCGAGGTGATGGCCGACGTCGTCGTCGATGCCAGCGGCCAAGGCTCGATGATCATGAGCCGGCTGGGCCTCCGCGATTGGGATCCCGTCCTCAAGAAAGCTGCGATCTGGAGTTATTGGAAGGAAGCCGAGCGCGGCACGGGTCGCGACGAGGGGGCGACGGTCGTCCTGCAGCTCGACGACAAGCAGGGCTGGTTCTGGTACATCCCGCTGCACGATGGCACGGTGAGTGTGGGCGTGGTCGCGGGCTACAACTATCTCTTCAAGGACCGCCCCACGAAGGATCCCGAGGCAATCTATTTCGAGGAGGTGGCCCGCTGCCCGGGACTCCAGTCGCGGATCGCCCGCGCTGAGAAGACGGCGCCGGTTCGCGTGGCGAAGGAATATTCATATCGTTCGCGGCAGGTCGCCGGCGACGGCTGGGTGCTCGTGGGCGATGCCTTCGGCTTTCTGGACCCGCTCTATTCGTCGGGCATTCTGCTCGCGCTCAAGAGCGGTGAGCTCGCGGCCGACGCGATCGCGGCGGCGCTCGATGCCGGCGACACCTCCGCGGCGCGGCTCGGCACTTGGGGGCCGGAATACATCCGCGGCATGGAGCGGATGCGGCGGCTCGTCTGCGAGTTTTACGAGGGCTTCAACTTCGGCCGATTCGTGAAGCGGCATCCGCACCTCAAGGGGCACGTCACCGACCTCTTGATCGGCGACCTCTTCAACGACCGGGTCGACGAGATCGTGGCGCCGCTCGACGCGATGCGGGCCGAGGATCGAGCGACCGCCGGCGGTGAGTCCGCGGCACTTCGGCGGGATGTGGTCTAGATATCCACTTCCATCTGGTCGCGGGCAAACACCGAGGCCTTGAACCGCTGCTGGCAGGCCTTCTCCATGCCGCACAGCATCTCGTCGTCGTGATTCGGGTCGTGGTGTGTCAGGGCGAGGAGCTTGACGTTTGCCCGCTCGGCCACCTCGCAGGCCTGCTCCCAGCTGCTGTGACCCCAGCCCCGATGCGTCTTGAGTTCGTCTGGCGTGTATTGGGCGTCGTGGATCAGCAGGTCGGAATCACGTGCCAAGGCGACGATCCGTTCGTCGATCACACCGTCGGCGTATTCGATGTCGGTGCAATAGGTCACGACTTTTCCATTCTGACCCTTGATCCGGTAGGAGTAGGCTCCGCCGGGATGATTGTGGAGGACGCCGACGACATGGGCCTCGTGCCCCGGCGCCGGAGGCTGCGGCGTATGGACCTCGGGGACGTCGTCCTCGTCGAGGGAGTTGCCCGACGGCTCCTTGAACGTGAACTGCGCGCCCATCTGGTCCAGCGAAACAGGAAAATAGATCTCATCCATCTGGCGGGCAAACACCGATCGCAGGCTGTGCTGGAAGCGGTTGATTCCCATGGCCGTGATCACGAACTGCCGGCTTGGATCGTAGGCCGGTGCAAAGAACGGAAATCCCTGGATGTGATCCAGGTGGAAGTGGGAAAACAGCATGAAGACGGGGCGGCGAAACCGTTCTTCGCTGCTGGCGAGGATCTCCTTGCCCAACTGCCGGATTCCGGTGCCCGCATCCAAGATGCCGATCCGGTCTGGTCCGTCGATCATCACGCAGGACGTGTTGCCGCCGAACTGTCGAAAGCCGGGTTCGCATACCGGCGTCGAGCCGCGGGTTCCGTAAAACTTGACTCTCATGCCCTTCGCCCCTGGGGGTTTGAATCTCGGCTTTCCGAATCCAGTCTATCTTCGGCGGCAAGGTGGACTAGGAATCCTCTGCTCCGCGCCGCCACAATCCCAAAAGCCATTTTCGACCGGAGTGCACCATGCAATCAAAGTCGGTGGGGGCCACGCAGGCCGAGGCCCGGAGCAGCTCACCTCGTGGCAGTCAGGCGGCGGCCGCGCCGGGGGTGCTGGTGATCCTCGGAGCCTCGGGCGATCTCACGAAGCGGCTCCTCATGCCGGCCCTCTACAACCTCGCCTGCGACGGCCTGCTGCCGGCGGAGTTTGCCGTCATCGGCATGGCCCGCCGTTCGCTCGACACGACCGCGTTTCGCGAGCAACAGCGACAGGACATCCAGCGGTTTCATACCCGCCGCGACTTCGATGCCGACCGCTGGGCATGGCTGGAATCGCGGCTCCATTACACGTCGGGCGATTTTGGCGATGCCGATGCCTATGCGCGGCTGCGAGATCTGGTGCTGGCGGTCGGCGGCGACTCCGGCGCCGCGGGCAACACGCTCCTCTATCTGGCCATCTCCCCGGAGTTTTTCCAGACGGTGAACGGGCTGCTCGATGGGGCCGGCTTCACGCAACTCCCGGGCCGCCGGAAAATCATCGTCGAAAAGCCGTTCGGCAAGGATCTGGATTCGGCCGTGGCGCTCAACCGCTCGCTACTGGCCCACTGGCGCGAAGACGAGATCTATCGCATCGACCATTACCTGGGCAAGGAAACGGTGCAAAACCTGCTGGCCTTCCGCATGGCCAACGGGATGTTCGCGCCGCTCTGGAACGCCAATCACATCGACCACATTCAGATCTCCGCCACCGAAACCGTGGGCGTGGAGACCCGCGGCGAGTATTACGACAAGACGGGCGTGGTTCGGGACATGCTCCAGAATCACCTCATGCAGATGCTGGCCTATGTCTGCATGGAGCTTCCCGCGTCGCTCGAGCCCTCCGCGGTGCGCGACGAGAAGTCGCGGCTGCTCCGCTCCGTGCGGCTGCTCGACCGCGATCGAGCGTCGCGGGACTGTGTCCGCGGGCAGTATGGCGCGGGCACGAAGGCCGATGGTTCGGCCGCCCTCGGCTACCGGCAGGAACCGAACGTCGATCCGGAGTCGAACAATGCGACCTACGCCGCGCTCAAACTGCATCTCGACAACGAACGCTGGGCCGGGATGCCCGTCTACCTGCGGTCGGGGAAATCGCTCTGGAAACGCGGGACGGAGATCGTCGTGCAGTTCAGGCCACAGCCCGGCGACGGCGGCGAGCCCAACCTGCTGATCTTCCATATTCAGCCCGTTCAGGGCGTCGAGATTCGCATGCAGGCCAAGCGGCCCGGCCCGACGTTTCACCTGCAGCGGGCCGGCATGCGGTTCGACTATGCCGAGACATTCGAGGCGACGCGGGGAACCGGCTACGAGGTGCTGCTCTACAGCGCCCTCAACGGCGATCCGACGCTCTTTTCGCGCACCGACTTCGTGGAGGATTCCTGGCGGATCGTGCAGCCGGTGCTCGATCTTTGGAAAGACACGCGGGCCGAAGACTTTCCCAACTACATGGCCGGGACATGGGGCCCTCTCGCCGCCCATGCCCTGCTCGCCCGTGACGGACGCCGCTGGCACGAGTGCATCACTCGCGACGTGCTGCTGCGGAGCGAGTTTTTTGCGAAGGCGCCCGCCGTGCTGCTCAACAACCTCACGCTCGCCTTCCAGCCCCGGGCCGTCGAGGCCGGAGCAACGATCGTCGAGCGGGGCGAACGGAGCTCGGATCTGTATGTGGTCTGCCGCGGAGAACTGGAGGCGATTGGCGGTTCCGGAGAAAGGCTCGGAGTCGTGAAGGCGGGGGAGTGCTTCGGTGAGATGGCGATGCTCGACAACCGTCCGCGCAATGCCACGGTCCGGGCGGTTTCTCCCTGCGATCTTCTCGTGCTCGCCGCCGCCGACTTTCGGCGGATCGTCGAGGATTTCCCGGAGGCCGAGGCGGAGTTTCGCCGGATCGCCGCGCAGCGGCGGTAGGGACGGAAATCCCCGGGAGATTCGTCAGGGGCGGTGCAGCACCCGTGGGCCGTCGGTGCCGTACGATCCCACGCCCCCTTGGTAGCGGCTGCCGTGCCACCAATTCAGGTTCGTGTGTTTCGGAATGATCAGGCCGGTGTAGTCGGTTCCCCACACCCCCTCGTTGTGCCGCCGCTCCTCGCCGCGCCGGCTTTTTTCCCGCGCTCCGCCGCCGACGTAATAGCCTTCCTCGTGAGGAGATTCCGTCGGCTTTGCCAGCGGTGAAATTCGCTGGGGATCGCCGGCCCGGCGGAACTGGTCTCCCTGGAAGTGCTTCCGCGCGGTGGCTGGCCGCCCCATGTGCGGGGTCAGGTCACGGCCGTTGGCGAACGGCAGCCAGCCGCCGACGGCGACGGCAACGACCACGATGCTTTGCCAGCCCGACTTTCTTCCCATGGAACCAGCGATGCCCAAAGCCCGCGTTTTGACCGGTCCGAAGCCGGAAGTTCTTTCCGCTGCTGTTCAATCGCCGCAATGCCCCGATTTCGTGCAGGTTCCGCACGCTTCCGCAGAGAGTTGGCAAAGAAGTCAAAGTCTGCGCGGGTCTTAAAGCCGAAATAATCGGCAAGGTCCAACGATTCGGAGATGCCTGGCGGGGCTCTCCTGGCTCTCAGCGATGCTCCAAAAACCAGCACTAGCTCGTTGTCGATCGTGGGCGCGCAGCCAGCGCGTCGTGACCGTCCTCTGCGCCTGTGTGCTCATCTGCGCCCTTGTGTGCCAGCGCAGCCAGGCCGCCGAAATGGCCGCGGTGCTGCCGGCGAAGGCCCGCAGCCAATTCCTGGATCCGGCCCTAGATGATGCCGAGATTCCCGGCCTGCTCGTGCTGCCGGATTGGCCAAGACAGCTCCCGTCCGTCGATGCTGAACCGGTCGTCGCACCCGGCGGGAACCCGTTGGACGTGGTCGGATTCGAGCAGGATTCGCTGTTGCTCAGCGGGTTCGATGACGTCGCTTCGCCCGGCGCGGAGGAATTGTTGGCACCCATCCGCGGGCCGCCCATTCTGGAGGAACCGGCCGAAAATCCGTATGACCTCGCAGGGGAGCGGCCCATCGCCGATCCCCTCTACCGCTATCCCATCTACCCGACGCCGGGATTCGCGGGTGCTTCGAGCGTGCTGCCGAGCGAGCGGCAGGAGACCAGCCATTTCGTGCCGATGGAGGACCGCTGGCGGATCGGAAGCCCGCCCTGGGATCGCTATGGCCGCGGCCATCCGCGGCTCGACGACTATCCCTACGCGCTGGGCAACGGCTTCAATCCCTACACGCAGAACTTCCTCAAGGAAGACTTTCCGATCATCGGTCAGCACACCTTCTTCGACATGAAGGGGATCAGCCGCACGATCGCGAATTTTCGGCAGGTGCCCACGCCGGATACGCCGTTCGAATCGACGCCGACGCCCGGCCAGGAGGACTTTTTCGGCAACCCCAACGGCTTCCTCTTCCTCCAGTACTACACGCTGGCATTCGAGCTCAATCACGGCGACAAGACATTCAAGCCCAACGACTGGCGCATCAAGATCGCCCCCGTCTTCAATCAGAACTACCTGGAGGTCTACGAATACGGAGTCGTCCTGCCCGACGTGACCCAGGGCACGCGCCGCTACCGCGCCTTTGCCGCGCTCGAGGAGTGGTTTGTCGAGGTCAAGCTCGCCGACCTGAGCCCCGACTACGACTTCGTGTCGGTGCGCGGTGGTTCACAGCCGTTTACGAGCGATTTCCGGGGATTCATCTTCAGCGACCTGAACCGCGCGATCCGTCTCTTCGGAACGCGGCTTTCGAACCGCGATCAGTTCAACATCGCCATCTTCGACCAGCGCGAAAAAGACACCAACAGCTTCCTCAACTCCTTCGACGACCGCGGCCAGGACATCCTCATCGCCAACTACTACCGGCAGGACTTCATCTGGCCCGGCCACACGGTGCAGACGAGCTTCCATTACGACTACGACCAGGCGGGCATCAAGTACGACAAGAACGGTTTTCTGGTCCGGCCCGATCCGGTCGGGCTCGCCGAGCCCCACGAAGTGAACGCCTGCTACTTCGGAATCGCCAACGACGGCCACATCAACGAGCTCAACATCTCGAGCGCGTTTTACTACGTGATCGGCCACGACACGCTCAACCCGCAGGCCCTCCAGCCCATCGACATCGGGGCGACGATGGCCGCCGTCGAGCTCTCCTATTCCCCCGACTGGGTCCGGTTTCGTACCTCGGTCTTCTTTGCCTCCGGCGACAATAACATCAACGACAACAAGGGGGGCGGATTCGACGGCATCATCGACAACACGCAGTTCGCCGGCGGTGAATTCAGCTTCTGGGTCCGCCAGCAGATCAAGCTGCTCGGCACAAATCTCAAGAACCTGCTGAGCATCTACCCCGACCTGCGGGCCAGCAACAAGTTTCAGTCGCAGGCCAACTTCGTGAATCCCGGCCTGCAGCTCTACAATGCTGGCGTAGACTTCGAACTCACGCAGCGCACGAGGCTGGTGACAAACTGCAACTTCCTGTTTTTCGACACCACGAACGTGCTCGAGTCGTTCGTGTTTCAGGACAATATCTCGAGGTCGATCGGCACCGATCTGAGCCTCGGGGTGGAGTCGCGGCCGCTGCTCAACAACAATTGGATCTTCCGGGCGGGTGTCTCCGGCCTGATCGTCGGCGAGGGTTTCCAGCAGCTCTACGGCAACATCGACAACAATGTCCCCAACCTGTTCGCCGCGTTCACGGATCTCGAGCTGGCGTTTTAACTTCATGAATCCTGCCGCCTGGAGCAGTGATGCCCGCTCCGCAGCCTGGGCGCAGCTGCGCCGCTTCGCGCTGCCGGCGGCGGTCTGCGTGGCCGGGGTGTTGGCCGCATGGCTATTGATGCCCGCGGCCGCCACGTCGCGGCTTGATCTGCACGCCTTGCGATCCCTCCCGGTCGAGCAGGCCCGGGAGATCGCCGGTTTTCCGGGCACCATCGATCTGCGCGGCCTTCCCGCGCTCTCCGTGGAGGCTGCGTCGGCCCTGGCTCGTCATCCGGGAGCCCTCGAGCTCGACGGCCTCATGACACTCTCCGATGCCGCGGCCACGGCGCTCTTGGCCCATGAGGGACCACTGTCGGTCGAGGGCCTCGTGGTCCGTGCGCGGGCCAGCGAGGCGTTGTCGCTACCGCACGCTTCACTCCTGGCACGGCATCCCGGGCCAATCATCCTCGAGCGGCTGGCGGAACTCCCGCCCGATGTGGCCGCGGCACTGTCGATGCATGGCGGACTGCTCTCCCTGCCCGCCATTCTCGAGCTTGAACCCTTGGCCGAGTCGAACCTCGCGCGGCATCCGGGGAGGCTCGACCTGGATGGACTGACGGCCATCCAGACAGCCGGGCTCATCGAAAAGCTGCTCGCCGACGGGCGGCAGGATTTTGATCCCCTGCTCACCTGCTCGGACGAAGCCATGAATGCGCTGGCCGGCTCGCCCCGCCCGCTTTCGGTCACCGGAATCGTGCTTCAGGCGACGGCTGCTGACGCGATCGATGCCCCGCTGGCACGGCTGCTCGCCCGGCACGCCGGTGAAGTCCGCCTTTCCGCCCTCCGATCGCTCCCCGAACCGATCGCCGCTGAACTGGCCCGGCACGACGGCGCCATCGAGATCAACGGGCTCGAGGACATTACCGTCGCGGCCGCACGGCGACTGGCCGGGCACACCGGAACGCTACAGCTGATGGGCATTCGCACGCTCACGGAGACGGCAGCTACGGCGCTGGCGGCACACCGTGGGCCGCTCGTGCTCGATGGCTTGGAGTCGATCACTTCCGCGGCGCTGGCGGAAAAGCTGCTCGCCGACGGCCGCAACGAATTCAGCCGCGTTCAAACGATTTCCGCCGAGGCCGCGGAGCGATTCGCCGCCCATTCCGGCCCGCTTGATCTGGATGGTCTGGTCGAAGTGAGCCCGGCCGTCGAGGCCATCCTCGTCCGGCACCCCGGCCCGCTCGGGCTTTCCTCGCTGGCAAGCGCCGCCGCCAACAAAACCCGTCTCGACGACACGACGGCCCTTCTGCTTTCGCGGCACCGGGGCCCGCTGCCGCTCGTGGATCTCGTCGACATCTCGAGCCTGCCACTGGCCCGCAAACTCCTGGCCGACGGGCTGACCGACTTTTCAACGCTCGAGATGGTCACTCCGGACGTGGAGCAGGCGTTCGCCGGCCACGACGGGCCGCTTGATCTGTCGGGCCTGCGGGCCATCACAGCGCCGGCCCTGGCGTCGAAACTACTCGCCGATGGTCGCACGAACTTCGATGCCATCGAGTCGCTCTCCGATGAAGCAGCTTCAGTACTGGGGGCCCACGATGGCCCCCTCGCGATCCGCCAACTGCTCCACAAGGCGAGCGAGTCTCGCGTGCTCTCCAGGCCGCTGGCGGCTGTCGTGGCGCGGTCGAGCGGCCGGCTGCGGCTGTCGGAACTGGTGGAATTGTCCGACGAGGTCGCCGTGGCGCTCGCCCGGCATGTCGGGCCGCTCGAGCTTGACGGGTTGAAAGAGCTTTCGCCGTCGCAGGCTGCCGCCCTCGCCACTCATGCCGAGGGCCCGCTCTCGCTGGATGCAATCATGCACTGCGAGCCGGGAGTCGAGGAGACGCTTGCCTCCCATCCCGGAGCGGTGTCGCTGGCCGGCCTTCGCGTGCTCGCCACGCGACAACTGGCGGAAAAACTCGTCGCCGATGGCCGCACGGATTTTTCCCAGATCCGTGAGCTCTCGCCGGCGGCGGCAGCGGTGCTCGCCAGGCTCAGCGGCACGCTCTTTCTTGACGGACTCAAATCGCTCTCGCCTGAAGCGGCCGCTGCCATCGCGGCCCACGATGGCGATCTCTCGCTCAATGGGCTCACGGCGATCTCAGCCGCCGTTGCCAAGGCCCTGGCGACGCACCGTGGCGGCCTGTCGCTTCGGGGGATTTCGGCCCTCGAGGCCGCTGCCAAGACCGCGCTTGCCGGCCACGCCGGACCGATCTGGCTTGGTGGCCGATAGGGTGGCCCGCCCTCCAGCGTCGCTCAGCGGGCGCCCGATTCCACGTTCCGCGAGAACTTGATGTAGGGAAGACGGATGCCGCGGAAGATGAACTGGTCGGCCCGCTTCGCTACCGGCGGTGCATAGCCCACCGCACCGTAGAAGGCGCCGACGTCGTCTTGGTCGACACCGTCGCCGCTGGAGCCGTAGCCACCGGCGAGTTGGCCATTGACGTAGATCGCCGAACTTCCCGGGAAGAAGATCGTCCCGTTTTGATTCTCCTTCGGCATCACGCTGAACGGAGCGCTGAAGTTGCGGCCCGGGTTGAACGAATCGAAGCCGAGCACGGTCTTGAACGAGGAGGCCGCCTTCGGGGCACCAATGTTGTAGCCGGTCTTCGGGTTGATGCCGGGCTCGTTGAGGATCGACCAGATGCCCGGGGCGGCGTTGTTGTTGCCCGACGGGTAGCGCGGTACCGCGAGGTAGCGGAACGTGCGGGTCGTGAACGCCGTGCCGATCGGGATGCCGGGCAACTGGTCCTGCGGCTGCAGGCTCGTCGACGCGTAATAGACGGAGTTGCGGGCCTTGGCCGGCGTCACGTCGAGCGCGTCGCAGAGGGCGTCCGGCATCCGATAGAGGCCAAGGATGTCGCCGTTGAAGTCCGACACGGCGAAGATGAGCCGCGAGAAGGTGGTCGGGATGCGGATCTGGGCCCGCGTCCGTTCCGCCTGAGCGATTCCCTGGTCGATGATCTGCTTGACTTGCGCAGCGGTGAGCACACTGCCATTTTTCGGGGCGACGAGCCAGCCCGCGGCCTGTGGCATCCCGTCGAGGGCCGTCGCACCGCCGGGGCCGGGCGCCACGGGCTGGTTCGTGCCGTTCACGGCGCCCGGTCCGAGCCGACTCGACAGATTGAACAAGGCCTGCACGCCCAGGGGGCCGGCCTTCGGTCCAAAACTCTGGAGCGCGATCCCACCCAGATTGATCCGTGCGGCGGCGTTGATCTGGTTGATCTGCTGCTGTAGCGACTTACCCGATAAATTTCCAGCGCGGGCAATGATTGACTGCGGTGCTCCGGTGATTCCCGGCCGGGCGACGTTGCCGATCCGCCCCGGCACGAAGAGCGTTTGGAACACGATCAGTTCAGACTCGAGCACCCGCGGCGCGTTGACCCGAGCTTGCTGGGTCTGCGCGGCCACCGGCACAAAACCCTGCTCGAAGCTCGCGAAGCCAAACGGTCCCGGGAAGAACGCGCCAATGCCGGCGATCAATTTGTTGGAGTTGGCCCGATAGACGGGCAGCCCGCCGGGGAGCGTGCCGATGCCGCGCGATGTCTCGTCCGGTGCGGTCCCCACCTGCTGCCCGTAGGACTGCCGATTGGCGATCAACCTGCCATCGACGACGGTGCTGACCCGATTGCTGTGCTCGATGCAGAAAAGATCGACCAGCGGCTGATTGATGATGCCCGGCGGGAACTGCCCGCCCACGCCTACCGCAGCCACGAAGCCCGGCCCCCTGATCGATTCATCGGTGCTCGA
>JBIIOK010000212.1:0-3411 GCA_044336985.1 Pirellulales bacterium | reverse complement strand
CCGACCACGCGGTCCTTCTTCTGGAGGCGGCCGTCCTTGTCAGCCGCGCCGCCGGGTACGAGCTCCGCGACGGTGGTGTAGCCGTCCTCGGCCTTGAGGGAGGCGCCGATGCCGTCGAGCTGGAGCCGCATGCCGATCTCGAAGTTCTCGAGCGTGCCGGGCGACATGAAGCTCGTGTGCGGATCGAGGCTGCTCGTCAGCGACGAGAGGTAGGTCTCGAGCAGCTCGTCGGACGTCATCTGGTGCATCCGCTTGGCGAAGCTGGCATAGCGGCGACGGAGCTTGTCCTTCGCCTCCTCGGGCGGCGTCTTTTCCATCTTCTGCACGAGCAGGTCGTACTTGATCCGTTTCCGCCAGTTGTCTTCGGCCTCGGCCTCGCTCGCCGCCCACTTGGTGTCGTCGCGGTCGATGATGATCGATTCCTGCTTCGTGAAGTCCTGCGGCGCGGCCAGGAGCCGCTCGATCAGCGGGAGGCGGGCGTCGACCCGCTCGAGGAAGCGGTTGTAGACCTCGTAGGCGAAGCTCACGTCGCCCCGCTTCACGAGGTCGTCGAGCGTGTCTCGCTTCTGCAGAAACGCGTCGACATCGCTTTGCAGAAAGTAGACCTTCATCGGGTCGAGCGACTCGAGGAAGATGTCGAACCAACGGCGGGCGATCTCGTCGTCGATCGGCCGCCGCGTGAAGTGCTCGCGCTCCAGGTAACTGCGGACGGCCAGCGTGATCTGCCTGTCGTTGGGGCCGGGCTTGGCGGCAGCGGGGGCCGTGGCGGCGGCGACACCGGCCACAGACGTTGGCGGCTCCTCGCCCCGCGCGCGATCGATGCACGGCGACACCGCCACGAGCGCGAGGATCAGGCCCCGGAGAATCAGGGCCCACAGGGCGGGCCGTTGGCTCCCAAAGATGCTGTCGGCGGCGATGCTGCTGGCCTTCACTCGCATGACTCTTTCCCTCGAAGTGGTAACCGTCTCGAACACCGCCATTGTGACACTTCGCCGCTTTTCTTGCGAGATGTTCTTTCCAACCGGAAACCGCCTGAGTGTCCGGGGTATTGCTGCCTGGATTCAGCGCCGCCCGGGATCGAGCCGCGGCCTTTCAGGTCGCCCGCGCCGCGTCGGCCGCCAGCGCCACGACCGCCCGAGCCACGCGATCCGTCGCGCCGAGCCGCCCCACCCGCACCCACTCCACCTCCGGATGTTCGGCCCGCGCCTCGAAGAGCGCCGCCTCGACCTGCTCCTCGACATGCCCGTGAAAGAGCAGGTGCGGCTGCACGATCACCCGCCGCGCTCCCTGCGCCGCGGCGCGGAGTGCCTCGGCCACCGTCGGCCGCGCGGCGGCGACGAACCCGAGCTCGATCCGGCCGCAGGATTCGTCCCGTCGCACGGCATGTTCGCCCGTCGCGCGCGAGGCCTCGGCAAACTCCCCAAGCTGCCGGGGCGCTCCGGGATCGCTCGAGCCCCGACCGATCATCGCAAGCACGGTCGCCTCCGCGGGCCGCGGCTCGAGCGACTGCAGCGCCTCACACCGCCGCTGTCGCGATTGGGCCACGATCTCCGGATGGCAGCCGAATGCCTGCGACTGCCGGACGGCGACACCGAGCCTCCGCGCCGCTTCGGCCAGCGCCTCCGGGACGTCCCGCCGCGCATGCCCCGCGGTGAATAACAGGAGCGGTGCCGCGACCACCTCGCGGCAGCCCAGGCGGGCGAGCCGTTCGAGCGACTCGCCGATCGACGGGCCGATCACCTCCAAAAACCCAAGCTCCACCGGCACTCCCGGCAGGAGTGCGGCTGCCCGACGGGCGACTTCGCGGGTCTCCTCCGCCCCGACGGGATCAGCCGTCCCATGGCCAACGACGAGCAGCCCCAGCCCATCGCCCGACGATCGGGCGGCCGCGGCCAGACCAGCCTCGCCGTCTCGCCGCGAACCGGCCAACGACGGCCCCGCAACGATTGGCAGCCGGCCGTGCATCGGGGGCATGGAGGGTCTCGTCTTGGGCAGAGTGCAATTCCATCGCGACTGTAGCCGTTTTATAGTGGAGTCGACGGCGGAATCCACGCCACCCCCTGCCCCCCCCTGCCGACACCAGGGCCCTCCTGCCCGTGCCCCACGAAGCGACCAGCGAACAGACCGGCCCGACGACCGCTCCCGCCGCGGCGCTCGAATTGCGAATCGCCGGCCGCGCCGGCCCGACGTTCGCGCTCGATCCATCGCGCGACAACACGCTCGGCAGGGCGCAAGACGCCTCGGTCGTGCTCGCCGACCGGCTTGCCAGCAGAATTCACGCCGCGATCCGCTTCGAGGACGGCCGCTGGATGATCCGCGACCTCGGCAGCCGAAACGGCACGTGGGTCGATGGCGGCCAGATCGCGGCGCAGCCGCTCACCGACGGCGCGGTGATCCGCATCGGCACGGCGGAGCTCGCCTTCCGCATCGCACGCCCCGCCGCACCGGCCTGCCCGCCGACCGCCGGGGAGTCGGGGCAGCTCGTGAAATGCGGGCCCGTCGCCCAGCTCGAGGGCAGCGTCCTGCGCCGCTCGTCGATCGGCTCGAGCGACGATGCCCGTCGGCCGCTGCTCCTGTATCAGGCGAGCATCCGCCTCTTGTCGTCGCGGAGTACCCGTGATGTCATCGGCGCCACGCTCGAGTTGGCCGCCGAGCACTGCGGCGCCGCGAGCGTCGGCTGGTTCAACGTGCGGGCCGGCGACCGGCTCGAGCCGGTCTGTGTCGTGCCTCCTGGCAGCCCGCTGGCCCGCCTGCTCGGCGAATCGACCTGCCGCCTCGTGGCCCGCGAAGGCAACGCCGTCTGGACGGCGCCGGCAGGGCATGCCGATGCGGTTGAAATTGCCTGCGTGCCGATCGTCGAGGGGGGGACGGTGCACGCGGCCCTGGCGGCCTCCGCGCCGAAGGGCGCCCTGCGCAACGCCGACTTCGACTTCCTCGTGGCGCTCGCGAGCCTCGCGGCTGCAGCCTGCGCCGGCCACGCGCAGGGACCTTCGCAGGCGGGATCCCAGCCGGCAGATCTCGCGTCGCTGCAAACGATCGACCTCGATGCCGTCGATGATGACGCGGCGGACGCCGACCACACGATCGTGCTGGATCCCGGCAGCCTGGAACGGATCATCCCCATGACCGCCGACGAGTCACCATCAGCGGTCCGCATCGGCTCGTTCGTCGCGGAGACCGCCACGCTCAAGCTTGGGGACTGGCAGCGGGCACTCGTGATCGAGGCGCTGCGTCGCACCGGCGGCAGCGTACCCAACGCCGCCGCCGAACTCGGCATCAGCCACGCGACGCTCTACAGAAAACTCGAGGCCTACGGACTCACGAAGAGCCGCCCGTAGACCGCTTCGTCCAAAGTAGACCGCTTCGTCCCGAAGCGGATCCAGATCCGCTTGCGGAGCAAGCGGTCTACTT
>JBIIOK010000109.1:0-8799 GCA_044336985.1 Pirellulales bacterium | reverse complement strand
CGGAGCAAGCGGTCTACTTTGACAGGCTGAAGCCTGTCCTACTTTTGGTTCACTCGCGGCAGGAGGGCCGCGACGAGGCAGAGCGTGACGATGGCGGCCGCGTAGGGCAAAGTCCGTGAAGGGTGCATCGCAAAGAGCATCGAGCCGGCGAAGGGGCCGAGGATCCGACCAAGCGAGGCGAACGACTGATTGACGCCGAGCACCTCCCCCTGCCGCGCCGGATCGGCCCGCTTCGAGATCAACGCCGAGACTGACGGATTCACGAATGCGAAGCCGGCGACGGCCGCGGCGGAGGCGGCGTAGAAGAGGCCGCGCAGCCAGCCGGCGGGAGCGATCCCGGCGATGGCCTCGCGGTGCACGAGCCACGCCACCGCGGCGATGCCGATGAAGCCGAGCATGAGCACCACCAGCCCAGTGGATAGGAGCCGCGTCTCAGGAAGCCGCTTCGCCAACGGCCTGTAGAGGCCGCCCGCCACCATCAGCATCCCGCCGATCGCGGCGAAGACGAGGAAGTTGTCGTCGTCCGTCATGCCGAAGCCCTCCTTCGTGAACCGCGCGAGTGTGGCCTCGAAGTTGGCGAAGGCGAAGATCGAGAGGAAATAGATGAGCACGAGCGCCCCGACGGCCGGCTGGCCGAGCACCGCGGCCGTGCGGCCGAGGCTGAAGAATTCCTTCGCCGTTTTGGCGTCGGGATTCCTGGTCTCCTTGAAGACCGCGACGGCGTAAAGCAAAGCAACGAGCGATAGGAGCGACGCGAGCGCCCCGACGCCCCACGGCTGCCGCGCGAAGAGGGCCAGGCCGAAGTAAGCGATGAGGGGCCCGAGCGTGAAACCCGCGCCGAAGGCGATGCCGATGAGCGCCATGCCGCGGGCGCGTCCCTCCGGCGGCGTGCAGTCGGCGATCACGGCGGCCGCGGTGCCGACGCTCGCGCCAGCGATGCCGGCGCCAATCCGCGCGAGGAGCATGAGCCCGATCGCCAGCGTGGCCTGCTCGGTCGGCAGCGTCACGGAGAAACCATAGAGGGCGTAGAAGACGACGGAGCCCAGCAGGCTGACGAGCAGGACCGGCCGCCGCCCGATGCGGTCGGAGATCCGCCCCCAGATCGGGCTGAAGAGAAACTGCATGAGCGAGAAGACGGAGAACAACAGGCCGATGACGGCGCCGCTGGCGAGAGGCGAGAGGCCCAGCGCCGACAGATACGGCTCTGCCTGCCGCGGCATCACCGGCAGGACGATGCCGAAGCCGAGCAGGTCGATGAAGACCGTCAGGAAGATCACCAAGAGCGCCCCGCGGGCCGGCCCACGGGCAGATTGCGGCGACGGCGGGGATGGTTCGAGGGTCATGCGTGGCGACGGGTGCGGAAAGCGAAACTGGTACACTGGCAAATCATGAGCGAAGCCTTGTCGACCGACCGACGCAGCCCGCCCCAGGATGCCCAGAGCGTTTCAGAGGTGACGTCGCGCGTCAAGGAGACCCTCGAGGCGAACTTCGCCGACGTCTGGGTCGCGGGCGAGGTGACGAACCTCACGAAGGCCTCCTCGGGGCACATCTATCTCTCGCTCAAGGACGAGTCGGCCGTGCTGCGGGCCGTCGTCTGGCGTGGGACGGTGCCGCTGTTGGCCATCGAGCCGGCCGACGGGCTCGAGGTGGTCTGCCACGGGAGGATCGAGGTCTATCCGCCCCGCGGCACCTACCAGCTCACGATCGACCGCCTTCACGCCGTCGGCACCGGCGCGCTCGAGGCGCGGCTGCGAAAGCTGCTCGCCGAACTCGAGCGCGAGGGGCTCTTCGACATCCGCCGCAAGCGGCAGCTGCCGCCGTTTCCGCAGCGGGTCGCCGTGGTGACGAGCCCGACGGGCGCCGCGATCGCCGACTTCCTCGAGACCTTCCTCGCCCGCTGGCGGGCCTGCGACGTGATCGTCGTGCCATCGCGGGTGCAGGGCGCGGGCGCGGCCGAGGAACTCGCGCGGGCCCTCGCGATCGCCGGCCGACTCAGGCCCGCCGTCGACGCCATCGCGCTGATCCGCGGCGGCGGCAGCCTCGAAGATCTCTGGGCATTCAACGAGGAGGTGCTCGTCCGCGCGGTGGCCGCGTCGCCGGTGCCCGTCGTGTCGGGCGTCGGCCACGAGATCGACGTCTCGCTCGCCGACCTCGCCGCCGACGTGCGCGCCCTCACCCCCACCGACGCCGCGGTGCGGATCGCGCCCGATGGTCGCCAGCTGGCAGCGTCGCTCGTGACGCTCGACGGGCGGCTGCGATCGGGGCTCGACCGACGGATCGAACTCGCCCGGGAACGCGTGGGCCTGTTCGCCCGGTCGCGGGTGCTCGCCGACCCATCGCGGCTCGTGCAGGATCGTCGCGCGGCGATCGATCAGCATGCGTCACGGCTCCAACGGCTCGCGTCCACGTCCATCGAGCGGGCCGCCGAGCGGCTCGGGGCGGCGGTCGGCCGGCTCGAGGCCGGCAGCCCGCTGAAGATTCTCGCCCGCGGCTACTCCGTGACATCGCTCGCGGAAGGCACGGTGGCCCTGACGTCGACGGCGGGCCTGAAGGCTGGCGACACGCTCGTCACGCAACTATCCGACGGACGCGTTTGGAGCAACGTGACCAAGGCCGACGCCGGACCAATGCCCCGCTGACTCCCGCGCGAATTTCCCGCACCCACACAAGACCAGCAACAGGAATCGACCGATGCCACGAGACCAGGAGTCCACAACGCCTGAAGGCAACGGCCCTCAGAACAACGCGGCGGCAAACTCGACGCAGCCCGCCTCGTTTGAAGCGGGGCTCGCCCAGCTCACCGAGATCGTCAGCCGACTCGAGGCGGGCGGCCTCGGCCTTTCGGAATCGATCGACGCGTATGAACGCGGCGTGGTCATCCTCAAGCACCTCCACGAGGAACTTTCGCGGGCTGAAGCGCGGGTCCGGCTGCTCACCGGCGTCGATGAAGATGGCCAGCCGATCGCGACGACTCTGCCGCTCCCCGCGGGCGGCGCCGCCGCAGCAGCTGCGAAGCCGGGAAAAAACCCTGCACCGCGCGGCACCGCGAAGGGCCGCTCGGCGGCGGCGAAGACCCTGCCCGGGATGGACGATCCCTCTGGCGGCGTCTAAACTTCAAGCTGTTCTCCCTCTGATTTTATAGGGTTTTCGAAGGGCCCGTTCATGGCAGGCTGCCCGACGTCCCCCAGCGATCTGGTGCCCCATGGGCAGGCCGGTTCCGCCGGTCAGGCCGCCGCGACGATCGCCGGTTCGCTCGATCTCGTGAAGGCGTTCGTGGAGCCACGGCTCGAACGGGCGCTCGATCTTTCCCCGGACGCATCGCCGCGGCTTGCGGAGTCGATGCGCTATGCCGTCCTCGCGCCGGGCAAAAGGCTGCGGCCGGCGCTCGTGCTCTGGGCGGCCGAGGCCTGTGGCGGCGATTGGGAGCAGGCCGCCGCTGCCGCCGTGGCCGTCGAAATGATCCACGCTTATTCGCTGGTGCACGACGACCTGCCGGCCATGGACGACGACGACCTGCGCCGCGGCCGGCCCACGTGCCACCGCGCCTTCGACGAGGCGACCGCGATCCTCTGCGGCGACGCCCTCCAGGCCCTCGCCTTCGAGACGCTCGCCCGCGACATGCCAGCCGAGGCCGCGGCCCGCGGCTGCCTCGTGCTCGCCCGCGCTTCCGGCGCCGAGGCCCTTGTCGGCGGGCAGTCCGACGACCTCGCCGCCGAGCGGGGCTGGATCCCCGACATGACCGCGAGCCCTGCGACGGAACAGGTGCAGTGGCTCGAGCGGGTGCACCGCCGCAAGACGGGCGCGCTCTTCCTCGCCGCACTCGAACTCGGGGGCCTGTCGGCCGGTGCCGATGCCGGGCGGCTGGCGATGCTCGCGGCCTACGGCCGCGCCTTCGGGCTCGCCTTCCAGATCGCCGACGACCTGCTCGATGCCGAGGGCAACGAGGCGGCGCTCGGCAAACGAGTGGGCAAGGATGCCGGTCGAGGCAAGCTCACGTTCCCCACGGTGGTCGGCCTCGAGCCCAGCCGCTCCCGCGGCCTGGCGCTGGCCGAGGAAGCGGTCCTCGCCGTCGCCGGTCTCGGCGCCGCCGCCGCGGAACTCACGGCGCTGGCACGCTGGATCGTCTCCCGCGATCATTAGTCTCGCACGCAAAGGACGCTCCCGCCCCATGCCAGACAAGCAAACCGACCCCGCCGCGATCCTCCCGTCGATCCTGTCGCCCCAGGACCTGGCGCCGCTATCGATGGGCGAGCTCGAGCAACTGGCCGCCGAGATGCGGCGGGCCCTCTGCGAAGTGGCGACGAGCCGCACGGCCCACTTCGCCTCGAACCTCGGCGTGGTCGAGCTCTGCCTCGCGTTGCACCGCGTCTTCGACTTCAGCCGCGACCGGCTGATCTGGGACACGGGCCACCAGATCTATCCGCACAAACTGATCACGGGGCGTTTCGGCCGCTTCGGCACGATCCGCACGAAGGGCGGCCTGATGGGCTACCCGAATCCGGACGAGAGCCCCTACGACCTGTTCATGACCGGCCACGCCGGCTCGAGCGTGTCGACGGCGCTCGGCCTCGCCAGCGGCGACGATCTCTGCGGTCGCGGCGACCGCCATTCCGTGGCCGTGATCGGCGACGGCGCCCTGCCGTCGGGGATCGTCTTCGAAGCGCTCAACAACGCCGGCTTCCTCAAGAAGCGGCTGCTCGTGATCTTGAACGACAACAAGATGTCGATCTGCCCGCGGGTCGGGGCCCTGGCCGAATATCTCGACGTCGTCCGCACCAATCCCTGGTATCGCGGCCTCAAGCATCAGGCCGGCGAGATCATCAAGGGCGTGCCGATGGTGGGCGAGCAGATGGAGCGGATGCTGGGCAAGGCCAAGGACTCGATCAAGGCCACGCTCCACGGCGGCATGCTCTTCGAGGCGATGGGGGTCCGCTACTTCGGACCGGTCGAGGGGCACTCGCTGCCGAACCTCATCCGCTACCTCGAGCTCGTGAAGGACGAGGAGGGCCCGGTGCTGCTCCACGTGCTGACCGAGAAGGGGCACGGTTTCAAGCCGGCGGAGGCCGACCCGGTCTTCTTCCACACGCCCGCGCCGTTCGAGTGCGACGACGACGACTGCATCGTCTCGATCAAGAAATCATCCTCCCGCGCCTACACCGACGTGGCGAGCGCCGCGATCGGCAGCTGCATGCGGCGCGACAAGCGGGTAACCGTGCTCACGGCGGCGATGTGCCAGGGCAACAAGCTCGAGCCGGTGCGCGAGGAGTTCCCCGACCGTTTCTTCGACGTTGGCATCTGCGAGTCGCACGCCGTGGCCTTCGCCGCGGGGCAGGCCAAGGTGGGCTGCCGTCCGATCGTCGACATCTACAGCACGTTCCTGCAGCGGTCGTTCGACCAGATCTTCCAGGAGGTGTGCCTGCAGAACCTGCCGGTCGTGTTCATGCTCGACCGCGCCGGGCTCACCGGCCCCGATGGCCCGACCCATCACGGAGCCTTCGACCTTGGCTACCTGCGGCTCTTCCCCAACATGACCGTGCTGGCCCCGGGAGACGAGCACGATCTGATCGCGATGCTCGACTGGGCGCTGGAGCAGAATGGCCCCGTCGCCATCCGCTATCCCAAGGCCGTGGTCGAGACGCATGGCGGCAAGCGGTCCCCGATCGCAGCCGGCCGCCCGGAGCCGCTCCTCGACGGCAACGACGGTCTGATCATCGCCTGCGGCACGCTCCTGGGAGGCGCCCTCGAGGCCGCCCGCCGGCTGCGGGAGGAAGGGCTCGAGGTGGGCGTCGTCAACGCCCGCTTCGTGAAGCCGCTCGACACGCATGCGTTCCTCGAGCGGATCGAGACGGCCCCCTGGGTCGTCACGGTCGAGGAGAACGCCCTGCCTACCGGCTTTGGCAGCGCGGTGCTCGAGGCCGTGAACGACGCGCGGATCACCTGCGGGCCGATCGTCAGGCTCGGCCTCCCGGATCGGTTCGTCGAGCATGGCGAACGGGGCGAACTGCTCGCCGACCTCGGGCTCGACGCCGCCGGCATCGCGAAGACCTGCCGTGCGCTTGCGGCCGCGGCCCGGCCGAACGTGCCCTGCCCGTAAGCGCCCGCGGCAAAAGCCCGCGATGACCTTTTTCCATCGCCTGACGGACAGCCCTCCATGACCAGCCCCTCGCGACTGCGCCCGCACGAGCCGCCGCCGGAACACCTGCGCATCCTGATCGTGGGCCCGGCCGGCCTCGCGGGAGTGGACGACGAAGCCCGACGCGTCGAGGCGCTGCTTGCGGCCCGCGGCCACCAGACCCGCTGCCTGCTCGCAGCCCGCGAGGCTTGGGGGGGCGGTCCGTTTCCGGGCGAGGCGGACCTCGTCGTCGTGCTCGGCGGCGATGGCTCGATCCTGCGCACCGCCCGCTGGATGGGCTACGACCAGGTGCCGGTGCTCGGCGTCAATCTCGGCGCGCTCGGCTTTCTTGCCGACTTCTCGCGGCAGGAGGTGGAGCAGGCGCTCGACGAGATCGCCGCCGGCCGGTTTCGTCTCGTGGAGCATCTCCTGCTCGAGTGCGAGGTGCTCCGCGGCGGCCGCGCGCTCCAGAGGGAGCTCGGCCTCAACGAAGTGGCGATCCTCGCCGGGCCGCCCTTCTCCATGATCGAAATCCAGCTGCACGTCGACGGCGAACTGGCCACGACCTACCGCGCCGACGGCCTGATCCTGAGCACGCCGGTCGGCTCGACCGCCTACAACCTCTCGGCCGGTGGGCCGATCGTGCGGAAGGACCTCGATGCCTTCGTGTTCACGCCGCTCAATCCGCACACCCTGACCAACCGCACCGTGATCGATTCGGCCTCGCGCACCTACGAACTCTCCGTGCCCCAGCCAAACGCCGGCTCGGCCTGCATGGTCGATGGCCGCGTCATCACCGCCCTCGCCGCGGGCGACAGCATTCGCATCCGCCGCGCGGCGCCGCGGTTTGCCCTCGTGGAGACACAGAACCACGGCTACTACCGCACGCTCCGCGAGAAGCTGGCCTGGGGCGGCATGCGGGCCGATGGCGCGAGCCCACGGGCCGCCGGCCACGGGCACGAGGGCTCATGATCCGCCGCATCCGCTCCGCCGTCACGTCGCTCGCCGTCGCGGTGATGTTCGGCGGCCTGTCGCTTGCGGAGCTGCCTGCCGCCGAGACGGAGGTCAGCGATGCCGTCCGCCTCGCCTATCGCTATCAGGCGGGCGACCGGCTCGTCATGGACGTGGCCCACAGGGCCCTCACGGAGACCACGATCGCCGGCACGACACAGTCCACGGAGACCGCCACCGACTCGACCAAGATCTGGACCGTCACCGCCGTCGACGCGGAGGGCCAGGCCACGATCGAGCATTCGGTGGACGGCGTGACGATGACCTCGCGAACGAGCGATAAGGGGGAGAGCCGCTGGAGCAGCAGCGGCGACGAGCCGCCCCCGCCCGGCTATGAGACCGTGAAGCAGAGCCTCGGCGTGCCGCTCTCGCGGCTCACGATCGACCGTGTCGGCCGCGTGCTCTCCCGGCAGGACCTGCGGCCAAGTCCCCCTTCGAACACGGGCGACCTGATGGTCGTGCCCCTGCCGGACGGCGCGGTGCGGGAGGGGGCCGAGTGGACCGTGCCCCAGGAGGTGGTCATCGAGGTGCCGAACGGCCCGCGCAAGGCCGTGCGCACGCGGCTCCGCTACCGCCTTGTCTCCGTGCGTGACGGCGTCGCCACGATCCAGGTCGACACGACCGTGCTCACCCCCCTCGATGACCCACGGCTCGAGGCCCGGCTGCTCGAGCGGATCTGGGACGGCAAGGTGGAATTCGACATCGAGCGCGGCCACGTCATCCGCCGCACCACCGGCATCGACCGGCGAGTGATCGGCTTCAGCGGCCCCGAATCGAGCGTCCGCTACAAGGCGAGCCTCGAAGAGCGCCTGAAGTAGGACAGGCTTCAGCCTGTCACCTACACCGCTTCATCTTTTGTCCGACATCAACTCGCCCAACCCGGCACGGGGCTGCCTGTACCCTCTCGGCGGACGTTCGCTGCGGACATCCTGTCCTCCGCTCACTGCATGTCCGCTCGCTTCGGCATCCTGCCTACGCTCGCTTCCATAGCCCGCGAGAGGGTACAGGCAGCCCCGTGCCTACCCGCTATCTGCACTTCACCAGTTGAGGCAGGCTTCGGGTGACCCGTACCCCGGGAGCCGGCGTTGCTGACAAGCGCAGGCAGGATGCCGGAGCGCAGTCAGCATCGAGCGAGCGGAGGGCATGCGGGCACCGATCCGCGTTAGCGGATTGGTCGTACGTAGCGAGCGTCCGGCGACGGGGTACGGGTCGCCCGAAGCCGGGTTGGGCGCGTTGACAACTAACGCGCACTCAGCCAGCGCGGATGAATTCCTCGACGCGGCGGATCGCCTCGTCGGCGTTCCAGGTCGAGTCGGCGAGCACGATCCGCTCGCCGTTCGACACCCATTCGTTGACGGTCTTCTGCGCCGAGATCACCGTCGAATGGCTGCGGCGGCCGAAGTAGCTGCCGATCTCCGTGAGCGCGGCCGGCGTGTGCTTGCGGGCCAGGAACATCGCCAGCATCCGCGGGTGATTCACCTTGCGGGCCCGCTGGGCCGACTGCAGGCTGCCCGGCTCGATGCCAAACGCGGAGCAGACGGCCCGCTCGATGTCGGCGAGCCTCAGGCAGCGGGCGCTCGAGCGGACGAGATCGGCGAGCGCCTCCTCTGCCATGCCGAGCGTAATCGGCATGCCCAGCATGTGGCTCGTGGCCTCGAGGCGATTCATCGCGCCGG
>JBIIOK010000073.1:0-12365 GCA_044336985.1 Pirellulales bacterium | reverse complement strand
ATCACGAGCATCCGCCCATACTGCTCGCACAGCGGCTCGAACCAGCCGAGCAGCTTCACGAGCGGGGCAACCGCCCGCACGACGAGCGTGTCGAAGGGCCGCTTCGCCACAGCCGCCTGCGAGACGATCCCCTGCGCGGCCCCCTCGTGTACCGGCAGCAAGAGACCGGTCTCGGCGACGATCGCCTGCACAGCCCGGGCCTTCTTGGCCACGCTGTCGCAGAGTTCCACATGGAGATCCGGCCGCAGGATCGCAAGTAAAACGCCCGGCACACCGCCGCCGGTGCCCACGTCGAGCACCCGCTCACCCTTCGCGAGGTGGGGCGCGATCGCCGCGGCATCGGCCACGTCGCGGGAGACGAATTTCTCCACGTCGGTGTGCCGCGTGAGGTTGAGCTTCTCGTTCCAAGACCAGAGGCTCGCCGCATACGCGGCGAGCCTCTGCGTGGATTCCGGATTCACGACGATCCCGAGGCGTTCACACTCGGCGGCGATCGATGGCGAGAGATCCTGCATCACTTGATGAACAGCATCTCGCGGTAGGTCGGCAGCGGCCAGAGATCGTCCGGCAGGATCACCTCGATCTGGTCGGCCGTCTCCCGCAACGCGCCCATCGCCGGGATGACCGTGTCGTGGAAGTGCTTCACTTCACCCCGCAGGTCGCCGGCGCCGTGGTGGGCCAGCGCCTTCTCGAGCCCCTCGATCCGCCCCTCGAAATCGCCGACGAGCTTTGTGAGCTTCTCGAGCGTGCCCATGTGCACGGCCTGGCCGGTGAGGCTCTTGAGCTTCGACGCCGTATCAACGAGCTCGCCCTGGTAGCGGTAGGCCGCCGGCAGGATCATCGTCTTGGCAATCTGCAGCGCCGAGGCGGCCTCGGTGTTGATGTCCTTGCAGTACCGCTCCATGTAGATGTCGTAGCGGCTGCGCATCTCCCGCTCCGAGAGCACACCGTACTTCTCGAAGAGGGCGATGTTCTTCGGCGACACAAGCACGTCGAGGGCCTCCGGCGTGGCCTTCAGGTTCGGCAGGCCTCGCTTCTTGGCCTCGTCGTGCCACTCCTGCGAGTAGCCGTTGCCGTTGAAGATCACCGCCTTGTGCTTGGAGATGATCTCCTGCAAGAGCTTCTCGACCGCGTTGGGCAGCTTCGCCAGGTCGCCGCCGGTCACCTTTTCCAGCTCCGTGGCGATGTAGTCGAGGCTCTCGGCCATGATCGTGTTCAGGGCCACGAGCGGCCCCGCGATCGACTGGCTCGAGCCCACCGCACGGAACTCAAACTTGTTGCCCGTGAAGGCAAACGGGCTCGTGCGATTTCGGTCGCCCGCGTGCTTGGGCAGGGAAGGCAGCGTGTCGACGCCGACCGTGAGCGTGCCGGTCGACTTGGAGCTCGTTGCCCTGCCCTTCTCGATCTGCTCGAACACGTCGGCGAGCTGGTCGCCGAGGAAGATCGAGATGATCGCCGGCGGCGCCTCATTGGCGCCCAGACGGTGATCATTGCCGCTGGCGGCGACCACGGCCCGGAGCATATCGGAATGCTGATGCACGGCCCGGATCACCGCGGCGCAGAACACCAGAAACTGCATGTTGGCATGCGGCGTCTCGCCCGGCTCGAGGAGGTTGCCGAGCTTGCAGCCGAGCGACCAGTTGACGTGCTTGCCCGAGCCGTTGATGCCGGCGAACGGCTTCTCATGCAGCAGGCAGGTCATGCCATACTTCTGTGCGACGCGGGTCAGCGTCTGCATGATCGTCTGCTGATGGTCGGTGGCGATGTTGGCGTTTTCGTAGAGCGGCGCGATCTCATACTGGCTCGGCGCCACCTCGTTGTGCCGCGTCTTCACCGGCACGCCGAGCTTGAACAGTTCGCGCTCGACCTCGAGCATGTAGGCCAAGACCCGCTCGGGAATCGCCCCGAAATACTGATCCTCAAACTCCTGCCCCTTGGGGGGCTTCGCACCGAAAAGGGTGCGGCCCGCCATGCCGAGATCGGGCCGGGCGAAGAAGAAGTTGCGGTCGATGAGGAAGTATTCCTGCTCCGGTCCGCAGGAGGCCGTCACCTGGCCGACATCCTTGTGGCCGAAGAGGGCGAGCACGCGCCGGGCCTGCTTGTCCACCGCCTGCATCGAGCGCAAAAGCGGCGTCTTCTTGTCGAGCGCCTCGCCCGTCCACGAGCAGAAGGCCGTGGGAATGCAGAGCGTGGTGCCGTTGGGGTTGTCGAGGATGTAGGCCGGGCTCGTCGGATCCCAGGCGGTGTAGCCGCGGGCCTCGAACGTGGCGCGGAGTCCGCCGGAGGGGAAGCTCGAGGCGTCGGGCTCGCCCTGAATCAGCTCCTTGCCGGAAAACTCGGCGATCGCGTCGCCATCCCCCGTCGGCGTCAGGAAGCTGTCGTGCTTCTCGGCCGTCAGGCCGGTGAGCGGATAGAAGACGTGGGCGTAGTGCGTTGCGCCCTTTTCAATGGCCCAGTCCTTCATCGCCAGCGCCACGGCGTCGGCGATGCCCGGATCGATCGGCTTGCCCTGCTTGATCGTCGCCTGCAGCGCCTTATAGACGCTCTTCGGCAGGCGATCCTTCATCACCGAGTCGCTAAAGACGTTGGCGCCGAAGATCTCGCTCGTGGGTGTCTCGCGGAAATTCCAGGCGTGGCCTGTCGGCTTGTAGTTGTTGATCGCGGCGACGGCACTGGCACGGGCGGTGGTCATGGCAGAATCCTTCTTCTCTAAGGCGCAGCAGGTGCGCAGGAAAGGCGGGGAACAACCAACCGCTCACCGCAGCCAGAAGGAAGTTTTCATGCGGTGAACGTGGGCCTTTTCGGGCTCCGCTTGGAGCCTAGCGGACTGGCAGAGGCAGTTCAAGAAGCGACCCCTCGACGGGCCGGGAGCCTCGGAGTCCGCCACCAAAAATCAACGGGAAGCGGTCGAGCGCGGCCGCGGCAGCGGCCGCTGGCTACCACGACCCGCCGGCTGCACGGGGTTGCGCACCGCCGGCTGCACGGCGGAGCGGCGGGCCACCTCGAGGGCGGTGCCGATGAAGGGGTCGGCGGTCGCCACGGAGGCCTCGCCATCGACGGGCTTGGCGACGGCGTGCACGGCGAGGTGCGGCTCGACCCCCACGCCGCTGTAGGGGTGGCCGTTGGGCGAAAAGAACTTCGCCGTCGTGAGCCGCATGCCGACGCCGGCGACATCGAGCGGAAAGATGCCCTGGATCGAACCCTTGCCATAGCTGCGGGTCCCGACGATCGTGCCGCGGCCATGATCGCGAATCGCACCGGCGAAGATCTCGCTCGAGCTGGCCGATTCGCCGTCGATCACGATGACCAGCGGCATCCGCCACGTGCCCGGGCGGCTCGCGGTGTAGTTGAAGTCTTCCTCGGGGCTGCGGCCACGCGTGGCCACCACGAGTCCCCGCTCGATGAAGAGGTCGGCCACGTCGACGGCCGCGGAGAGCAGGCCGCCCGGATTGCCCCGCAGATCGATCACGAGCGATCGCATGCCGGCCGCGTCGAGCCGCCGCAGGGCCGATTCGACGTCGGCGGCGGTGGCTTTTTGGAACGACGAGATCTTGAGGTGGGCCACACCCGCGGCCGGGTCGAGCATCTTCACGTCCTCGACACTCGGCACCTCGACGTGCTCGCGGCGGACCGTCACGGCCCGCGCTGGCGACGGAGACCGCAGCACGGCGAGCGTCACGAGGGAGCCGGCGGGGCCCTGCAGGAGCTGCGCCGCTTCGTCCACGTGCATGCCGCCGATCGAACGTCCGCCGATGCCCACGAGATGGTCGCCCGCCCGAAGGCCGGCCCGCTCCGCCGGGCTGCCGGGGATCACGTGCACGACGAGGAGCCCGTCGGGAGCCGCCTTCAGCTCCACGCCGAGGCCCACGAAGTTGCCTTCGATCTGGGCGTAGAGGTCGTCGAGCTGGCCCGTCGTGAGGAACGCGGAGTATTCATCGAGCCCGCCCATCGCCGCCGCGGTCATCTCCATCAACGCCACCGACGGAGAGATCCCGAGCGACGCGTTGGCGATGCGGGCGATCCACGCGGTCAGCGCCTCGGCATCGGCCTGCGAGGTGACCGTGCGGCCGGCGAGCAGCTGCGCCACCTGCTCGCGGTAGAGCGTCCGCCGCTCGGGCGTGGCGTGCGGGGCGTGGAGAGAGGTGAAGAGCGGGTCGTCGATCGCCACGTCCATCGCGAGGCTGCCACGCGACACGAGCCGACCGTAGTTCGGCGTTTCGAAGTGATGCGAGGCGATCCGCGAAAGCACCTCGCCATAGACGCGGCGGGCATCGGCCTCGCTCAGCTTCGCGAGCTGGGCGCGGAAGGCGTGTTCGGCGTGCCGCTTGGCAAGGTCGCAGTGGATCTTCGCCAGGTCGTACCGCTGCTGGAGCTCCGGCGCGAGCGTCCCCTTGCGGGCCGCCGGCTCGCAGATGCTGACGACGTCGGCCCAGCGCTGCTCGCCGGCGAGCAGGTTCGTCTTCGCGGCGAGGTCGTCGTGGGCCTGTCCGAAGGCCGCGGCTCCGCAGAGCAGCCAGACCGCCAGCAACAGGAACGGAATGGACCGGGCGGCCAGGCGGCCGGCCGGAAGAGCGGGAAGCGTCGAGGGCTGGGCGACGTTCACGAGAGCAATCCGTTCGCGGGAAGCCGCATCCTGTCGCGGCAGGCAGCGGTCTCTCCGTCGACCGCCAGCGATTATGGATCACGATTCGTGGCGGGTCAAAAAAACGTGGCCTCGGAAATAAGTGCTCCCGCACATGCGCCGGAGGACACGTTGGTAGGATAAAGGCACCCGCGGCCCTCCGTCTTTCCATGACCCGTACAACCGATCCAGCCGGCTCGTCCGGCGCCCCATCGCCGGACGATGCGCAGCCCACGCAGGTGTTGCTCGACCGCGTGCGGCGCGGGGATGACGACGCGGTCAACGGCCTCCTCGAGCGGCACCGAGACGCGATCAAGCGGATGATCGACCGCCGGATGGACCGGGTGGTGCAGCGGCGGGTGGATGCCAGCGACATCGTGCAGGACGTGATGATCGAGGCGAACCGCCGGCTGGGCGACTACCTCGCCAACCCGACGATGCCGTTCCAGCTCTGGCTGCGGCACATGGCCCGCGACCGGCTCATCGACGCCCATCGCCGGCACCGCGTGGCCTCCACCCGCAGCGTGGACCGCGAGGTGGCGCTACCCCAGTCCGGGCCCGAGGCCTCACAGGCCGACATGATGGGCCAGTTCGCCGACCGGGAACTCACCCCGGCCGCCGCCGCCACCTGGCGGGAGCTTGAACGGCGGTTTGCCGCGGCGGTCGAACAGCTCGAGGAGGCGGACCGGCAGATCGTGCTCCTGCGGCATTTCGAGCACCTTTCCACGGCCGAGGCGGCCGAAGCGCTCGGCATTTCGAAGGCCGCCGCGGGAATGCGCTACCTCCGGGCCATGCGGCGGCTCCGCATCCTGCTCGACGGCGCGGATGGCGCCTAACATTCCCGCGTTGCCATCGATCCCGTTTCCCTATCCCGTTTACACCGTCCCTGCGCATGGTTCCTCCCGTCGATACCTCCGCGACCCGATCGCTCGGCCGCTCCCGCGCCGTCGATCTGCCGCTCGCGCCCGATCAAGAGGAACGGCTCGCCGCGCTGGTGGAAGAGCTCTCCGAGACGCGGCCCGAAGATGCGCAGCCTCGGCTCGAGCAGCTCGCCGCCGCGCATCCCGACCTGGCCGGCCAGCTGCGCGAGCTCTTTGCCGCGATGCTCGTCACCGACGCGGTGGCGCAGGAATCGACGATCCTGGATCTCGGCGGCCCGCGCGACCGTGAGCCTGCGCTGCGGCTGCCGGCGGCCGAAGACGACGGCCTGCCGCGGTTCGTGCCGGGAGTCACCGCGCTGCCGGCGACGCTCGGCGACTACGAACTCGTCGAAGAGATCGGCCGCGGCGGCATGGGTGTGGTCTACCGCGCCGTGCAGAAGAGCCTCGGCCGCACCGTCGCCCTGAAGATGCTCCTGCGCCGCGACCTGGCCAGCCGCGCGGATCTCGCGCGGTTTCGCAGCGAGGCGGAGGCGGCCGCGCAGCTCGATCACCCGGGGATCGTCTCGATCTTCGAGGTGGGCGAGTGCGATGGCCATCCCTTCTACAGCATGCGGTTCATCGAGGGGACGACGCTCGCCAAACAGCTCGCCAGCGTGCCGATTCCGCCGCGCGACGGGGCGGCGCTGTTGGCGCGGGTGGCCGATGCGGTGCAGGCAGCGCATGACCGCGGCGTGCTGCATCGCGATCTCAAGCCCTCGAACATCTTGATCGACGCCACTGGCCGGCCGCACGTCACCGACTTCGGCCTCGCGAAGCGGATCGAGGCCGATCAATCGGTCACGCACACCGGCGCCATCCTCGGCACTCCCTGCTACATGTCGCCCGAGCAGGCCGCCGGCAGCCGCGGCGATGTCGGGCCCACGAGCGACGTCTGGAGCCTCGGGGCGATCCTCTATCAGATGCTCACCGGGCGGCCGCCGTTTCAGGCGGCGAGTCCGATGGACACGCTGCTCGCCGTGCTCGAGACCGATCCTCCCGCGCCCCGCGTGGTGGCGCCGGGCGTGAACCGCGACCTCGAGATGATCGCGCTCAAAAGCCTGCAGAAGCCCCAGGAGCTGCGGTATGCCTCGGCCGGGGCGCTCGCTGCCGACCTGCGGGCCTTCCTGGCCGGCGAGACGATCGCCGCCCGCCGCGGTGGCCTGGCCGACATCGCCGCCCGGCTCTTCCGCGAGACGCACCACGCCGTCGTGCTCGAAAACTGGGGCCTGCTCTGGATGTGGCACTCGGTCGTGCTCTTGGGCTTGTGCGTGACGACCGACGTCCTCGCCTGGCAGGGAGTCACGACCCGCTGGCCCTACCTCGTGCTCTGGGCGGGGGGCCTCGCGCTCTGGGCGCCGATCTTCTGGGCGCTGCGGCACCGCACCGGGCCGGTCACCGCGGTCGAGCGGCAGATCGCCCACATCTGGGGCGGCAGCGTGATCGCCAGCGTGATGCTCTTCTGGGTGGAGGCGCTCCTCGACCTGCCGGCGCTCACGCTCTCACCGGTGCTTGCGCTTCTGGCCGGCCTCGTCTTCTTCGCGAAGGCGGGCATTCTCTCCGGCGCCTTCTACATCCAGGCGGCGGTGCTCTTCGCGACGGCGCTCGTGATGTGCCTCGTCCGCACGGAGTCGGAGAAGGACGTCTCCCACGTGATCTTCGGCCTCGTCAGCGCCGCCTGCTTCTTCGTGCCGGGGCTCAAGTATTTCCGGCAGCGGAATCAGCTGGCGAAGAGCGTTGCGAACCAGTAGAGCCCGCCGGCGAGCGCCATCGCGACGGGCAGCGTCAGCACCCATGCCAGCGCGATCGCGCGAACCGTCTCCGGCTGGATCCCTGAGTTGTTGGCCCACATCGTGCCGGCCACGCCGCTGGAGAGGACGTGGGTCGTGCTCACCGGCATGCCGAGCGAGTCGGCCAGGCCGATCGTCGTGGCCGCGACGAGCTCGGCCGCGCCCCCCTGGGCATAGGTGAGATGGGTCTTGCCGATCTTCTCGCCGACGGTCTTCACGATCCGCTCCCACCCGAACATCGTGCCGAGCCCCAGGCAGAGCGCGACCCCCATCACCACCCACTCCGGGATATATTCCACCGGTTTGGCCAGCTCGCCCGCGAGGCTCTTGAGCACCTTGCGGCGGTCTTCGGCGAGCGTCTCGCCGAATTGCCGCAGGAGCGTCCGGACCGAGGCGCCGAGTTCGACGAGCTGCGTCCGCAGCCTCCAGCGTTCGTCCGTCCGGAGGTCGGCGAAGCTCGTGCGGCCATCGAGGCTCGCGAGCACGTCCTTCACGAGCGGCAGCGGATCGAGCGTGGCGAGCACCACGTCGTTGGCGGGAAACGGATCGATGACATCGTCGACCATCTCCGACTCGAGCGACGCGGCCGCCGCCACCCCCTCGGAGCGGCTGATCCGCTCCACCCGCGACTGGGCGACGTGCTGCTCCTTGAGGGCATTCATCATCAAGGCGAGTTCCGGCCGCGTGAGTTCGGCCTCGAGCTTCCGGGCCGCCTCCACCGTGGCGGTGATCTCCTGCGGCGAGGCATGCATATCGAGCGCGTAGGCCGCCGGCACGATGCCGATCAAGACGAGCATGATGAGCCCCATTCCCTTCTGGCCGTCGTTGGAGCCGTGCGCAAAGCTCACGCCGGTGCAGGTGCCGATGAGGAGCGCGCGAATCCACCACGGGGGCGGCTTGTCGCCGTGCGGCGGCTCGTAGAGTTCCCGTGCAGGGATCAGCTTCCTGGCCAGCATGAGCGTCGCCGCCGCGAGCCCGAAGCCGACGAGCGGGGAGAGCACGAGTGCCATTCCCACTTCGCTCGCCTTGTGCCAGTTGATTCCCTTCGCGATCGAGCCGTGCTCCATCCAGGCATTCATCATGCCCACGCCCATGATCGAGCCGATCAGCGAGTGCGAGCTCGAGGCGGGCAGACCGCGATACCAGGTGGCGAAGTTCCAGATGATCGCGGCGCCGAGCAGCGAGAGCACCATCGCCAGCCCGCGGCCCGTCTTGATGTTGACGAGCAGGTCGACCGGCAGCAGGTGGACGATGCTGAAGGCGACACCGATGCCGCCGGCGTGGACGCCGATGAAATTCCAGATGCCAGACCAGACGACCGCGGGCGTCGGCTTCATCGACTTCGTGTAGATGACCGTGGCCACGGCGTTGGCGGTGTCGTGGAAGCCGTTGATCACCTCGAAGCCAAACGCGATCACAAGCGCGACGAGAAGCAGGATCACCTGCGCGGCGCCCAGACCCCCAATTGCGTCAAGAAATTCCATGCGCATGCGCTCCGTGCTTCTCCGCGTTCGCGCGGAAACGGCACGATAGGGGGCTTCCTCACCAGGCACAAGCGGCCGGCGGCGCCACACCCAATCCTCACAGTGTGAGGAAAAGGTGTCGGGACTCTTTTCCGGCCCGCCCTAGTTTCGGTCTGCGTTCAGATGCGTGGGAAAAGAGTCCTGACTCCTTTTTTGCTGCTCGATCTGCGCGGCCACCTCGGGCGTCACCAGTTCCTTCCACGACGGATCGCCGGAACAGATCCGCGACCGGACCTCCTCGCTCGAATAGGTGCGCAGCGACTGCTCGTTGCACGGCAGCGGCCGGATCAGGGCGTTGACCCGTAAATGGTCGAGCAGGTGCACCAGATGCGGCGATACCTGCAGCGTGTCGGCCGTGATCACCCGGCCGTCGATGACGTCGCGGGTCGGATAGACGTAGAGCCTGACCGCATGGGTGAAGAGCCGGCCAAAGGCCTCGAGAATGCCACCGTGAAGGCCCTTGTAGTGCCCCTCGTTGAACACCTCCCGCAGCAACGGCACGCCCAACACGAGGCCCGTCCGCTGCACACGACGGGCGGCAAGATATTCGCCCAGGTCGTGGAAAGCCCCGATGTCGCTCACGAGCACCATCTTCCCAGCCGCCGTCAGCAGGTCGACACGGGCCAAGAAATCACCGTCTTCGGCCTGGCCGCGGTCGCGGAGATTGTGCATCGTGATCTCCATGATCTCGTGGATTTCCTGGGCAGCGTCGCCCCGTTCGCCGGCGAAGACCTCGCGGGCCGCCGCCATCATCTCGAGGTTGAGAAGGGTGACCGGGTCGAAGCGGCCGCGTTCCACGAGCACGCTGGCATGGCGGAGCGCCTCCGAGGCCAGTTGCGGCTCGCCGGCTCCGTCGAACAAGAGCGCGGGCGTGAATCCGATCCGCACGAGGTGCAAGCAGAGGAGGCGGTTGTCGGCGCCGGGGAATGCCGGCCCGCGAACGGCGATCCAGTCGATCTCGATCCGCTCGCGGCCGATCTCGTCGAGGAGCAGCTCGATCATCGCCTTGGGTTCGCGGCAGACGTTGAGCGCTGCATGCAGCAGATTCACGCCCAGCCGCCCCACCGCATCCTGCTGGCGGGCGTTGGTCGGATCGAGCAGCCGGGCGTGGAGGATGACGTCGCTCGGTTCCGAACGGAAGGCATGCTGAAACCGCACGCCGAGCCAGGCGTGGCATTCGTTGCCGCCGGAGTAGGAACGGGCGGCGGCCGTGTTGGCGAAGGCAAAGAATCTGGTGCGATCGCCGCGGGCCGCGTCGAGCCGCTCGCGGAGCAACGCATATTCGTGCTCGAGCATCTCCTCGACCCGCTCCCGCGAGACGTAGCGGGCCGTCTTGCCGTAGATGGCATCGCTGACGGTCATGTCGTACGCCGACATCGTCTTGGCCACCGTGCCTGCCGCGCCGCCGACGGAGAAGAACCACCGTGCCACTTCCTGGCCAGCGCCTATTTCGGCGAACGTGCCGTAGACGCCCTGATCGAGATTGATGGCCAGCGCTCGGTCCGCAGTCGGGTCAATGGTGCGTTGCATGGTGCTTTCCCAAGAAAAAGGTGTCTGGACTCTTTTCTAAAAGCTTCCGTCCGTGGCCCAAATGAGGTAGACAGGAAAAGAGTCCTGGCACCTTTTTTACCGAAGCAGGATACCCGATGGCGCGAGGCGATCGATTGCGGGTCGAACGGCACTTTGCCGGCTCGACCGTCACCTACATGCACCACGGCATCGACGTCGGTGACGGCACCGTCGTGCACGCTCGGCCCCACGATTTCGCGCGGCCGCTCGAGGGGGGCAGCGTCGTCCGCACGAGCCTGGCCGAATTCGCCGGCGTCGGCGAGGTGCTCGTCACCCACGAGCCGGCCGCTTCTTTTTCCGCCGACGAGATCGTCGCCCGGGCCCTTTCCCACGTCGGCCGCGAAGGCTACTGCCCCGTGGTCGACAACTGCGAACACTTCGCGACCTGGTGTGCCACGGGCGAGCGCTCGAGTCGTCAGGTGGAGATCGTGATCGGGCGGATCAGCGCTGCCGCGAAGCGGGTGGCCGCGACCATGTCGGCACGCGTAGTGGCCGGAACGGCCGAGCGCGTCGTCCTGCGGGCGGCGGTCGGGACCTCGCTCCGGCTCGGTCTCAAGACGCTCGTGCCGGCGGCGATCGTCGCCGAAGGGGCGGCGCTCGCCGCGGAATGGACGGCGCATCAGGCGGGCCGCTCCGCCGCCGAGAGCCGCATGGCAGGCGAGTCGGCAGGGCTCGCCACGAGCGCCGCGACGCTTGCGGTCGCGGCCGCTGCCGGTGGGCCGGTCGGCGTGGTGGCAGGCGCGCTTGCCGGCGCCGCGCTCTGGGCCGGCGGCTCGCTCGTCTTCGGACCGTGGACTCACTCCGCCGGCGATCGCTCCGCGTCCGGCCCGCGGTAGTGCAGGCAGACCCAGTCGCCATCCTGCGATCGCTCCGGCTCCCCGAGTCGCGGGTCGAAGATCTCGCGGACACGTTGCTCGCGGTCGGCCAGGATCCCGGCGAGGATCAGGTGGCGGCCGGTTCTTGCGAAGAGCGCGTCGGCGAGATCGACGATGGCGTCGGCGAACAGGTTTGCGAGCACGATGGTCCAGCGGCCCGGCACATCGGCGAGCGGCGTGGTGTCAAACGACACATTCAGCCCGTTGCGGGCAGCTTGCGAATGGGCGTCGGCGACCGCGACTGGATCGTGGTCGATGCCGTAGGCGTCGGCCCCAAGATGCGCCGCCGCCAGCGCGAGGATTCCGGAGCCACAGCCGACGTCGAGCACGCGCTCGCGGGGCGTTGTGCCGAGAAGGGAGACAAGCCGTTCGAGCACCTGGCGCGTCGTCGCATGCTGCCCCGTTCCAAAACCCTGTCCCGGATCGAGAATCAGCGCTCCCGGCTCTGCGTCCCAGGGGGGCGCGACGGCGAGCCGGCCGAAGCGGAGGACGGGAAAGTTGACGCGCCACGCCGTTGACCAGTCCTCGTCGGGGACAGCCTCCCAGCGAGCCTCGACGGCGCGTGGCAGACACGCCTCAGCCGCCGCGATGACGGACTCGTTGGGCGCCTCGAACCAGGCCCGCAGGCGAACCGTGCGAGAGGGAGGTTCCGGCGGGCCGATGTCCCACGTCTGGCGCGGCGTCGGCTCGATGCCACCGTCCCCCTCCTCGGCAACCCCGGCGGCGCCGAGGTTGAACATCGCGGAGGAAACGCCGGAGAACCGCCGACGGGCGAGACGATCGACGATGAGAGCAACCCAGTGAGCCATGTGCGAAGAATAGCCCGATTCCTCAGTCCTTGTAATCGCTGAGCGAACCGGGGCTCCACGATACGCGGAGCGCGTTGAGGACAGCGACCACATCGATCGCCTCTTGGAGGAGCGCGCCTGCGGCGGGAGGCAGGTAGCCCGCCGCGGCGAATCCCATGCCCACCAGGCTCGCCGCCATGCCGCCGACGGCGCTTTGCAGCGCGACATTTCGCAGCCGCCGACCGATGTGGAAGACCTCGTCGACCCGCTCGAGCGCCGAAT
>JBIIOK010000203.1:0-3668 GCA_044336985.1 Pirellulales bacterium | reverse complement strand
GCCCGCGAGCGCAACCGCGAGGCGGCCGACCGCACGCTGCTCGCGTGGATCCGCACGAGCCTGGCGATGATCTCGCTCGGCTTCGGCATCGAGCGGCTGGGGCAGGCGGCGCTCGCCTTCGATGGTCGGATGGTCGGCTTCTCGCCGCTGAAGACGCGGCTGTTCGGTGCGGCGCTCATCGCGCTCGGCGTGGCGGCCACGCTCGCCGGGATGTGGGAACACAAACGCGTGCTCGCTACCATCTCGGGCGAAGACTACCGCTATGCCGACCGCCCGCCGATCGCCCGCTACATGGGGATCGCGCTTGTCATCGTGGGGCTCGCTGCCCTCGCGATGATGCTGGTTCACTTTTCGTCGCCGGAGGCCGCCGAGGTCCGCCCAGTTTCCTGATCGGCGTTCGCTTCCGGCTTCGCGGGCGCGGGTTCTTCCCGCGGTACTTGCCTGGCTTCAATCGCTTCCTTTGCCGCCTTCGCCGCTTTCACCGCCTCGGCCGTTTGCGCCTCGAGCCGCTTTGAGACGGCGGTGAACTGGTCGTCGAGGCGAGTCTTCAGTTTCGTCATTTCCGAGTCGAGCTTCGCCATCTCCCCGTCGATCCGCTTCCCAGTCGCCGCCAGCAGCTTTTCCACCTCTGCGGTGGACTGTTTCTCGATGCGCTGCAGTTCCGCCTCGAGCTTGGCCTGAGCCTCCTTCTGCTTCGCACCCGCGCCATCGGACAATTTCTTCGACTCCGACGCCAAGGCATCGTCGAGCTCGCGCTGCTCCTTGGCGAAACGCTCGTCGAGTTCCGTGACCTTCTTTTCAACACGGGTGTCGAGCTCGTCGAACTCCTGGTCGAAGAGGTTTTCCAATTCCGCCAGTTCGGCCTTGGCCTGCTCTTGAAGCTTGGCGGTCTCCGCGGCGACCTTCGCGGAAAGTGATGCTTCGAGCTCCTGCTTCGCGGCCTCGACTCGCACGTTCACCTTTCTGGTGACGTCGCGCGAGAGCTGCGAGGACAGCTCTGCCTTCCGTCGCTCCCAGATGTATCGGAACGGGCCTTCGGCCACGGCATCCACCGCCGATACGCTGAGCACCGCCACGAGCCCGCATGCAATCAACCTTCGCATCGTCGCCTCCCTGCGAATCGAATCCGTCGGTCGCGGGGGAAGATCGTCCGATTCGGCCTGTTCGCGACAGGCCGTGCCGGAGCCCATAGACCAGATTTCCGAACAGGCGCGGTCGAGCCGTCACGATCGATACAGCCGGCAGACACAGGGCAGCCGCGATCCCCGGCCTTTTTTCCTGTCTTCACGAGACGGCAGGCTTTTTCGTCGGTTTGCTACCATCTCGCATGGTCTGGTCCCACGTCTATGACCCGTTTGGCTCGCCGCTACTCTCCACGCTCGTGGCGATGCTGCCACTTGTCGTGCTGCTGGGGCTTCTCGCATTCGCCGGCTGGACGGCGCAGCGGGCGGCGGTTGCCGGGCTCGCGACGGCGCTTGCCATCGCGATCGGCGCGGTCGGCATGCCGGCCGACGCGGCCTGCGCCGCTGCCCTGCACGGAGCGGCCTTCGGGCTCTTTCCGATCGGCTGGATCATTGTGACGGCGATGTTCCTCTACTGCCTGTCGGTGGAGGCAGGAGCGCTCGAGATCATGAAGCGATCGGTGACGCGGCTCTCTGCCGACCACCGCGTGCAGGCGCTTCTGATCGCGTTTTCTTTCGGAGCGTTTCTCGAGGGTGCGGCCGGCTTTGGGGCACCCGTGGCGATTTCGGCGGCGCTCCTGACGGGCGCCGGCTTTCCGGCCCTCGAGGCAGCCTGCCTTGCGCTCATCGCCAACACGGCGCCTGTCGCCTTTGGCGCCCTCGGCACGCCGATCGTCACGCTCGCGAAGGTGACCGGCCTGGATGAACAGTCGATCTCGATGATGGCCGGCCGACAGTTGCCCTTCTTTTCGCTCGTCGTGCCAGCGTGGATGGTCTGCACGATGGCGGGCTGGCGCGGGCTCATCGGCGTCTGGCCGGCTGTGCTCGTGTGCGGGATGTCGTTCGCGATCGTGCAGTTCGTGATCGCGAACTTCGTCGGGGCGGCGCTGGTCGACGTAATCGGCGGGATCGTCAGCCTTGTTGCACTCGCGCTCTTCCTGCAGGTGTGGCAACCGCGGGACTGCTGGCAGCATGATGGAAAAGGAAGTCAGGCCAGCCGGGCGACTGCCGGTCGCGACTCGGCCCGCACGATTGCCTGGGCCTGGGCACCGTGGGCGTTTCTCTCGGCGGCTGTGTTTCTCTGGGGGCTGCCGCCGGTGAAGGCAACGCTCGAGGGACGTGGTCCGGGAGGAAATCGGGCAGCGGCGATTCTGCCACATGCCGTCGTCGCTCCGGAGTTTCCGGTGCCACGGCTCGACGGCAGAATCGCAAAGGTGCCGCCGGCGACCCGCGAACCGCTCGAGATCGAGCGGGCGGTCTATCGGCTCAACTGGCTCTCGGCCGCAGGCACGGCAATTCTCGGGGCGGCTCTGCTGGCTGTTCCCTGGCTGGGGATTTCCTGGCGTCGGGCATGGCGGATCTGGTGGCTGAATCTCGCGCGGCTGCTGCCTTCGCTGACGACGATTGCGGCGATGCTGGCGCTCGCATTCGTGACGCGATATTCGGGCAGCGACGTCACGCTCGGTCTGGCGATGACCTGGTCGGGTCCGTTTTATCCGTTCTTCGCGCCACTCCTCGGCTGGCTCGGCGTGGCGCTCACCGGCAGCGACACCTCGAGCAACGCGATGTTCGGCAGCCTGCAGCGGGTGACGGCGGAGCAATTGGGGCTGAATCCGCTCCTTGTCTGCACGGCCAATAGCACCGGCGGCGTGATGGGCAAGATGATCGACGCCCAGAGCATCGTCGTTTCCGCCACGGCCACGGGCACGCACCGCCAGGAGGGGGCGATCCTGCGCCGCGTGTTTCCCCATTCGCTCGCCTTGGCCGTCCTCATGGGGATTCTCGTCTGGCTGCAGTCTGGGCCGCTCGCGTGGATGGTGCCCTTCACGGCCGACGATCGCCAGTCAGCAGCGACACGGCCGTGACGACCAGCGGCACGGCGAGGCAGGCGATGCCGATCGCGAGCAGGGCCGCGACGGTGGGCGGCGCGTCGAATCGATTGCGGCCGGCCAGCGTCTGCAAAAGCGCGTAGGCGAGCAGGATCGCGGTGCCAACCGTGGAGCATGCAACGAGCCGCCAGCGCCGCGGCTCGGTCAGGCCCGCATGCCGCGCCGCCCAGGCGAGCAGCGGGAGCCACTGGATCGCGTGCATGGCCATGCCGTGGGGGAATTTCGCGACGCCGGCGGCGCCGTAGGTCTCCGGCGGCAGGCCCGCGGACGAGCGCAGGTCGCCATACACGCTGATCCAGACGCCGAGCAGGCAGGAGATCGCGAGAAAGACGAGCCCCGACCGGGCCGCGAGAAGCATGTCGGCGGGCAGCGCGGTCCGCTGCCGCAAGAAACGGATCGTGAGGTCGACGATGACGAGCGTCGCAAACAGGATCAACACCCCCATCGCGTCGTACAGTGCCGAATCGAGCCACGTCGCGCGGTTGAAGTGGCTGGCCACGCCCCGCCAGCGCTGCAGGTCGATGAGCGCGACTTCGACGAGGAGCGACCAGGCCGTGGCCGCGGCAAGCCAGACGTCGCCGCGGCGCCACGGCAACTG
>JBIIOK010000202.1:0-3672 GCA_044336985.1 Pirellulales bacterium | reverse complement strand
GGCCGCGCGAGCGTGTTGAAGCCGGCGTCGACGAGGACATATTTCCGGCCACCCTGCTTCTTCACCGCCCGGACTTCCGTCACGAGATAGCCCGACTCGGCAGTGAGGTAGCGGCCCGGCTCGATCTCGAGGCGAATGCGGTGGCCGAACGTCTGCTCGAGCTTCTTGCGCGTGGCGTCCCAGAGCTGAAAATAGCCGGAGAGATCGGCATGCACCTCGCCCGGCTTGTAGGGCACCGGCAGGCCGCCGCCGGCAGAGATCGTGGTGAGCGAACGGCCGATCTCGAGCGCCACTCGCTCCAGAGATCCGGCCACCTCCGCCAGGTGCGCAAGATCGGTGCCGCTGCCGATATGCATGTGCAGCCCGCTCACGGAAAGGCCGGCCCACTCCGCGCGGCGGAGCACGTCGGGAATCTCCTCGTGCCAGATGCCGTGCTTCGAGCCCTCGCCGCCGGTATTCGTCTTCTGGCTGTGGCCATGGCCGAAGCCGGGATTCACGCGGAGCGTCACACTCGCCCCCGGCACCCGGTCGGCCAGTTGCTCGAGCATGTCGGCCGAGCCGCAGTTGACGTGGATACCAAGCTTCGCGACGGCGTCGAGACTCTCGCGGTCGAAGATGTCGGCCGTGTAGACGATCGGGTGCACCGGCGGCAGCCCGTCGTCGGCGGCCGCGCGGGACGCATGCGGCTGGTAGCCCGCGGCGAGCGCCCGGTGGATCTCGCCCGTGCTCACGGCGTCGACCATCACCCCCTCGCGCCGCACGATGTCGAGCACCGCGAGATTGGAACAGGCCTTCTGCGCGAACCGCACGGTGTCCCAGGCCGCGAGGTCGCGGCAGCGGCGGCGGACAGTCTCCGCGTCATACACATAGAGCGGGGTGCCGTGCGCGCGGGCGAGTTCCACGACGCTCACGCCGGCGATCGTTTCGCGAAGCCCCGGATGCCGGGGCGAGGAGGTGGTCGTGCTCATGGGTTGGCTGAGTTGGATTCCTACTGGGGGACTGGCACGGGGATCGGAAAGCCCTGCGGAAAACCTTGCGGCACCTGCGGCAGCGGCACGCCACCCGGTCCGACAGGGGCCTGCGGCACGCCGCTGAGCGTAGCGACGGCCTTGAGCACGCCCGCATCCGCCGAGAGCCGCGTGACGAGCCCGCGATCGACCGGCCGCACGAAGACCTCGAGCAGCGAGCGCGGCGCCTCGTCGGCACGCTTCGCGGCGGCGGCCGCCTGCGGCTGGCCGGTGACGGTGCCCGCATAGCGGAAGACGCGGTTCATCGCCACCTGCACGTTGGCGATCGGCTTCGCCTCGGGATCGGCGCGGCCGCTCGAGGCCAGCGCCGCGGCGATCCGTTTCTGCAGGTCGCCGCCGGTCAGCACGAAGGCATAGTCGGCCGCCACCGCGAGCGTGAGGTCGATCGACTTACCGACTGCATCGGCCGCCGGCGAATCGCCGAGGTCGATCGCGACAGTATGCAGATTGGCAGCGCCCGCCTTGCCGGAATCGAACTTCACGGAGACGTTCGGCGGCAGCATCCCGGCGCCGAAGAGCTTCTTCACCTGCTGCTCGAGCGCGGGGCCGTCGTTGACCCGCACGCCGGCCGTCACGGCGGGCAGCGGCGACTGCTTCGAGGCGGTGCTCGTGTCGATCGCGACCGCCGCGTCGATCCCGCCGCTGGCGAGCGTTGCCCGGAGCAGTTCGCGGACGAGCCCGACGATCGCCTTCGTGAGCGGATCGTCACTGCCGGGCGGCACCGCGCGGTCGAACGACTCGAGCACCTTTGCCCGCGACGCCTCCGTCACGGTCTGCGCCACATACCCGCGGACGGCCGGGCTGCCGCCATCGGCCGCCGCCGGCGTGGCCACCGTGAGCGTGCCGCGGCCGACCGCGCCGAACGCGGTGGCCGAGATGCTGCCGGGCACGGCGATCATGCGGTTTTCGACGAACACGTTGCCGCTCGCATCGTCGATCGCGAGGCCAAGCGCGAGCGACTCCGTCTGCCGCAGGCCGGCGATGCCCGCCTTGAGCGAATCGGTGTCGACCGGCTGCCCCTGCGCGGCCGATGCCGCAGCGGCCTGTTCGAGCGCGGCTTCGAGCTTCTTGCGAACCGCGTCGGACATCCGCCCCGGAAACGTCTCGATGCCGACGGTGTAGGACTTGGCGACCGCATCGAGAACGGGAGTCGGATCGACCGCGCCGCCCTGCATGCCGCCCGGCGCGATCACGGCCCAGCCGTCGCGCGCGGTGATCTCGAGCGGCAGCCCGCTCGGCAGCATGATCCGCCGCACGTCGCCTTCGGTCTCCACCGGTCCGGTGACGCCCTGCAGCGACGCGAGCAGCCGGTCGAGATCCTTCACCGGCACGAAGCCGTGCACGGCGAGATCGTCGCCGTCGCTCGTGACCACGGCGCCGAGCGGCCGCTTCACGTCGAGGCCGGCGAGGCCGCGGCCCTGCGTGGCGAGGAGGAGCATCGATTCGAGCATGCCGGCGAGGCCGGGATTGTCGATCTGGTTGCCGAGCCAGCCGAGCTGCTTCTTGAGATCGGCGTAACTGTCGCAGGCGGCGACTGCGAGCACGGTGCGGTCGGCGGCCCGCGCCATGGGTCCCGCAGCGACGGCGGCGGCGAGCGTTGGAAACACCACCAGCATGCGGACGAGGATGCTGCAGAGGACCGCATCACGGCGGCGGGGCGACGAGTGCATCGGAAAACTCCTTGCGAGGGGCTCGGCCTGGGCCCCGCAGTTTACCAGTGGTGTTCGGAAACCTGTATTCTCACGCTGCATGCAGCCTTTCGACGAGCGTTTCGACACGATCTCCCCGCCGCGGCGGCTGCGGCCGCAGGCGATTCTCTACCTGGCGACGGCCGCCACGACGTTTGCGGCGGGCGTTGCGGGCTGGCAGCCGGTCGTGCTCGGGCTCGACGACAACCTCGCCAACGAGATTGCGCCGCACTGGCAGCGCGGGCTCGCTTACATGGCGGCGGTCATGGCGGTGCTCTCGGCCCATGAGGCGGGCCACTTCATCGCCGCGCGGCTCCATCGCATCCCGGCGACGCTCCCCTTCTTCATTCCCGTGCCCGTGCTGCTCACCGGCACGCTGGGCGCCGTGATCGGCATGGAAGGCTCGCGGGCCAACCGCCGCCAGCTCTTCGACATCGCGATCGCTGGTCCGATCGCCGGGCTCGTGGTGGCGCTGCCGGTCTTGGCCGCGGGCATGCTCTCCGGCACGCCCACGGCGGAGAGCCCCTTCGCCACGCCGCCCGTGGCGCGCTGGATGCTTGGGCTCCTGCGGCCCGACATCGCCGCGGGGACGAGCATCGAGCCCAACGCCCTCTTCATGGCCGGCTGGGTGGGGCTGCTCGTGACGGGCTTGAACATGATTCCGGTGAGCCAGCTCGACGGTGGACATGTGAGCCACGCGATCTTCGGCGCCCGCTCCAACTGGATCGCCCGCGCGATCCTGCTCGCCGCGATCGCAGCGATCATCCTGCTCGGCCGCTATAACTGGATCGCGATGGTGGTGATCGTAACGCTGATGGGCACCGACCATCCGCCGATCCGCGACGACGGCCGGCCGCTGGGGCTCGCGCGGACGATGCTGGGGCTCTTCTCGCTCTTGATCCCGATCGTCACGTTCATGCCCGAGCCGCTGCTTTTCGAGTGAGAAGCTGGCTCAC
>JBIIOK010000200.1:0-3701 GCA_044336985.1 Pirellulales bacterium | reverse complement strand
GATCCCGCCCCCCACGAGAAACATCGCCGCCGTGCCGGCGAACGACAGGCCCCGCATCAGCCACGGCGCGGCGGCGAGGATGCCGCGGCCGAGGCTCCGGAGCGCGGCACTGCGGTGCTCCGCGAGGATCGCCCCCAGGTCGTCGACCTTCACGATCGCCGCGACGAGCCCGTAGACGCCGATCGTCATCCCGAGGGAGACCGCCGCCAGGACGGCCAGCTGCGTCACGAGCGGTTTGCCCGCCACCACGCCGAGCGTGATTACGATGATCTCGGCCGAGAGGATGAAATCGGTGCGGATCGCGCCGGCGATCCGCTCGCGTTCGACGGCCACGGGGTCGACCCCGTCGGTCACGACGGAGTGCGCGAGGGCTTCGTCGTGGGCCGCGTCCTTCCCATGCAGGAACCGGTGGACGAGTTTTTCGGCGCCTTCGTAGCACAGGAAGGCGCCGCCGATGATGAGCAGCGGCTGAATCGCCCAGGGGGCGGCCCAACTGATAGCCAGGGCCGCCGGCACCAGGAAGAGCTTGTTGAGCGCCGAGCCCCAGGCCACGCTCCACACGACGGGCAGTTCGCGGGCCGGACGCACGCCCGCCACCTGCTTGGCATTGAGGGCGAGGTCGTCGCCGAGCACGCCGGCCGTCTTCGTGGCGGCCACCTTCGTCATCGTCGCCACGTCGTCCAGGACGGTGGCGAGGTCGTCGAGGAGCAGAAGGAGGCTGCCGGCCATGGAGATCCCGTCAAAGTGGCCGCAGGTGGGCAATCTGGGAAAACCTGCGACGACGAAGTGTATCCGCGGGGGCCCGAATGCCGATCCAAACCGTAGTCCTCCCCACGCGGGAGGGGATTCCGGGAGGAGCCATGCATCGTCATTCACGCCGCCGCCGCAAGCCGTCGCGCGAGTCGCTCGCGCTTTCTATCGAGTCCATGGAGCCGCGGCTGGTGTGCGCCGCCGGGCTTTCGCTCGCGCTCGCGAACGACACCGGTCGAAAGGCGAACGATCGCATCACGTCAAATACAACGCTCGCGATCAGCCGCCCGCTGGCAGCAGGCCAGCGGGTCGAATACCGCGTCAACGGAGGCGCCTTCCGCACCGCGGCGATGACGGATGCCCGCCGGTTCGTGCCGGAGGGCGTCGGGGCCGATGGCAGCTATCGGGTGGTGGCGCGGGTGGTCGATGGCGCCGGCAGGCCCGCGGCCTTGGGGCCGGCGCTCGCGTTCCGTCTCGATCGCTCGGCCACGCCGCTGCAGGTGGCCTTGAAGCAGGATACCGGCGCGTCGGCCAGCGATCGGATCTCGTCGAATGGGGGCCTCGTCGTTTCGGGGCAGGAGCAGAATGCCCTGGTGCAATACAGCCGCGACAACGGCACATGGGATCCGGCGACGGCGATCTGGGGTGGCTATGCGCCGCAACCGGGTCTAAACCGCTGGCGTGTCAGGCAGGTCGATCTCGCGGGCAACGCATCCGCTCCGGCCGCGATCGAGTTTGAACTCGACACGGAGCGCGACGAACGGGTGGTGCGGGTCGAGGGACCGCGGTCCGGCCCCTTTGTGGCGGCGGAAGGCCAGCGGATCGTCTGGGTGCTCGAGTTCGAGAAGCCGATGTATGCATTGGCCGAGAGGGGCACCGCGCCTGGCATCCAGTTCACGTTTCGCGGGCAGCAGTTCATGGCCCGCTGGAGCGGCGGCAGCGGCACGAATCGGCTCGAGTATGCCTACGTGTTCACGGCGCAGACGGCGGGCACGGGCACGCTCGAAGCGCCCACGACGGCGTGCCTCTGCTTCGGCGGTCTCGTCACCGATGCGGCCGGCAACAAGCTGCGCAAACACGGGCTGCCGGCAGTCGTTGTCCCCGCGTAGGGTAGGCTTCAGCCTGCCACAAGTAGGGTAGGCTTCAGCCTGCCGAAAGGAGACCGCTTCCTCCGGAAGCGGATCCCCGTTCCGCTTGAGGATCAAGCGGACTACTTTGACAGGCTGAAGCCTGTCCTACTTTGACTTTGACAGGCTGAAGCCTGTCCTACTCACGGCAGGCAGGCGATGCGGCACCAGTCGCTGATCTGACTGCGGATGTCGTCGCGAATCCGGCGGACGGCAGCCAGCCGCTCGTCGTGCGTTCCCGCAAGCACCGACGGATCGGGAAAGCCCCAGTGCTCGCGTTGCACCGGCCCCGGAAACACCGGGCACCGCTCGGCACTGGCCTCGTCGCAGACCGTCACGACGCGAGAGAACTGCGGGCCGCGGGCGAGCATCTCGGCCACGCTCTTGGTTCGCGCCTGGGAAATATCGACGCCCACCTCCTGCATGGCTTCGACCACGAGCGGGTTGAGCACGCCCGGCTCGAGGCCGGCGCTGTGGGCCTCGTAGCTGCCCTGGCACATCTGATTCACGAAGGCCTCCGCCATCTGGCTGCGGGCGCTATTGTGAATGCAGACGAACAGGATCTTTTCGGGCCCCGCCTCCGGCCCGCAGCCCGTGCCGCAGCGGCCGACCGACGCGAGCGAAACCGGCTCGCGGGCGTCGCCAAAAAACCGCCGGCGAAACGCCAGGGCCACGTTCACCAGGCCGATGAGGACCGGCACCTCGACCAACGGCCCGATCACCGTCGCGAAGGCGGCGCCGGAGTCGATGCCAAACACCGCGACCGCGACCGCGATCGCCAGTTCGAAGTTGTTGCTCGAGGCGGTGAAGGCGATCGTGGCCGCCTTCGAGTAATCGGCGCCGATGCGTTTGCCCAGCCAGAAGCTCCCGAGAAACATCACGAGGAAGAAGATCAACAGCGGCACCGCGATCCGCAGCACGTCGGAGGGGATCTGCACGATCAGGCTGCCCTTCAGGCTGAACATCACGAGGATCGTGAAGAGCAGCGCGACGAGCGTGATCGGGCTGATGGCGGGGATGAAGGTCCGCTCATACCAGTCGCGTCCCTTGAGGGGCAGGAGCAACGCGCGGGTGGCCATGCCCAGCGCGAACGGGATGCCGAGATAGATGGCGACCGTCTCGGCGATCCGGCCGATGCCGACCTGCACCGTCGTCCCCGGGAGCCCGAAGAGCGGTGGGAGAACGGTGAGCAGCAGCCAGGCATAGACGCTGTAGAAGAGGATCTGCAGCACGCTATTCAAGGCGACCAGGGCCGCCGCATATTCGGAATCGCCTTGCGCCAGCTCGTTCCAGACGATCACCATCGCGATGCAGGGGGCGATGCCGACCAAGATCAGCCCCGCCATGTAGTCGGGCTTGTCGTGGAGGAAGGCGGCCGCGAGCGCGAACATCAAGAGGGGGCCGACGACCCAGCTTTGGAACAGGGCCAGGCCGAGGGTCTTCCAGTCGCGAAACACGCCCGGCAGTTTTTCGTAGCGCACCTTCGCGAGGGGCGGATACATCATGAGGATGAGGCCGAGCGCGATCGGAACGTTCGTCGTGCCGACCTGGAAGCGGTTGATGAATCCGTCGATGCCGGGGACGAGCCTCCCCAGGGCGACGCCCGCCGCCATGGCGGCGAAGATCCAGACCGTCAGGTAGCGATCCAGGAACGCCAGGCGATTCTTCTTCTCAGCAGCGGCCGAATGCAGCGACATCACGCACCTCCTTTGGGCGGAAGTCTATCGCCGGACGGCGCGGAGGCGGAGCCTTCGGAGTGTCTAACCTGGCGGTTCAGGCCGCGGCGACCGCCTGGCGGTCGTGGACGGCCGTGGACCGCAGGAG
>JBIIOK010000199.1:0-3746 GCA_044336985.1 Pirellulales bacterium | reverse complement strand
CTCACGGCCACGAAGGAAGTCGCCGTCACCGTCACCAACGTCAACGAAGCCCCGAGCGACATCGGCCTGTCGGCGTCGCCGGTCGCCGAAAACGCCGCCATCGGCACGGACATCGGCACGCTCTCGACCGTCGACCCGGACGCGGGCAACTCCTTCACCTACACCTTCGCCTCCGGCGCGGGCTCGGCCGACAACGCCGCCTTCACGATCGACGGCAGTGTCCTCAAGTCTGCCGTTGCCTTCAACTTTGAGGCCAAGAGCAGCTACTCGATTCGCGTGAAGAGTACCGATCAGGGGGGGCTCTTCACGGAAAAGCAGTTCACGATCACGGTCGCCGACGTCGCTGAACCGCTGGCGATCGATCGCGTCTCGCCGCCCGCGAGCCGCACCTACCGGGCCGGTGAGGTGCTGTCGTTCACGGTCGTCCTCACGCGGCCGGTGACGGTGATCGGCAGACCTGAGATCGACCTGACGGTCGGCCGCACGCGGACAAAGGCTGTTTACCAGAGCGGCTCGGGCACCGCGCAGTTGGTCTTCACCTACACCGTCAGTTCGAGAGACAACGACGCCGACGGCGTCGCGCTCGGCAATGCGATCAGGCTGCCTCGCGGTGCCTCGATTCGCCTCGACTCGACGAATCTTCCGCTTGCCCTGCCCGTCGTGAATACGTCGGGCGTGCTGATCGACACGACGCCTCCCAAGGTCAATGCCGTCAGCGGCCCGGCCAACGGCAGCTACAAGGCCGGCCAGGTGCTGCGATTCACGGCGGCCGTCTCCGAGCCGGTGACGGTGACGGGAGTGCCGGTGATTCCGCTCGTGGTCGGCTCGACGGCCCGGCAGGCCACGTATGTGGCAGGGGCAAGTTCGCCCACGTCGCTCGTCTTCGAATACACCGTGCAGGCCGGCGAGACCGATGCCAACGGCATCGCTGCCGGCAGGGTGATCGCTCTCCCGACTGGCACATCGATCGTCGATGGGGCCGGCAATGCAACGCTGCTCGGCATCGCGCCGCCGAATCTTGCTCGCGTGCTCGTCGATTCGGCCGGGCCGGTGGCCACTTCCATCACACCACCCGCCGCGAGGACCTACGGCTCGAATGCGGCGATCGACTTCGTCGTCAACTTCAACGAGCCGGTGGTGGTCACAGGCTCGCCCACGCTCCCGGTGCAGGTTGGATCCGCTGCTCGCTCCGCCGCGTTCGTCGGCTTCGCACCGCGCACCGGCAACAGGTCGCTCGTCTTCAGGGCCGTCACCCAGACCGGTGATGCAGATGCCGACGGCGTTACCGTCACCGGGCCCCTCAACCTGGCCGGCGCGGTGATCGCCGACGCGGCCGGCAACGCCGCCGCGGGCACGCTGCCGGGTGTGAACCTGAGCCGCGTGCTCGTCGACGCCGTCGGGCCGACGATCGTGGCGGTCGGCGAGCCGGATATCGACCCCCGCGGCACGACGCTGATCGTGCGGATCCGTTTCAACGAGCCCGTGCTGGTGCGGGGCACCCCGACGATTCCGTTCCAGATCGCCGGTTCGCCGCGGCAGTTCGTCTACAGCGGGGGCTCCAACTCGTCGGTGCTGACGTTCCGATACGCGATCCGCAGGACCGACAATTTCGAGCTCGAGGTCACGCCCGGTACGGCGATCGTGCTCGGTGGCGGCAGCACGATCACCGACCGTCTGGGCAATGCCCTCGCATCGCTCGATCTCCCGAGCGACATCATCTTTTAAAGTAGACCGCTTGCTCCGCAAGCGGATCCCCGTAAGCCCGCAGCGCCCGCCAGGAGAGTTGGCGTCGCTTCGGAGTCGGCCGGATGAGCGGGGCGGATGGACCTTGCTCGCGCTGCGGGCTTTCGTGAAACGGCGGGTTTTCCGGCGTTTTCATGCCCCGCGGGCGTGATACAATAGCGGGCTTTCCCGCGGCGACTTTCGCCGCACGGACAGCCAGGATCGCCCGCTCACGTGCCCACCCCCTCGAAGCCCACCGCCGCCAAGCCGAAGCCCACGAGCGCCCAGGCGAAGGCCATTCAGAAGGCCGACACGCTCATCGAGGCGCTCGGCTGGATTCGCAAGTTTCGCGACACCACCACGGTGATCAAACTCGGTGGCAGCGTCGTCGAGCATCCCGATTCGCTGCGGCACCTGCTGCTCGACATCGTCTTCATGTCGACGCTCGGCATGCGGATCGTCGTCGTGCATGGCGGCGGCAAGGCGATCAGCCGTGCGATGGATGCCGCCGGCATCGTGCCGCGATTCGTGCAGGGCCGGCGCTACACCGACCAGGCCACGCTCGACATCGTCGAGAAGGTGCTCGCCACGGAGCTCAATCACGATCTCGTCGCCAAGCTCGAGGAATACGGCGGCCGGGCGATGTCGCTCAACTTTCTCTCCACGAACGTGCTCTTCGGCGAGAAGCTCGTGCTCGAAGGCCCCGACGGCCAGCCCATCGATCTCGGCAACGTGGGCGAGGTCACCCGCGTCGACCGGCTCACGATCGACAATCTCACGTATGCCGGCCAGGTGCCGGTGATCCCGTCGATGGCCCTCACGGCCGACGGCGAGAAGCTCAACGTGAATGCCGACACCGCCGCCACGGCCGTCGCCGCCGCGATCGGCGCGGAGAAGCTCGTCGTCCTCTCCGACATTCCGGGCGTGCTCCTCGACGTCAATGATCCCGAGAGCCTGGTCCATTCGCTTTCGGCGTCGGAGGCCCGCCGGCTCATCGCCAACGGCACGATCTCGGCCGGCATGATCCCGAAGATCGAGGGCTGCCTCGACACGCTTGAGCAGGGCGTGAAGAAGATCCACATCATCGACGGCCGCCTCCGCCATTCGCTCCTGCTCGAGATCTACACCACCAGCGGTGTCGGCACGGAGCTGATCCGCGATGACAGCCTCGCCTCTTCACAGCGGGCCGCCGCGCCCGCGGCCGCAGCACGCTAGCCAGCCTCCCACCACGGAGAGTTTTTCATGGCCACGATCGACGCTTCCGCCATCGGCAAGAAGACGCAATCCGTCATCGACACGTTCGACCGCTATGTCGTGCCCAACTACAAGCGGTTCCCCGTCTGCCTCGAGCGGGGCCAGGGCTCGCGGGTATGGGATGCGGAGGGCACGGAATACCTCGATCTCTTCCCGGGCTGGGGCTGCAACCTGCTCGGCCATTGCCCCGAGCCGGTCGTCCGCGCTGTGCAGGAGCAGGTCGCGAAGCTGATCCACGTGCCAAACACCTGGTACACCGAGCCGCAGGGGGAGTGGGCGAAGGCCCTCTCCGAGCGGTCGTTCGGCGGCCAGGCCTTCTTCTGCAATTCGGGCACCGAGGCCAACGAGGCCGCGATCAAGCTCGTGCGGCTCCGCACCGACGGCAAGCGTTACAAGATCATCACGTTCAAGGGCGGCTTCCACGGCCGCACGATGGGGAGCGTTACGGCCACCGCCCAGCCGAAGTATCACGAGGGTCTCGGGCCGATGCTCGCCGGCTTCCAGTATGCCCCGCACGGCGATCTCGAAGCCGTCGAGAAACTGATCGACGACCACACCGGCGGGATCCTCGTGGAGCCGATCCTCGGCGAGGGGGGCGTGGTGCCCGCGCCGGCGGGTTTCCTCCAGGGCCTGCGCCGGATCGCCGACGAGCGGGATCTCCTGCTCGTGTTCGACGAGGTGCAGTGTGGCTGCGGCCGCACCGGCAAGTGGTTTGGCTACCAGCACTTTGGCGTCACGCCCGACATCATCACGCTCGCCAAGAGCCTCTG
>JBIIOK010000066.1:0-13712 GCA_044336985.1 Pirellulales bacterium | reverse complement strand
GGCTGAAGCCTGTCCTACGAGAACGGGAGGCTTCGGGCGACCTGTGCCCCGGGAGCCGGCGTTGCTGACAAGCGCAGCCAGGATGGCGGAGCGTAGTCAGCATCGAGTGAGCGAAGGGCAGGATGCCCGTAGCGAACGTCCGGCGACGGGGTACTGGTCACCCGGAGCCGGGTTGGGCGTGTTGACTCGCCGCGTCTCAGACCGCCGGGTCGTCGAGCTCGGCGAGGGTCGCCTCCTCGAATCCGCCCACGTCTTCGTCTTCGGAGTCGTTGTCACCGCAGCGGACATAGGCCAGGAGCGAGTTTTTTTCGCTCTCGGAGATCTCCGCGTGCAGGTAGCTGTCGACGATCTCGAGCGTCGGCGGCATGGAAACCTCCACCACTTCCGCCACGCCCAGCCCGCGCCGGCGGACGTAAAGATTGCAGAGGGCCAGCAGTTCGTCACGGTTCATATGTGTGTCCTCCCTGTGAATGCCGTGGGCACCTTCGTAGTGTCTACGAACTGCATGAGGATTTTGTTCGCGCGGCCGCAGCGGCTGGCGGGAAACAGGTGGCACGTCCGTGTTGTGAGCGATCCGTGAGACGCGGGAGCCGCCAAGGGGGCTTCCGCCCGGAGAAATCGGCATCCCCGCCCCGGTGGGCAGCCGTGTACCATCCCGCGCGGCGCCCGTGGCCATCCTTCCCCCCGGCACGAACACCGGAGCCACCCCCATGCAGGAAGCCCGTCCCAAGCTCTTCGTCCTCGACACCAACGTCATCCTTCACGATTCGGGCTGCATCCGAAACTTCGAGGAAAACGACGTCGCTATCCCGATCACGGTGCTCGAGGAACTCGATCAGTTCAAGCGGGGCAACGAAGACATCCACTTCCAGGCCCGCGAGTTCCTGCGGCGGCTCGATGCCCTCACCGGCGACGTGCTGTCGCCCGCCGGCAGCCCGCTCGGCAAGGGGCTGGGTTCGATCCGCGTGGTCCTCGGTGGCGACCGCGACAGCCGTCTGCACGAGGCGTTTCTGCAGGACACCCCGGACCACCGCATCCTCGGCACGACGCTCGCCCTGCACCAGCAGGCCGCCCCGCGGCCGGTGATCCTCGTGTCGAAGGACACGAACCTCCGCATGAAGGCCAAGTCGCTCGGCCTGAAGGCCCAGGACTACAACTCCGACAAGGTGCAGGGGTTTGACAAGCTGTACACGGGCAGGCGGGTGGTCGAGGGGATCGACTCCGAGCTGATCAACCGCCTCTACGCCAACGGCGGCAGCCTGCCCGCCGGCGAGCTACCGATGGTGGAGTCGCCGCGTGCCAACGAGAATTTTGTCCTGCGCAACGGCAGCAAGTCGGCACTGACCACTTTTCGCCGCGGGGATGACACGTTTCACCGCGTGGAAAAACAGACCTGCTACGGCATCACGCCTCGCAACGCCGAGCAGTCGTTCGCGCTCAAGGCCCTCATGGACGACCAGATCAAGCTCGTGACGCTGGCAGGCACGGCTGGCACGGGCAAGACCCTGCTCGCGCTGGCGGCCGCGCTCGAATGCCGGCAGAAATACCGCCAGATCCTGCTGGCCCGCCCCGTCGTGCCCCTCTCCAACCGCGACCTCGGTTTCCTGCCGGGCGACATCGCCGACAAGCTCGATCCCTACATGCAGCCGCTCTACGACAACCTCACCGTCATCCGCCACCAGTGCGGCGACGACACACAGGCCGCCCAGCGGATCACCGAGATGCGGGAATCGGAAAAACTGATGATCACGCCGCTGGCATACATTCGCGGCCGGAGCCTGCAGCGGATGTTTTTCATCATCGACGAGGCGCAGAACCTCACGCCGCACGAGGTGAAGACGATCATCACGCGGGCCGGGGAGGGGACGAAGATCGTCTTCACCGGCGACGTGGCCCAGATCGACCAGCCCTATCTCGACGCCCTGTCCAACGGCCTGAGCTACCTCATCCACCGGATGATGGGGCAGCCGATCTACGCCCACGTCACGCTCGAGAAGGGCGAACGCTCGGAGCTGGCCGACCTGGCGAGCGAACTGCTCTGATCATGCGTGGAACACGCAAGCCCGCAGCGCAAGCAAGGTCCATCGGCGTTGCTTCTCCACCCGGCACCGCTGCAACATCGACGCTCCTCGCTCGCGCGTCGGGCTTTCGAAGGAAACGTGAACGAAGATGTTTCTGAATCTCACCGATCCGCCGCGAGGTCGTAGCAGATGAGGTGGTATTCGGAGGCGGCAAGGCCGGCGAGTCCGGGGGCCTGGCGGGCTCCGGTGACGAAGAGCCTCCGTTGCGACAGCACCGGCGCCGTCCAGCAGGGATGGCCAAACTCCTCGGGTTGAAAGCGGCTGATCTCATGGAACCGCTCCGGATCGGCTGCCACAAGAGCGAGCGTGCCGCGTTCCCCCATCACGATGAGCCTCTCCTCGGCGAGGATCGCCGAGCCGCGGCCATACAGGGCCCTGCCGACGTCGCCTGCGACAGGCTGCCCGGGATCGGCATCCGGAAACCGCCACATGATACCGCCGTCGCTGACGCGGATGCACCGCAGGTCAGCGTCCGGCTCGTTGCGGCCGCTGAAGCCATAGAGATGCCCCCGGTGCTCGATGGCGGTGGACCAGTGCGTCTGCATTGCATCCTCATTCTGCCAGATCACGCTGGCCGACAGTCCGTCGGGGGCCACATCGAGCAGCATCGCGCCGGTCTCATACGCCGCCGAGAGAAAGACCGTGCTTTCGATGACGACCGGCCGCGCGGCGTTGACGGAATCGTGCAGGTGCGAACGAAACCAGACGGTGAACCGCCGCTTGCCCGTGTCTGGGTCGAGCGACATGAGCCCCGGCCGCATGAAGCAAAGCAGGTGCTCTTTGCCGTGGATGGAGGCGATCAAGGGCGTGGAGTAGCTGGCGAGTTTGACGGGGGGGCGATCGCGTTGGATGCGGACCGGCGGGTCGGGGAAGTCGGCGGCCCCGACGCTTTCCCAGAGGGTTTTGCCGGTGGCTGCGTCGAATGCGACGACACCAGAACGCGGATGGCCGCCGATCATCACGAGCAGTTTCTCGCCGTGCAGCACGGGGGTCGAGCCGACGCCGAAGAAGGCCTGCGGCACGTCGAATTCACGGTGCGTGTCGCGCTGCCAGACCATCGCCCCGGTCGCGAGGTCGACACATGTGAGCTTGCCCTCGGCGCCGAACGTGAAGCAGCGTCGATCGTCGAGCACCGGCGAGCACCGCGGCCCACCGTTGTAGCCATAAGGGTCGGCAAACTGCGTGGGGTAGGCACATCGCCAGAGCGTCTTGCCCGTTGTCGGATGGAGGCACTCCACGACCTCCTCGTCGCCGAGGCGGTGAAAAAAGACCAGCCTGTCGCCAAGGACGCTGGGGGCCGAATAGCCCTCGCCCACCTTTTTTTTCCAGAGCACCGGCGGCCCGCCTTCAGGCCAGTGATCCAAGAGGCCCGTCTCTGCGGAAATGCCGTTGCCGCAAGGGCCGAGAAACCCGGGCCAGTCCTCGGCGCGGCAGGCGGCAGGCCCGATGGCGACCCACGAGACAAGCCATGCGACGAAGAGCGACGCGTTGGTGCAGCCAAGCAGTATCCGCCACATGGTGGGCATCGCGAGCACGTCAGTCGGCCTCCGTCACTCCGGCGCAAATAAAAGGACGCTCGGCTGTCACAAGTACGCCCGGCTGGACTCGAACCAGCGACCCTGGGATTAGAAATCCCATGCTCTATCCACCTGAGCTACGGGCGCGAAAGGGACCTGCTTCCCCGACATTTTTACCACGTGGGTAGGCCGGGCCGTAGGCGGATTCCGCCATCAAACGCCCTGCCTCATCGCAGTATGATACGCACTCCCATGCCCTCTGTGCTCGCGGTCTGTCGCTTGTAGACCGCATTCCGTCGATTGGTCTAGGCGCGAGACGGCCGCGCCGTGGAAAGTGGGGAGCCAGAGAAAGGTGGTTTCTCGGTCCTTCACGAGGAGCGTTTGCCATGGGTGTGATTCAAGGCCTGCTCGCCCTGCTTGGGCGGATCATGATCGCAGCGATCTTTCTCCTGAGCGCGGTCGGCAACAAGATCCCGAAGTTCAACGACGTTGCCGGACGCATGGCCGCCGAGGGCGTGCCCCAGCCGAAAATCCTGCTTGCCGGAGCGATCGCCTTTTTGGTTCTCGGCGCTTTCTCGCTCGTGCTGGGCTACAAGGCCCGGCTCGGTGCCTTCCTGCTGCTCGTCTTTCTCGGGGCGGCCACATACTATTTTCACGATTTTTGGCAGGCCCCGGCCGAGAAGCAGCAGGCCGAGATGATCCAGTTCATGAAGAATCTTGCGCTGATGGGCACGATGGTGCTGATCATGGCCAACGGAGCCGGTTCGTGGAGCCTCGACGCCTCGGCCGCGGCGAAGCGGGCAGCAGGTGATCCCGACGCCGAATAGCTGGCAGTCGGCGCTCCCAACGGGCTTTTTGCGAGGGAAAACGCAGTCGAGTTTTCCCTTGACAATCGAGTGCCGCCCATTGATAATGCAATGACTGATCAGGAACTTGCGAGTGCGAGTTCCGCTGTTGAAAAGGGAAGCTACTGACCTCGGTCGAAAGACGTTGCGGCGAACCGTCGCGAATGCCCTCTGGGCTTCGCGTCAAGGATTCAGTCCGAGCGGCCTCGAGGTTCTGGCTTCCCTGTTTTGATCCCGGCCGCTGCCGGTGAGCTTTGCCAGGGTATCGGACACTTCCGACCCCGTTTCGGACTGGTTTTCGCACGCTGCAACCCCCCTTTTTTTTGGGCCGGGTCGCCAAGCGTTTTGAAAACCAGAGGTTGCCATGGCGATGCTTTGCGGTGTTTCGCGATCCCACCGGGCGCTGTTCGGCGCGGTGTTGGCGTTTTTGATCGGGACGGCATCGGCCCGGGCGGAAATCATCTTCTCTCCGTCTGAAAATGGCTCGCAGGGGTTCGTCGATGTCGGTAACACGATCGCGGCTCTGACGAATGACGTCAACGACGCGCGTGTGTTCACGCTCGGGGCATTCGTGTCGACCGCAGAGAGCCATGACTATTTCGCAGGGTTGCCGATGCAGTTTTTCGGCCCCGTGACCTTCAACGTGGACAACCCCACGAGCCTGGCGTTCAACACGTTGGAGTTCGGCTCGTTTGAATCGACGAAGATTCGGCAACTCTCCAACGACCCGATCGTGGGGAGCAGAAGTTTCGTGGTCGAGGGGCTGTTTACGAAGGGGACTTTCGGCGGACCGCTGTTCCCAAATCCCCTGGTGACGAATTTCACGCTCAGTCTCAACCAGACTGCAGGCACCGGCACGTCGATCAGCGTCAATGCCACGGTCGATTTTGCCTCGATCCAGCCGGTGCCCGAGCCTTCTTCGCTTGCCCTCTCGACGGCGGCGCTGGGCACAGCGGGCCTCGTCTGGCTGCGCCGTGGCCGGTCTCGGGGGGCGTTCGGTGGGCCGCTACCAGCGGGCCTCGATGCCGAGGCTGACGCCGTGGAGAAACAGCGTGCCGTTGTCGTTGATCGTGGTGCCGGCGTTTGACGCGGTGCTGAAGTCCCACTGGTTCGGTGCGAAGGCGGCGTTCGTGAGCCAGTAGGCGTTGTATCCGGTCCGCAGCCCCCACACGTCGGTGAGCCGATAGATGAGCGTGGCATTGAGGCTGCCGATGAAGCCGACGCCTGCGTCACCCGAGCGGATCGCCCCCCGTTCCTGCAGGCCCGTCACGGTGTCGACGATCGGCGCCTGCCCCTGCGAGGCGGCGGTGCCGCAGAGAGCTGTCTTCCACCATCCCTCGACCGCCCAGCGGCACCATTCGCGTCGGCCGCGCATGCCGATCTGCGGTCCGAAGTAGTTCGTCGTCGTCTGCACGGTATAGACGCTCGTTTCCGGCGGATCGCAGCAGGTGGCCGCAAGGGCCGACTGTTCGTCGAGCCCCGCCCACACGAAGCCGGCGAGCCAGTTGATGCAGTGGCAGTTCGGCCTGCAGTTCGTGCAGGCCAGCCGCGTAGGCCGGCACTCGCGGCAGCAACGGTAACGAAACAGATTGACTTCGGTCATGTTGAGAGAGGACCAGTACGTGCCGCGGACAGACTGTGCATCGCCAAAATTGCTCACGGCGCTGTTCAAGTCGGGGGGGAGTTGAAGGCCATCGGGTGCGGTGACGAGGGCATCGCCAAACATGCCGTAGATGCCGGTGTAGCCGATCTCCCAGCCCCAGGCATCGTTGATGAGGCGGCCGAAGAAGACCCGCGTTCCGGTCGCCATGCCCGGCTGGAGATCCTGCGAGGTCATCACCGGTTCCCCGAGTTCGTTGAGCACGAGCGGCCTGTCGCCGATGGAGTTGTTCCGTTGCAGGTAGAGCGCGTCGAAGATCGCGTATGTGTCCCACGACGGGCAGCAGCAGTCACCACAGCAGCGCCGCATGTCGTGCATGCACCTGTCGTCGTGGTGGCGGGTCGCCCACGGCCACGTTGCATCGGTGTCCTCGAATCCGGTGGGCGGCACGATCTCCTGGGCGTCGAGCGTCACTGGCAGACAGCCCAGCAGGGCCGCCGCCCAGGCCAGCAGGCACCGGGTGCCGCGCCGCAGATTTTGCCCGCGCCATTCCATCCGCATGTCCCCCTTCTGAATGACAACCGTTTCCAGAGGAATAATCGGCACAACCGTCATCAAAACAGTGGTTCTGCGGCAGAACATGGGCCCGCACAATTTTCCCAGACTGCCGGCTCGAAATGCCCGTTCCGGTTGGGTAAACTGGCGTTTCCTCCCGCTCGTTCGCCCCACCTCCCAAGATCGTTTCCCGTGTCACGGCTATGGCCACGCCTGTTTGGTCATTCGCGTCGCCGTTCTCGGCTCGACGACGGCCGTTCGGGCCCCGCCCGGTTGGGGGCGGAGCTGCTCGAGTCTCGCTTGGCGTTGGCGACGACGATGGGCACCCAGGCGTTCGCCAACCTGGGAACCACGACGGTCGATACGGGCAACATCAACACGGCCGTCACGTTCACGCTCAGCAATGTGCGCTCCACGGCTTCGCAGGCCGGTTACTTCGTAGGCCTGCCAGTGCTTTCCGCGGCCGGCAGTTGGTCGTTCACGACCAGCGTGGGCACGAGCCTGACGTTTTCGAACCCGGCGTTCGGCACGTTTCAGTCAACCTCGATCATCACGGAATCAAATTCGGTGATCCCGGGCCAGCAGCGGACCTTCTACGTCGTCGGCACGCTCTCGGGGGGCACGCTGGGGCCGGTGACGCCGAGTCCGGTGCCATCGAGCATCACGCTCACGCTCACGCAGACGGGCAACGCGATCTCCTCGTCGGCCACGCTCTCGATCCCGCCGACGAAGGCAAAGTCGCCGGTGCTCGTCGCGGCCAACGACCTCGGCTGCGACAGCACCCCGCGGGTCTACGTGATCGATCCATACAGCGGCGATTCGACGAGCTTCGTGCCCTATGACGACCCGTCGTTCCGTGGCGGCGTGCGGGTGGCGGTGGGAAACGTCGATGCCGATCCGAACACGGTCGAGATCGTCACCGCTCCCGGCCCGGGCCGGGTCGGCGAGGTCCGCGTGTTCAGCCTCGATGGCGTGGAAAAACCGTCGTTCCGGTTCCTGCCGTTCGGACGGCGATGGGTGCGGGGCGTCGAGGTGGCAGTCGGCGACGTCGACGGCGATGGCGTGGACGACCTGGTGGCGGGCGCTTCGCGCGGCCAGGGCAGCGTGGCGGTGGCCCGCAGCACGACTACGGCGTTCGTGGCGCAGCCGAAGAAGTCGTTCACGGCTTTCGGCGGAACCTATACCGGCGGTGCGGCGGTGGCCGTGCAGGGCGTGGGGCGGATCGTCGTGGGCAGCGGCATGGGGCTGACGCCGACGGTGAAAGTGTTCGACGTGTTGGGCTCGAGGCCCAAGGCCGTCAGCCAGTTCGCGCCGAACGTCCCGGCCGGCACCGGCGGCGTGACCCTGAATACCCAGTTCTTCTCCGCAGCCAGCGTCCCCCAGGTGATGGTGGCCGGGGGCCGCAACGAAAACTCCGCCGTCGGCACCTACAAGGACGACAAGAACCCGCCCACGAAGACGTTCAACTCCTTCGCCGGCCGCGCGAAGCCGAATGCTCCCGTCTATGCGGCGTCCGCCGCGCTGGCCAGCGCGTTCGCCGACACCGTGTTCATGGCCCAGGGGTTCGGCGGGGTCGGTCCGATTCTCAAGGTGAACGCGGCAACGGGGCAGGTCGACTCCTCGTTCGTCGCGAGCCTCAAGGGCGTGCCGATTGTAGCGCCGCTGCGGATTACGACGCTCGTTTCCCGGTGACCGCCGGCACGGCCCGATGCGAGGTGGATGACGAGGGGCGTTTCGCGGATTGACCGTCTGCGCAGCGGGGTGTTAGGGTCGCTCCCATGGATTCAAGCCCTGGCGCCTCCTCCCGTGCCGACGCGCCCTCCCAAGGCTCCGCGGCGCAATCGTCGTCGGTCGGCTCCGACGCGACCGTCATCTCGAAACGCGCGCCGGGCGGCCCCGCGTCGATGGCCGAGATCGGCCGGCTTCTCGAGGGCACGCGACTCGGCCCCTACGAGCTCGAGCAGTTCGTGGGCGGGGGCGGCATGGGGGCCGTGTTCCGGGCGCTCGATACGACGCTCAATCGGATCGTGGCCGTGAAGGTGCTTTCGCGGCAGCAGTCGGCCGACGAGGAGATGCTGCGCCGATTTCGCAACGAGGCCCAGTCGGCGGCACGACTCGACCACGAGAACATCGGCCGCGTGCACGCCGTCGGCTCCGAGGACGGCTGGCACTTCATCGTCTTCGAATTCATCGAGGGGCGGAATCTCCGCGAGGTGGTGGCCGAGAGCGGGCCTTTTGACCTGGCCCGCACGATCGACGTGGCGATCCAGGTGGCCGATGCGCTCGAGCACGCTGCCGACCGCGACGTGGTGCACCGTGACATCAAGCCCTCGAACATCATCATCACGCCGACCGGTCGCGCCCGGCTGGTCGACATGGGGCTGGCCCGGCTACATCAGGTGGCTGGCGACCAAGATCTCACCGCCAGCGGCATGACGCTCGGCACGTTCGACTACATCTCGCCGGAGCAGGCCCGCGACCCGCGTTCGGCCGACGTCCGGAGCGATCTCTATTCGCTCGGCTGCACGATCTTCTACATGCTCGCCGGCAGGCCGCCCTTCGCCGAGGGGACGATGGTGCAGAAGCTCCTGCAGCATCAGCAGGACCCGCCGCCGCCGATCGAGTCTTTCAGGCCCGACGTGCCGAAACGGTTCGCCGCGGTGCTCACCAGGCTGATGGCCAAGGATCCCGCCGACCGCCAGCAGCGGCCGGCGGAATTGATCGCTGAGCTCGTGGCCGTCGCCGACGAGGAGGGGATCGACATCGCCGCGTCGCGGCCCGCGGCACTGGCGGCGGCCGAGGCTTTTCCCCTGCCTGTGGAGAGCGAGCCTCAATCGGTCCTGCCCTGGCTCGTGCCGCTCCTGGGCCTGGCCGCGGTGGTGGGCGGTCTCTGGTGGATGTCCTCCCGGCCGCGGGGCGGCTCGCCCGCGGCAATCACGAGCGAGGCCGCAGCTATCGACACTGCGGCAGGTGATGGTTCCGCTCCACCCGAGCAGTCGCGGCCATGGCGCGTGGTGCCGACGCCCACGGGCGACCGGGGGTCGGCGGCGCTTGACGAGGCGATTCGACGGGCCGCCGACGGCGACACGATCGAACTCGCCTATGACGGCTTCCTGGATCAACCGCCAATCGTGGTCGAAGGTCGCCGGATCACGCTGCGGGCCGCCGACGGCCATGTTCCGGGCATCCGCTTCGTGCCGCCCGTCAACGCCCCTGACATGACGCTCGGCGCGGACGACGGAGGCGGGTGGAACGGCTGCACGATCAGCGAGGGAGGCGTCTCGCTCGTCAACGTGCGTCTGCGGCTGGCCGATCCCTCTGGAATCGCTCCGGCGGTGTTCAGTCTCGGCGCAGGAGGGGCCGTCGATTGCGAGGACGTCGTTGCCCTGCTCCCAGCCCCGGGCTTTGCGGAGGACGACGTAGGCCCACTGCCGCCGCCGTGCGCGTTCGTGCGGTTCGGTGGCGCAGGGCCGATGCCGCGAAGGGCGAGCGTGCGGATGACGCGATCGTCGCTGGCCGGCGACGGCGTCTTCTTTGCGGGGGGCGGCGTTGGCCAGGCGGAGATCATCTGGACGGGCGGCCGCTGCATCACAACGCGGCACTTCCTCCTCGCGGACGGAGCGCCGGGCGACGCCGCCGAGGGGCTGTCGATCGCGCTATCGCTCGGCGATGCCTTGTTCGCCTGCCGCGAGGGGTTTGCCCGGCTCGTCGACACGTCAGCGGAGCCGGTGGTGCCGCGGCTGCAGGTGTTTGCCGAGGCCTGCCGTTTCGTGGTGCCGGAGGGCCGCGTTCTGCTCGAGCAGTCGGGGATCGAGGAGCCTGCCCGCTATCGGGCGGCAATCGAATGGCTCGACGCTAAAAGCCGCTACGAAGGGAGCAACCTGTTTCGCCGGATCGACGGCTCCGCGGAACGCGTGGAGATGGATTATGCAGCCTCGCCGCAGCCGCTCGCCCATTCGGCGCGGATCTCGGTGCCGATCGAGGCGTGGGGTGGTGAAGACGGCGTGGATGGCGTCGACTTCTGACGGCCCGTCGGAAAACCGCCCATTTCTTGACACGCCGGCGGTATGGCGGGTCTAGTAGGAGTGTCTGGACGGAATACTTTTCCGGCCAGCCCCCCTGCCCACGACGGGCCGGGGACAGCCTGACACCATGGAGTGCATCGATGTTTCGACGCAGCAGTTTTGCGATGATGGTCGGCGTGATCGTGGCTTTTGTCTCGGGTGTATCCTCGCGGCCGGCCTATGCGATCAAGCAGTTCTTCGACGAATTCAAGACTGTGTACGTGAAGCCCGGCTCTCCGCTGGCGGCCGAGGTCGAAACCGCGAAGTGCAACGTCTGCCACGCCGGTACGAGCAAGAAGGAGCGCAATGCCTATGGCAATGCCCTCGCCGAACTGCTCGACAAGAAGGAAGACGCCAAGAACGTCGAAAAGATCCGCAAGGCGCTCGAGACGGTCGCCGCCATGCCGAGCGACCCGGCCAAAGCCGATACCCCCACGTTCGGCGCGCTGATCGAGCAGGGCAAACTGCCTGGCGGACCGGCGAAGTAGGACAGGCTTCAGCCTGTCGCTCGGTAGGGTAGGCTTCAGCCTGCCACGAAAAAAGCTTCAGCCTGTCGCCTCGAGAATCAGTTCGTCGAGCCCGTTGCAGTTGGCGATGGCGGCCGCAGATTCGGCCGGCGCAAAGAGCCGCACCCGCTTCACCAGATTGTCGAACTGTTCGTGGGCCAGGCTCCGCACGACGGGCGAGAGCTCGGCGAGTGGACGCCAGCGATGCGGCGCGGCGGCCGACCGAGGCCCCGTCCGCTCCCGCACCGCGAGCCGGAATTCCACTTCGCGTTCGGCCGGGGGCGCGTCGATGAGCAGCGTGTCGGCGGCAACTGCCTTGCCGAGCCGACGCGAAAGCCGCTCCGCGAGCCGACCGGAAATGGCGACGGAGTCAGCGTAGGAACGGCCCGCGAGCGCCCGGTGGACCTGCGGGTGATGCAGGGAGTCGAACGTGGCGGCCCGCTTCACGAGCCGGCGGGTCGGTCCGAAGAGGCCGTCCACGAGCGGGGCGGCGCCGGTCGCCCCGGCGGTTCGGGCGAGCCAGTCGCTGAACTCGCGATCGTCGAACCGCGTGAGCCGCACCGGGTCGATCGACGCCCGGACGAGCCAGACAGACCGTTGCAGCATCGCCGTCGCCGCCCGCACGGCATGGTGCCAGTAGACCTCGCTGAACATGACATAGCGGGCGAAGACCATCAGTTCGGCCGCCGTGCGGCCCTTTTCCGTGATGGCCAGCGCTCGGCCCGATTCGTCGAGACAGAGGCTCGAGAGTAGCCGCTCCTGATCGAAGTGGCGGCCGTAGGGGACGCCGGCGTGGAGGCTGTCGCGGGCCAGGTAGTCCATCTTGTCGATGTCGATCGGCCCCGAAAGCAGCGAGCAGAGCAGGCGGCCGGCGGGGTCGGCGGCGGTGCCGTCGACGAGGCTCGCGACGCGGGCCGGCGTGATGCCCCACTGTGTCTCGATGATCGCGGCGAGTTCGCCCTCGGTGAGGAGCCGATGCACGAGTGACTCATGCCGGGGCAGCTCCGGAAGGCCCATGTCCTCGAGCGGATGGCAGAAGGCCCAGTGGCCGATGTCGTGCACGAGTGCGGCGACGACGAACGCGGCGGCATCGCCTTCGTCGATCGTGGCCGCGAACCGCGGTTCGTGCCGCAGCCGGGAAAGAAACTCGAGCGCGAGGCGGTAGACGCCGAGCGAATGCTCGAACCGCGAGTGGGTCGCCCCCGGATAGACGGCGGCGACGAGCCCGAGCTGGCTGATCCGGGTGAGCCGCCGCAAGGCCGCCGCATCGAGCAGGAGCCTGACCCGCGCCGTGACGGGCACGGTCACGTCGGGAGGAATGCGAATGCCATCGGCACCGCAGTCGAGGGCCACGAGTTCGGGAAGCTGGTCGAAGGGCATGGGGCTCGAGCCTCGGGAAGACCGCGGCAGGATCGCGAAAACGCTTCAGATCGGCGTGAAGCCGGCGGCCCAGCGCAACAGGGCGGTGAAGAGGACGTAGAGCGAATAGTGGGCCACGGCCGCGGCCCATTCGAGGTCGAGCGTCGCCAGCGACGCCAGTGCGCCCGCGCTGAAGAAGAGCGGCGCGATGTAGAGCCACTGCCACATCTCGGTCGTCATTTCGGTTGGGATGAAGCCGCGCACTCCCCAGAGCAGGGCATAGACCGCGGCGCAGACGATCGCCCGTACGAGGAGCGGGCGGCCGCGGTAGGGCTCGAGCTCCCGCTCCCGCGCGACACTATAGCCCACGAGCACGCAGGGCAGGGCGAGGATGACCGCGCCGAAACCGAGGAACCAGGTGGGGGCGAGGCCGGGGCCCCAGACCACGCGGGCGATAAAGGCCGCCAGGATCGCCGCGATCGCGCCCGCCGTCACCGCGGCCAGTTTCCAGCGTGACGGCGGCTTCTCGGTGCTGACGATCGGCGCCGTCGGCATGCGGCCGGCGCCCTGCGACGTCGTGACAGGGGCGTCGGGCTCTTGGATCACGACCGCTTTCGCCGGGGCGGCCGGGATCGTGATTGTCTTCTTGCACTTCGGGCAGGGACCGGTGCGGCCGGCGAACTGGTCGCTCACCGAGAACCGCGACTTGCAGCCCGAGCAGACCACCTGGATCGACATGGCACCACCGGCAGAATCGGAAAAACAGGGCCAATCGCCCCGGCGCACCCGGGGATCGAGGGGAATGGGGCAGTGTCAGAGCCGGGCCGTCGGCCGTCAAGGCGCCCATTCCCACGCTAGACTCTGATTGGCGTTTGAGCCGACGAGGGGCCGACGATGTCCGAAGAAAAAACCAGGATCGTGCCGCGTACGCCGCCGAAAGTGGCGGGCGAGCAGATCACGTTTTCGTGTGCCAACGGGCATCGGATCGTCGTCGCCGCGAAGCTCGCGGGAAAACGCGGGGCCTGCTCGAAGTGCGGCATCGCCGTCGTGATTCCCGCCCCCGGAAGCGAGGCGGGCACCGCCGACACCGGGCATCCGGCCGAGAACCAGGAGCCGGCGATTTTTCCAACTCCCGAAGAGCCGGCGACGGCCGAAGCACCGGCGATCACCGAAGCACCGGCGATC
>JBIIOK010000038.1:0-20210 GCA_044336985.1 Pirellulales bacterium | reverse complement strand
CCCCGGAAGCGAGGCGGGCACCGCCGACACCGGGCATCCGGCCGAGAACCAGGAGCCGGCGATTTTTCCAACTCCCGAAGAGCCGGCGACGGCCGAAGCACCGGCGATCACCGAAGCACCGGCGATCGCGGCCGAATCGCTGTCGGAGAAGAACGAGTTTGCGGGGCTCTTCGATGCGGTTTCCGCCGATCATTCGCGCGGATCGGGTGCCGGGGCTGCCGTCGAGGTCCCGGCCGATGAGGAAGCGATGCCGGAGGTCGGCTCGAGTGGCATCGGCAACGTGGTGGCCAACGAGCCCGCCGACGACTATGCGAACGACTACGATTCCGCCGGGGTGGCCGACAATCCGACCGCGCAACTCGTCTCCCGGCTCTGGGCCGAGCGCGAGCACGGTGGCAAGTTCGAGATCCACGTCACCGGCGGCGGCGTGATCCTGCCGCAGTGGTACGAGCCGCGGTGGTCGCGTGGCACGCACGGCCTGTTCGCCAACCAGGCCGCCGATGGAACCGTCACGCTCACCGCCGTGGCATGGGAATCGGTGCAGAAGATCGTCGTGCGTCAGGTCGAGGGACTTCCCGACGGGATGTTCGAGTGATGTCCGGGGATCACCCCTCCTCGTCCAGATCCCCCTCGGTGATCATCGTGAAGCCCTTCGCGCTCAGTGTCTCGAGCCCCATCTCGGAGTTGTCCACCATCAGGGCGACGGCCGGGCGACCGCGGGGGCGGGCGAGGATCGGATAGGCCTGAATGATGTTCACCTCCGCCTGCAACAGCGCCGTGCAGATCCGCAGCAGCGGCTGATGGCCGTCGGGCAATTCGACCCCGATGAGATCGCTCTCGATGAGCGCGAGTCCCGCTCTCTCGAGGATCTCACGGCCCTGCTCCGGATGGCTGAGCAGGAAACGGACGAAGGCACACTCGCCGGAGTCGGTGATCGACAGCGCGACGATCCGCACCTTCGAGCCGTCGAAGCGGCGGACCACCTCGAGCAGCTGCCCGACGCGGTTCTCCAGAAATACGGTGAATTGCCGAAGCGTCGGCCAGTTGCGGCCACGGGCCGTGGCGAAGCCGACCGATCCGCCTTCGCCCTCGTCTCCAATGCTCACTCGAAACTCTCCGCGTGGCGGGGGAGGCTTTGCCTCCCCCGGGACAAAAAGAATAGAGTCTCGGCCTCCCCTAGGTCAACGAAGCTAGCCCAACGAAGGCGGCCGCGGCCCGCAGGACATGGAGGCCGACATGGCGCTCGCCGTTCACGAGACCGAGATCCGGGTTCGCTATCAGGAGACCGACGCCCAACGGCGGGTACACCACGCCAATTACCTCACGTACTTCGAGATTGGCCGCACCGAGATGCTGCGGGCCCGCGGGGCCACCTACCGGGAGTTCGAGGAAGCGGGGCTGTTTCTGGTGGTCGGCGAGGCCTCCTGCCGCTATCGGGTGGCGGCGGAGTATGACGATGTTCTGCTCGTCCGCACCTACGTAGAAAAGGTTGGCGGCGCGAGCATCGAGCATGCCTACGAGGTGATTCGCGACAAGCAGATCATCGCCACGGGGCGGACCGTCGTCGTCTGCGTGGATCGCGAGGGACGCGTGCGGCGGCTGCCGCAGTGGCTCCTCGAGTGAGTCCGCTGGCGGCTCAGCCGAGCGGAACGAAGACGAACCGCTGCTCGCCGCAGAGAAATTGCGACGGCACCGAGAGCCGCACTGGCGCGTCGATGCGCACCCAGAGCCCGTTCAGGCCGCGGTTCTCGATCCTCCAGCCCCGAGGCTTGCGCCGTAGTTCGGCGTGCACCGGGCTCACGAACGGGTCATCGATCGAGATCGGGCAGCCGCCGCCGGTGCGGCCGATCAGGGTCGAGGGCGCGAGGCATTCGTGGCGGCGGCCGGTGCCCGTGGCCGCCAGTTCCACGAGCCAGGCTTCGGTCACATCGAGCGACTCGAACCGAAAACGGGTCGTGCCGAGCTGGAGCACCTTGCCGTTCTTGAGCTTGGCCGTGGTGGCCCGCGCGAACGTGCCGCGGTCGGGGCCGCTGTCGAGGTCGGAGAGCTGCCAGCCGCCGTCGGGCAGCCGCTCGATCTGCGCGTGCCGCAAGGCCATCGAGATGTCGTGGGGAATCACGAGATCGCCCTCCGTCCTGCCGATCACGAACCGGTCGCCACGGAGGCGAATCACCTCGCCCCCTTCGCCAGCGTCGTCCACGACGAACAAAATCGCCGTCGGCTTGCGCAGGATCGGTCGGTAGGGCAGCGCTTCAGGGGCGGCGTTCGCCGCCGAAGCCGGAATCGCCGTCGGGGCTGGGGCTGGAGGCCGGCCTGTTTCAGCCTGCCGTAGGATCTGCGCCCAGTTGTCGAACGATTCGAGAAACCTGTCCGGAGGCGACGGGGCGCGTTCGGGCTCGTGCATGCTCATGGCGATGGCTGGCCGCGGGCTTGCCCTCCGCTGGTGAAGACTCGACAGCATAGCTCCGCCCCGGGAGCAGGCGAAAGTGTCCTCCGCCGACGTGGCTGAAAACCGCGTTCCATTCCCTCCGGTTTGCATCGGAGGTGCGGGCGCCCGATCTCATTGCAGCGACGCGCCGGGCTGTTCCGACGCCGACCAAACCCCGAGAGGAGAGCAGACCATGTTTCTTGCCGCCGAAAGGGAACTGAGCCACCTGGGTGAGACGAGCGGGTGCGCGGACCATGACCACGATCTCGTGCATGAACTGAGCCGGCGGCTCGACTCGCTGTGGCGGTATGACCAGTACATGGCCAACGCCGAGTGGCGCGACGAACTGCGGCAGTTTTGGCAGGACGCGAAGGCCCAGGAGAAGCAGGCGATCCAGCGGCTGAAGGAGCTGATCATCCAGGAGGTTCGCAATAACTGCTTTTAACTCAAACCTCCCGTGATCGCATTCGACGGTGAGCCGGTCGGCGGAAGCTCGACGAGCGTCTGCAATTTCGACCTTCTGGGGTCAGCAGCGCCACAGGTCGTGAGCGGAGAAATTGCAGCGCGAAGGAGACTTCTGCCGCCGGTGAGCCGGCGAATGGGCGACGAGGGACTCGAACCCCCAACCCCCTCGGTGTAAACGAGGTGCTCTGACCAATTGAGCTAGTCGCCCTTCCGCTGCTCCTCCGGCTTCGGCGGGACCACGACGCGGATGCCGAGTTCCACCAGTTGCTTCGTCTCGACCACCGACGGGGCCCCCGTCATGAGGTCGCTGGCCTTCTGCGTCTTCGGGAAGGCGATCACGTCGCGGATGCTGTCGAGTTTCCCGAAGAGCATCACCCAGCGATCGATGCCCAGCGCGATGCCGCCGTGCGGCGGGGCGCCGCTCCGCAGGGCGTCGAGCAGGAAGCCGAAGCGTTCGCGGGCCATCTCCGGTGAGATGCCGAGCAGCTTGAAGACCTTCTCCTGCGTGGCGCCGTCGTGGATTCGGATCGTGCCACCGCCGGCCTCCGAACCGTTGATCACGAGATCGTAGGCGACCGCCCGGCAGGCCGCTGGATCGCCCTCCAGCAGATCGAGGTCGCTCGGCCGCGGCGCCGTGAACGGATGGTGCATCGAGGCCCAGCCACCCGATTCGGCATCGTGGGCGAACATCGGAAAGTCGACGACCCACGAGAAGTGCATCGCATCGGGGTCGTAGAGCCCGAGCGCCACGCCGAGCCGCTTGCGGAGCGTGTGGAGCGCCTTGCAGGAGACCTCGAATGAGTCGGCCACGATGAGGGCGAGATCGCCGGGGGCCGCCCCGAGCTTCTCGCGAAGCGCGACGGCGATGCCGCCGAGATTCTTGGCCACAGGGCCGGACCAATCGCCGTTTTCCTCGACCTTGAGCCAGACCAGCCCCTTGGCCCCGGCCTCGACGGCGAGCGCCGTGAGTTCGTCGAGTTCCTTGCGCGAGAATCGTCCCGCGCCGCCTGGCACGCGGATGCCGCGGACCCGGCCGCCGCTCTCAACGGCCCCCCGGAAGACGCGGAAGTCGCTCTCGCTCGCGAGCACCGTGAGGTCGGTGATTTCGAGGCCATAGCGGAGGTCGGGGGCGTCGTGGCCGAACCGCTCCATGCATTCGTCCCAGGTGAGCCGCGGCAGCGGCAGTGGGACGTCGAGCCCGAGGATCTCGCGGGCTGTCCGCTTCACGAGCCCTTCGATCACGCCGATGATGTCGTCGGCCTCGACGAACGACATCTCCACGTCGAGCTGGGTGAACTCCGGCTGCCGGTCGGCCCGCAGGTCTTCGTCGCGGAAGCACTTCGCCACCTGCACGTAGCGGTCGAAGCCCGCCATCATCAGGAGTTGCTTGTAGAGCTGCGGCGATTGCGGCAGCGCGAAGAAGGCGCCGTGGTCGAGCCGGCTGGGCACGAGGTAGTCGCGGGCCCCCTCCGGCGTGCTGCGGCCGAGCATCGGCGTCTCGACGTCGATGAAGTCGAGTTCGTCGAAATGATCGCGCATGATCTTCACGATCCGGCTGCGCAGGAACATGTTCTCCTGCATGGCCGGCCGCCGCAGGTCGAGCCAGCGATGGGCGAGCCGCACCTCCTCCCCGGGCAGTTCGGTCGCGCCCGGCTGGAAGACAGGCGTCGCCGCCTCGTTGAGCACCTCGAGCGTGTCGCACGCCACCTCGATCGCGCCTGTGGCGAGCTTCGGGTTGGTCGTGCCCTCGGGCCGCGCCCCGACGGTGCCGCGCACCCGCAGCACCCACTCGGCGCGGACGAGCCGCGCGGCGGCCAGCGCCTCGGCCGAGCTGCCGGGGCCGATCACCACCTGCGTGCGGCCCCAGCGGTCGCGCAGGTCGATGAAGATCACGCCCTTGTGGTCGCGGACGCGGTCCGCCCAGCCACAGAGCGTGACCTTTTCGCCCAGATGCGACGGCCGCAGTTCCCCGCAGGTGTGACTTCGAAGCACGCGAAAACGCCTTTCAAATGGGATGGAATGGATTTTGGGATGGGATGGAAGACCGGAAGACTACCGGAAAGCGCCCATGACGAGCACCGCCACGGCGAGCAGCATCGCCACGCACAGGAGCGGAATGCTGCCCCAGAGAATCAACATGGAGCCGAGATCACCGAGCGCCTCGCCGCCGAAGAGTCCGGCGGCGGCGAGCACCGAGGCGAGCAGGGCCGCCGCAAAGGCGATCCAGGCGAGCAGCTTCGGGAGCATCGGGGGTTATCTCGCTGCGCCGCTGGGAGCCCGCCGGCCGGGCCGCTCCGCGCCGAATTCGAGATGCAGCTGCGGATTTGGGTCGGTGTCTGCGCCCAACTCCCGAAAGAGCATGCTCGGCTGGATGTCGCGGTTGTTCTGGTATTTGTCGCTCGCGTATTCGGTGATGTCGCCGGTGATCTGGTGGAAGAAGAGCTGGCAGATCGACACGCCGGGGTAGATCTTCACCGGCTGCACCGCGAACATCTCGAGCGTCCAATAGCCGCAGAAGCCGACGTCGCCGAAGCCCGCCGTGACGTGCACGAAGAGTCCGAGCCGGCCGATCGAGCTGCGTCCCTCGATCATCGGCACGAGGTTGTGTGTCTCGGTCCGCTCCACGGTGCGGCCCAAGTAGAGCTGGTTGGGAGTGAGCACGAGCCCTTCCTCCGGGATCCGCACCCGCTCCACGCGGTTGCTCTTCCGCATGTCGAGCACCACCTCCTCGTAGACGAGCAGTTCGTCGTGGAGCGAGAGGTTGTAGCTGTTAGGATTGAGCTTCCGCTCGTCGAAGGGCTCGATGACGATGTTGCCGCCGAGCTGCTGCTTGATCTCGTTGCCGGAGAGGATCATGGCGCGGTCCCTTGGGGCGTGGCGGACGGACGAGCGAATGGAGATTGTACGGTTTTGGCGCCGGGCTGTCAGGAACAGCGTCGTTTTCCCCGCGCCCTCGTCGGGCGGGAGCGTTTTGCCGGCGGCGCGACGCCCACCCTCGGGCAGAGATCGGAAAGCGCGCAGCGGTCGCACTTGGGCGAGCGGGCCGTGCAGACCGCCCGGCCGTGCTCGATGAGCCTGTGGCTGTAGCCGATCCAGTGCTCTCGCGGCACCACGGCGACGAGGTCGCGTTCGGCCCGGACGGCATCGGCGTGCCGCGTCAGCCCGAGCCGGCGGGAGATCCGGCCGACGTGCGTATCGACGACGACGCCCTCCGCCCGGCCGAATGCCGTGCCGAGCACGACGTTCGCCGTTTTGCGGCCCACGCCGGGGAGCTTCACGAGTTCGGCGAGCGATTCCGGCACCGTGCCGCCGTGCCGTTCGACGAGCGCCTGGCAGCAGCCGAGGATGTTTTTCGCCTTTGCCCGAAAGAAGCCTGTGCTGCGGATCGCCTGCTCGACCTCCCGGGGCCGGGCGGCCGCGAGGGCCGCGGGTGTCGGCCAGCGGTCGAAAAGCGGGCCCGTCACCATGTTCACCCGCTTGTCGGTGCACTGCGCCGAGAGGATCGTCGCCACGAGCAGCTGGAACGGGTTCTTGAAGTCGAGTGAGCACTCGGCCCCGGGGTAGGTCCGGCCGAGCCGTTCGGCGATCGCCTCGGCCCGTTTCAGGCGGGCCGCCTTCGATTCCCGACGCGGGGGGCCGGAGCCGCCCTCCGCCGATTTGCTCGAGGTGATACCATTCATCGATGGAAACGCCTTCAGACTACGATCCGCTCTATCTCTCGGGCATCGAGAAATTCAACGAGTGCGATTATTACGAGAGCCACGAGGTCTGGGAGGAACTCTGGACCGAGTATCGCGGCGATTCGCGAAAGTTCTACCAGGGCCTCATCCAGGCGGCCGTCGCCCTTTATCACTTCGGCAATGGCAACATCCGCGGCGCCCGCAAGCTGCACAAGAGCGTCCACGGCTACCTCGAGCCCTATGCGCCCAAGCATCTCGGCCTCGACATCGACACCTTCCTGAAGGCGTTCGACACCTGCCTCGCCGAAGTGGCGGCGAGCACCGAGGACTTTCCTTCTATCGAACTCGACCCCGAACTGCTGCCTGAAATCCATCTCGACCCGCCCCCAGCCTGAATCGGGCCGGTGCGAAGGACCGAACCGCGGACACGACCATGGCCGACGAACCGCTCTCGTTCTCCCCCGACCAGTTCTCCGGCCTGGCGCGGGTCTTTCCGCTGCCGAACCTGGTGATGTTTCCGCACGTCATGCAGGCGCTGCACATCTTCGAGCCGCGCTACAAGGCGATGCTCGAGGAGGCGATCGAGGACGACCGGCTGATCGCCCTCGGCGTCTTGGCCCCGGGCTGGGAGCAGCACTACGACGGGCGGCCCACGCTCAGGTCGACCGCCTGCCTCTGCCGCGTGGCGACGCACCAACGCACCCCCGAGGGGACCTACAACGTGCTGCTCTTGGGCGTGCGCAGGCTGCGGCTCGTCCGCGAGCTGCCGCCGAAGAAGGTCTTTCGCGTCGTCGAGGCGGAGCTGATGGACGACCACCTCCCCGACGACGTGCCGGCGGAGGCGGCCGCGGCGCTCCAGCAGCGGCTGCTCGCCGCCTTCAAGCAGGCGATGCCGAAGATCCCCGACGCCTACGAGCAGCTCGACCAGCTTCTCGGCGCCCAGATCACGCTCGGAATGCTCGCCGACATCGTCGCCTACACCCTCGACCTCGACCTCGAATGGAAGATGCGGCTGCTCGCGGAGAGCGACGTGCTGAAGCGGGCTGCGCTATTGCTCGAGGCGATCGCCACGCGCCCCGCGGCCGCGCCAGCGCGGCGGTTTCCGCCCGAGTTTTCCGTCAATTAGAGTTGGGGGCATGACGCACGACTCCCACCACTCTGTCGATCATGCCCGGATCGAGCGGGCCGTCCGCGAGATTCTCTTCGCCGTCGGCGAGGATCCCGACCGTGAGGGACTGCTCGAGACGCCCGCCCGCGTGGCCCGGATGTACGCCGAAATGTTCAGCGGCCTGCGCCAGGATCCGAAGGTGCACCTCCGTAAGGCGTTCACGGAGAAGTACGACGAGATCGTGCTCGTCCGCGACATCTCGTTCAACAGCGTCTGCGAGCACCATCTGCTGCCCTTCATTGGTCATGCCCACATCGCCTATCTGCCCGATGGCCGCGTGCTGGGCCTCAGTAAGCTCGCGCGGATCGTCGAGGTGGTCTCGCACCGTCCCCAGGTGCAGGAACGGATGACGGAGCAGATCGCCGACCTGCTCGTCGACGATCTCGGCGCCAAGGGCGTGGCGGTGGTCGTCGAAGCCTCGCACACCTGCATGACGATTCGCGGCGTCCGCAAGCCCGGCAGCCTCTGCGTGACGTCGGCGATGAAGGGCATCTTCCGCTCGAACGTTTCGAGCCGGGCCGAGGTGATGTCGCTCATTTACGGAAGCAGGACGCCGTGAGGGCCGCGGCCCCCATAGTGCGCCGCCGCGCCGCGACCGCATGACGCTCCTGGTCGATTTTCTCTGCCGCTTCGGGTGGGGGCTGTCGCTGGCCCTCGTGCTCACGCCTGCTGCGCTTGTGCCGGGCGGATTCTTCCGGGTGAACCTTCTCGTGATCCTCGGCCTCTCGACGTTCGCCGCGCTCCTGGCCCGCACGGCGGTGCCGGGTTCGCTCTGGCTCTTGCCGGCGGTGACGGCGATCGCCGCCTGGATGGGGAGCATCGTGTGGCTCGCCGAACGGCGCCGTGCGGGGCTCGTCTTCTGCGGAGTCTGCGCGGCGCTGCTCGCCGCCGCCACGGTCTGGTTGTCGCCGGGATGGCCTGCGCCGGGAATGCCCGCGCTTGCGCGGCTGCTATCCGGGCTCGTCGTCGGGCTCACCGTTCACGCGATGCTGCTCGGCCACTGGTATCTCAACGCGCCGGGCATGCGGGTCGATGCGTTGCGGCGGCTGATCGACTGGGCCCTCGTCGCCTGGGGGGCCCAGCTGGCCGTGACCGCCGCGGCCGCCTTCGCCGCGGGCACGCTCGTGCCGGGACGCGCCGCCGGCGCCGCGATCGACCCCGCCACCGTGGCGCTCGTCTCGCTGCGCTGGCTCGCCGGGCTCGTCGGTCTGCCGGGATTGCTCTGGCTCAGCCGGAAAACACTCGACATTCCCAACACGCAGAGCGCCACGGGTATCCTCTATGTGGCCTGCATCGCCGCGATCATTGGTGAACTTTCCTCGCAGCTCTTGATGACGCGATAACCGCCCCCGGGCAAGGATCGACCCCATGCGAATCACCTACGCCTGCCCGGCCTGCGATACCACCGTCACCCTCGACGCCATCGAATCGCTCCCGCGGCTCGCGTGCCCCGCATGCCAGGCCGCGGTCGACGTGCCGGCCGACGGGATCGCCCCCGGCCCGCCGCCGAAGCTGAGGCGGTGCCTCGTCTGCCCGAGCACGGAGCTTTTTGCGCGTAAGGATTTTCCGCAGCGGCTCGGTCTCTGGATCGTGGTGGCGGGCCTCGCCGCCAGTTGCATCGCCTGGGCGTGGCGCGAGGCCGTGCTCACGTTCGCGATCCTCTTCGGCACGGCGCTCGTCGACGTGGTGCTCTACCTCTTCATGCCCGACTGCCTCAGCTGCTACCGCTGCGGCGCGCGGTATCGCGGCGAGGGCATCACGGGCAGCTTCGGCGGCTTCGACCTGGAGACCCACGAGAAGCACCGGCAGCAGCTCGCGCGGATGCGCGGCGGCGTCCGGCCGGCCCCCACAGAAGCGACCCATGGCTCCTGAGCGGAAGCGGATCGAGGAGGACCTGCGGGGACTCGTCGCCGGCGAGGTGCTCTGCGACGACGCGAGCCGGGCGCTCTACGCGACCGACGCGAGCCTGTTCGAGGTCTGGCCGCTGGCGATCGTCCGGCCGCGCGACACCGACGACGTCGCCGCGACCGTGGCCTGGGCCGCGGAGGCCCGCATCCCGGTGCACGCCCGCGGCGCGGGCTCGAGCCTTTCGGGGGATTCGCTCGGCAGCGGGATCGTGATCGACTGCTCGCGGTTCATGCGGCGGATCGTCGCGACCACGGCCGAGAGCGTGCGGGTGCAGCCGGGCGTGGTTGGCGCCCAGCTCGAGGAGCACCTGGCCCGGCTCGGTCGGGCGTTTGGCCCCGATCCCGCGAATGCCGGCGTGACGACGCTCGGCGGCATGATCGGCCGCAACACGTCGGGTAGCCGGTTCCTGCGGCACGGCGCCGTCCGGGGCCGGATCGCCGCCGTGCAGGCCGTGCTTGCCGACGGCTCGGTCGTGGAGCTGGTGCCGACGCTGCCCTCGCCACCGCAGGAGCCGGGCAACGATCCGGCGGCTGCGCGGCTCGCCCACCTCGCCGGCGGCATGGCGGCGATTCTCGGCTCGTCGCGCGACGTGATCGCGCGGTCGCAGCCCGCCGAACGCTTCGCCCACGGCGGCTACCGTCTCGACGACCTCGAAGACGAGGGCCGGATCCACCTGCCGCGGCTGCTCTGCGGGGCGGCGGGCACGCTTGCGATCGTCACGGAGGCCACGCTCCAGACGGTGCCGGCCGATGGCGCGGCGGCGGTGGGGCTCTTTCTCTTCGAATCGCTCGAGAAGGCCGCCGAGGCGGCGCTGCGGCTCAAAGCCCTCGAGCCGAGCGCCTGCGACCTCTTCGACAAGCGGCACCTCGCACTCGCCCGCAGCGCGAAGGTGCATTTCGACCTGCTCATCCCGCCGGTGGCTGACGCCGGTCTGCTCGTGGAATTCGCCGGCGATGATGCGGCCACCTGCGGCGCGCGGCTCGACGAGGCGATGCGGCGGATCCAGGCGGTGAAGCGGCTGTGCATCGACATGCGCCGGGCGGAGGACGCGATCGATGCGGCGCTCTTCTGGGATCTCTCGCGGCAGCTCGTTTCGACGCTGCACGGCGTCCGCGGAGCGTCGCGGCCGGTGCCATTCGTCGAAGACCTCGTCGTGCCGCCCGACCGGCTGCCCGAGTTTCTCCGGCGGCTGCAGGCGGTGCTCAAACAGCAGGGGACGACGGCGCTCCTTTTCGGACACGCCGGCCACGGCCAGCTGCACGTGCGGCCCCACGCGGAGCCACGCGATCCGGCGGAGCGGGATCGCCTGGAGCGGCTCGCCGAGGCGCTCTATGCGGAGGTGGTGGCCGTCGGCGGCACGATCGGCGGCGAGCAGGGCCTCGGGCTCTCCCGCACCGCGTTCTTCGAGCGATTCTTTCCCGAACTGGCAGCGGTGTTTGCCGACGTGAAGCGGCTCTTCGACCCCTACGGCATCCTCAATCCCGGCAAGATCACCAGGGCCGGTGCGGAGGCGGCGACATTTCGGCCGGCGCTCGTCGCGGCGGAGGCCGCCGTCACCGAGCCTGCGGCCGCGACGGTTGCTTCCGCTTCGTTTCTGCCCGTCCTCAATTGGTCGCCCGGAAAGTTGGCCGACGAGGTCGACGCCTGCAACGGCTGCGGTGCCTGTCGCACGCAGTCGGCGGCGGTGCGGATGTGCCCCCGGTATCGCGAGGACGCCGCGGAGGAATCGTCGCCCCGCGCGAAGGCAAACCTCATGGCGTCGCTCCTCTCCGGCCGCCTCGATCCGAAGCTGCTCTCCGACGACGCGGTCCGTGCCATCGCCGACACCTGCTTCAACTGCCACCAGTGCCGGGTCGATTGCGCCGCCGGGGTCGACATCCCCGCGCTCGTGACCGAAATAAAGGCCGCGCACCTGGCGGCCAACAGCCTCAGCGGCTCCGCCTGGGTGCGGTCGCGGATCGATGGCTTGAGCGGGCTGGCCGGCCGGTTCGCGCCGCTCGCCAACCGGGCGCTCGAGAGCCGGCGGGCGCGGTGGCTCATGGAGAAGACGCTCGGCATCGCGCAGGGACGTAAGCTTCCGCCGCTGACCGGCAACCGCACGATGCGCTGGGCCGCTCGCCGCGGGCTCACGCGGCCCTCGCGCCGCGGCGGCCCGCGGGTGCTCTATTTTCTCGACACCTTCGCGCGGCGGCACGACCCGCTCTTGGCGCAGGCTTTTGTCTCGATTCTCGAGCGCAATGGGATCGGCGTGTTCATCGATCCGCGGCAGGTCTCCTCCGGAATGCCGATGGTGTCGGAGGGGGACGTGGCCGCGGCGCGGAAGCTCGCCCGCGCCAACATGCGGATCCTCGCCGAGGCGGTCCGCCTCGGCTACCGGATCGTGAGCACGGAGCCGGCGGCGGTGACCTGCATCACCCACGACTACCCGCTCCTCCTCGACGACGACGACATGGCAAGGGTGGTCGAGGCCACGACCGACGCGACGAGCTACCTCTGGGAACTCCACCGCGAAGGCCGCCTGCGGCTCGACTTCGCGCCGGTGCCGTCGCGGGTGCTCTACCACGCCCCCTGCCATGTTCGAGCACGGGGCGGCACCAGCCCCGCGGAGCACCTGCTCCGGCTCGTGCCCAGCCTTTCGGTCCAGGCGGCCGACCGCGGCTGCTCGGGAATGGCCGGGACGTTCGGCCTGGCGCGGGAGCACTACCGCGCGAGCCTGCGTGCGGGCATGGGGCTCGTCACGGCGATGCGGAGCGCGGGGGTCGAGGCGGGTGCTACCGAGTGCAGCGCCTGCCGGCTACAAATGGAGCAGGGCACCACCAAGCCGACGGTGCATCCAGTGAAACTCCTGGCGAAGGCATATGGATCGCTCGAGGGCTCCGCCGCCGCCGAACTCGACGGGCTCTTGTCCGCCAGCAGCGGCCGGCTGACCACCAGTTGAACCTCAACCACACGGCACCGCCGATGCTCTCGATCAGCCTGTTCGCGGGAATGGCCGAGGCCGCGGGCTGCCGCCGGCTCGAGATCCCCTGGAGCGGCGGCACAGTCGCCGACCTGCGATCGGCCGTGGCCGACGCTGTGCCCGCCATCGTTCCGTTGCTCGCCAGGAGCGCGGTCGCCGTCGGCGGCCGCTATGCCCGCGACGAGGATGCGGTGGCCACGGGCAGCGACGTAGCGATCATCCCGCCGGTGAGCGGAGGCTAGCGGCGATGCAGCGAATCGAAACGGTGAGCCTCGTGCATGGAGCCATCGACACGGCTGCTGTGCTCGCGGCGGTGGCGAGCGATGCGGCGGGCGCGAACGTGCTCTTCGTGGGCACCACCCGTGGCATCACCGATGGCCTCGTCACCCGCAGCCTCGATTACGAGGCGCACGAGCCGATGGCCCGCGGAGAGCTCGAGCGGCTGCGAGATGAGGCGGTCGCACGGTTCGGCCTCGTGGCCTGCGCGATCGTGCACCGGCTCGGCACGGTGCCCGTGGGAGAGGCGAGCGTGGCGATCGCCGCGAGCGCCCCGCACCGCCGCGAGGCATTCGGCGCGGCCGAGTGGCTCATGGAGCAGGTGAAGCGGGTGGTGCCGGTCTGGAAACGCGAGGAGGCGGTCGACGGCGCGCGGACGTGGGTCCACCCGGAACGGGCGCCGGAGGCCGCGCCATGACGCTCATCGACGGCTTCGGCCGCGTCCACACCGACCTGCGGATCAGCGTCACCGACCGTTGCAACCTGCGGTGCACCTACTGCATGCCGCTCGACGCCGTCTTCCGGCCGCGCGAGGAGCTGCTCAGCTATGAGGAGATCGCCCGCGTGGCGGGCGTGGCCGCCGGGCTCGGCATCCGCACGATCCGGCTGACGGGGGGCGAGCCGCTCGTGCGATCGAGCCTCGAGGTCCTCGTGCGGCAGCTCGTCGCGGTGCCCGGCATCGAGGATGTCGCGCTCACGACCAACGGCCTGCTTCTGGCCGAGCAGGCCGAGCCGCTCCGCCGCGCCGGGCTTCATCGGCTCAACGTCAGTCTCGACAGCCTGCGCGAGGATGTCTTCGAGAAGATCGCGCGGCGGTCGGGGCTCGAACGCGTGCTCGCCGGCCTCGCCGCCGCGAAGCTGGCCGGCTTTCGAAAGATCCGGATCAACGCCGTCTCGATCCGCGGGCTCACGCAGGACGAGATCGTGCCCCTGGCGGAGTTCTGCCGCCGCGAGGGGTTCCAGCTGCGATTCATCGAGTTCATGCCGCTCGACGCCGAGGCGGGCTGGTCGGGAGGGCAGGTGCTCTCCGGGGCCGAGGTGAGGGCGATCCTCGAACGCGAGATCGGCCCGCTCGTGCCGGCGCCGCGGATCGATCCGGGGCAGCCCGCGGTCGATTACCGGTGGGCCGATGGCAGCGGCAGCGTGGGCTTCATCGATCCGGTGTCGACCCCCTTTTGCGGCCAGTGCGACCGGCTGCGGCTCACGGCCGACGGGCAGTTTCGCAACTGCCTCTTCTCGACGACCGAGTGGGACGTGCGGGCGGTGCTCCGCGGCGGTGCGCCGGAGGACGACGAGCATCTCGACACGAGAATCGCGGAGCTTCTCGAGGAGTGCGTGAAGAGCAAGCGGCGGGCCCACGGCATCGGGTCGCCGTCGTTCGAGCGGCCGGCCCGCGCGATGTATCAGATTGGAGGATAGCGTGGCGGAACCGAGACTCCTGCGCCGCTACCTCGACAACGCGGCCACGTCGTGGCCAAAGCCGGAGCCGGTGCTCGCGGCCTGGGAGCGGGCGGCCCGCGAGATCGGCGCCGCGGCCGGGCGGGCCGCCTACCGCGCGGCGGCCGAGGCAGACTCGATCCGATCCGCGGCGCGATTGCGCGTGGCAAAGCTCCTCGGCGGTGTCGATCCCGCGCGGGTGGCGTTTCCCGGCGGCGCGACGCTCGCCCTCAACCTCGCGATCCACGGCCTCGTGCGGCCGGGCGACCACGTGATCGCGACCGCCGCCGACCACAATGCCACGCTGCGGCCGCTCCATTGGCTCGCCACCCGCGGCGTGATCGAGACGACCATCATTCCCTGCGATGCCATCGGCCGCGTCGATCCGGCGGCCGTCGCGGCGGCATGGCGGCCCGCCACGCGATTGGTCGTCGCTTCGCATGTCTCGAACGTGACGGGCGCGATGCAGGATGCAGCCGCGCTCGCCACGATCGCGCACGACCGCGGCGGCCTCCTCCTGCTCGACGCCTCGCAGTCGCTCGGCCTCGTACCCGATGTCGCCGCGTCGACCAGTGCCGACATCGTTGCGGCGCCCGCCCACAAGTGGCTCATGGGCACATCGGGCACGGGCATCCTCTGGGCGCGGGCCGGCGTCGAGCCCGAGCCGATCATCCAGGGGGGCACCGGTACCGCGAGCGACACGCTCGACATGCCCGCGGCCTTCATCGACCGGCTCGAGGCCGGCACCCCCGACGTGCCGGCGCTCGCCGCGCTTGCCGCCGCGATCGACTGGCTCGCGGGACTGCCCGCCGACCGTGGACCCGCGTTTTGCCGCGGCCTCGCGACCGACTGCGCGGCGCGGCTTCGCGACCTGCGGAGAGTGCGGGTGATCGCGGCGCCGGACGCCGCGGGAATTGTGAGTTTCACGGTCGAGGGCTATGATCCCGCGGAGATCGCGATGCTGCTCGAGCAGATGGCGGGCGTGCAGGCGCGATCGGGCTTCCACTGTGCCGCGCGGGTTCACGAGCACCTCGGCACGGCCTCGGGCGGCACCGTGCGGCTGAGCTTCGGCCCGTTCAACACGGGCGACGACGTGGCGGCGACGGTGGCGGCGATCGCGATGCTCGTTTCGAAGTAGCTGGTCTCGAAGTAGCAGAGTTCACGCGAGGAGTTTTGCATGGCCGGGATTCCGAAGGATGTCTGGTACGCCGGCGGGCTTCGCTTCCAGTGCACGCAGTGCGGCGACTGTTGCTCGGGCTCCGAAGGCTACGTCTGGGTGAACCAGCAGGAGATCGACGACATGGCCCGGAAGGTCGGCATGGAGCCGCAGGCCTTCGAGGCGGCCTACGTGAAGCGAGTGGGCGTGCGGCGATCGCTCAAGGAACGCACCAACGGCGACTGCGTGCTCCTCGACGAGAAGACGCGGAAGTGCACCGCTTACGAGGAGCGTCCGCGGCAGTGCAAGACCTGGCCCTTCTGGGACTCGAACATCCGCTCGCCGGAAGCCTGGGCCGAGGCCGCGGAGGCCTGCCCCGGCTGTAACAAGGGCAACATCGTGCCGCTCGAAAGCATTGTCGAGCAGGCGTCGCGCATCCGAATATAGCCTTTTGGTGCCAACCGGCTTCGGGTGACCCGTACCCCGTCGCCGGACGCTCGCTACGGGCATCCATGCCCTTCGCTCGCTCGGTGCTGACTGCGCTCCGGCATCCTGCCTTCGCTTGTCAGCAACGCCGGCGAGCGGGGTACGGGTCACCCGAAGCCTGCCCGTTTTTCGATTGAGGAAGGCTCGGGCCTGCATATGCCCTCTCGCGGGCTATGGGAGCGAGCGTAGGCAGGATGCCGAAGCGAAGCGGACATGCAGTGAGCGAAGGGCAGCGGGCACCGATCCGCGTTAGCGGATTGGTCGTACGTAGCGAACGTCCGCCGAGAGGGCATGTGCAGCCCCGAGCCGGATTGGGCGATTAACTGGGCGACTACAGGATGCCACCGTGGGTGCGCCACGGGGTCATGTGGGAGGGCTGGTCGAGGAACCAGATGCGCTCCCATTCGTCGGTGATCGCCCGCAGGTCTTCCGACGTGTAGATGAGCTGCTGGGCGCGGCGGATCGGGTCGCCGGAATACATGGGAATGAGGCAGCCCGTGCTCGTCGAAAGAAGCACGCCCGCAAGCAGGATCCAGCCGGCCTTCCTCATCGCTCCGTCCTCCGTGACCTCGTGATCCCGTCGTCTGAGATCACCCGCCAGGTTGTGTGTTGATCTACCTAATCCGCGGCTGCCGACGCGATGCCAGCTCGCCGCTTCCCAAATTCTCCAGCCTATGCCTGTCCCTGGCTCGGCTCCGTTCCGTGTTCCTCTGTGGGCGTGTCGCGAGCCGTTGCATCCTCCGTATGGGTGGGGTGAGCCACCTCACGGTCGAGTTCGCGGACCCGCGCCTCCATCTCCTTGCCAGGTTTGAATGTCACCACGCTTTTCGCCTGGACCGGCACCTTTTCGCCCGTGCGAGGGTTCCGAGCCATGCGGGCTTCCCGCTTCTTGATCTGGAACACGCCGAAATTTCTCAGCTCGATCCGCCCCTCCCGCACGAGCGCCTCGATGAGGGCGTCGAACGTCCGCTGCACCAGTTCCTTCGTGCGCAGCTGGGGTAGATCGATCTGTTCGGCGATGGTCCGGACGATGTCTTTCTTGGTCACGGCTCCGGCGCTCCCGACACTGGGAATTCGACCGAAGCCTATTGCTGGCAAAGACTAATGTCAACAAGCGGCCCTCTTCGGAAGCCTGCCGACACCGATCCTTCCGACCTCATTATCGGCGGCATAACCGGCAAACTTGACCCAATCGGCACAGTGGCGATTTCCGGGCAAAAAATGGGTTTCGGCGGCCGGATCAGCGGGGCGGCAAGGCGTTCTTGGGGCTTTGGGAAAACCCACTACACTCGGGTGTTTCCGGCCTCCAAAAACGCCCCATCCATGTCCAAACCCGACCGGCCAGCCACATCCACATCAGCGCCGGCCCCCGATCTCTCCGTCGCGCTCGGCCGTCTGCGGCTGCCCAATCCGATTATGGTGGCCTCCGGCACGTTCGGCTATGGCCGCGAGATGGTCGGCTTCGTGGATCTGCGACGGCTCGGCGGCGTCGTGCCGAAGACGATCACGCCGCTGCCCCGGCAGGGCAACGTGCCGTGGCGGACCGTGGAGACTGCGTCGGGGTTGCTCAACTCGATCGGTCTCGACAACGACGGGATCGACTCGTTTCTCGTGAAGCTGCTCCCTTGGCTCGTCGGCTGCGGCGCGCCAGTGGTCGTGAGCATCGCCGGGGCGAACGAGGCGGAGTTCGTGGAGCTGGCGCGACGGCTCGACGGCGTGCCGGGGATCGCCGCGCTCGAACTCAACATCTCCTGCCCGAACGTCAGCCACGGCGTGGACCTCGGCACCGATCCGCAGCTCTGCCGCAGCGTCGTGGCGGGCGTGCGCGGCGCCACCCGCCTGCCGGTGCTCGTGAAGCTCACGCCCAACGTCAGCGACATCGCGTCGATCGCGCGGGCGGCCCGCGATGGCGGCGCCGACGCGCTCACCGTGATCAACACCTGCCAGGGCATGGCCGTCGACTGGCGCCGGCGCCGACCGATGCTCGGCAACGTCGTGGGGGGCTTGAGCGGCCCGGCCATCAAGCCGATCGCCCTGCGGTGCGTGCATCAGGTGCGGCAGGCCGTCGAGATTCCGATCGTGGGCGTGGGCGGAATCATGACGATCGACGACGTGATGGAATTCCTCGTCACGGGCGCGTCTGCGGTGCAGGTGGGCACGGCGAATTTTGCCGAGCCGATCGCGTCGGTGAAGCTGCTCGACGCCCTGCCGGCGGCGCTCGCCGAAATCGGCGCATCCTCGGTCGCCGAGATCGTCGGCACACTCGCCCTGCCGCGGCGCAACCCCTGCCCAGAGCCCGCCGGGAGCACGCATGACGCCTGACACAGCCACGCCGACCGCCGCGAAGCCGCCGGCCCCCACGCGGGTGCTCTCCGGCATCCAGCCGACGGGCCGGTTTCACTGGGGCAACTACTTCGGCGCGATCCGGCAATACATCGAACTGCAGACGGTCGGCGAGTCCTTCTATTTCATCGCCGACCTGCACGCGCTCACGACCGTCCGCGATCCCCAGCGGCTGCGGAGTCTCGTCCACGCGGCGGCCGTCGATCTCGTCGCCCTTGGCCTCGATCCGGCGCAGGCCACGCTCTTCGTGCAGTCGGACGTGCCGGAGGTGACGGAGCTGACGTGGCTGTTGATGACGGTCTGCCCGATGGGGCTCCTCGAGCGGTGCCACGCCTACAAGGACAAGAAGACGCGCGGCCTGGCCGCCGACGCGGGGCTCTTCACCTACCCGGTCTTGATGGCGGCCGACATTCTCGCCTACGACGCCACGGTCGTGCCGGTGGGGGAGGACCAGGTGCAGCACATCGAGGTCTGCCGCGATCTCGCCGGCACGTTCAACCACCTCTACGGCGAGGTCTTCACGCTGCCGAAGCCGCGGCTCGTCGAGGCGGGCGCGAAGGTGCCTGGCACCGACGGCCAGAAGATGAGCAAGAGCTACGAGAACACGATCGACGTCTTCGAAGATCTGCCAGCCCAGAAGAAGAAGATCATGCGGATCACGACCGACTCCCGACCGATGGAGCAGCCGAAGGATCCCGCTGACGATCACCTCTTCGCGCTCTACGCGCTCCTCGCCCCGGAAGCTGACCGCCTGCGGATGGCCGAGCTCTATCAACGCGGCGGCTTCGGCTACGGCGAGGTGAAGAAGGCACTCGTCGAGGCGGCCGCGGCGTTTTTCGCCGATGCCCGGAAGCGTCGGGATGAGCTCGAGGCTCACCCCGAGCGGATCGAGGCGATCCTCGCCGACGGCGCGGCGCGGGCCCGTCGGCAGGCGGGGGCCGTGCTCGCGCGGGCGAAGGCGGCCTGCGGGCTGACCCGCGGCACAGTCGCTACCACGGCAAGGAGGCCATCATGAACGTCCTGGGCATCGGCACCGACATCACCGAGTGCCTCCGCATCGCGCAGATGATCGAGCGGCACGGCGAGCTCTTCGTGGGCCGCGTCTACACTTCGGCGGAGATCGAATACTGCCGCAGCCGCCGGATGGCCACGCAGCACTTCGCCGGCCGCTGGGCGGCGAAGGAGGCGGTGCTCAAGGCGCTCGGCACCGGCTGGCGGCGGGGCATCAGCTGGCGCGACGTCGAGGTCCGCAACGGCCCCGGCGGCCGCCCGCAGGCGTTTCTCAAGGGGGGCACGCAGGAAGTGGCTGAGAAGCTCGGCATCCGTTGCGTGCTCGTGAGCATCTCGCACTGCCGTTCGCACGCCACGGCCTATGCCGTCGCGCTCGACGAAGTGCCTGAGACATTCGCCCAAAACCCGCTCGGCCTGTAGGACGGGCTTCAGCCTGTCGCCAAGCAGGCTTCAGCCTGCCTGGCCACGCCCGTTTCTGAAACGGAAGCCGCCGGAATCGGCGGAAGCTCGAGGAGCATTTGGACCGAGTCCTCGAGGGCCACCGCGACGAGACTTCTGCCGTTCCGGTGGCGCGTTGGGCGAGCTGGCAGATCCGCTTGCGGAGCAAGCGGTCTACTACTCGAACCGCGGCAGTTCCGCGACGCCGCCCTCGATCTGCAGGGCGGCAAGAGGCGTGCCCTCCGTGACGGGCGTCTCGCCGTCGCGGCGGGTGAGGGAGAGCTTCGTCTGGCCGGCGAGCAACGAGTCGAGCTGCTTTTTCAGGTCCTTCTGCTTCTTCTCGTCGAGCTTGCCGAAGGCCTCGCGGCCGCGGCATTTCGGGAAGGCGCGGCAGCCGAGCCATGGCCCGCGCTTGCCGTCGCGCAGGTTCATGAGATCGCCGCACTTCGGGCAGG
>JBIIOK010000211.1:0-3415 GCA_044336985.1 Pirellulales bacterium | reverse complement strand
TTCTGCTTCTTCTCGTCGAGCTTGCCGAAGGCCTCGCGGCCGCGGCATTTCGGGAAGGCGCGGCAGCCGAGCCATGGCCCGCGCTTGCCGTCGCGCAGGTTCATGAGATCGCCGCACTTCGGGCAGGCGATGTCGGTGACGAGCGGGGGCGGCGAGGGGAACTTGATCGCCGCCTTGCGGTCGAGGTTCAGGATGAACGGTGGTGGCTCGACCGGGGCATCGGCCGCCTTCTTGCCCTTCGCCTTCGGGGGCCGCGGCTTGTCCTCGACGAGGAAGTCGCCGAATCGGCCGGTGCGTTTCACCATCGGCACACCCGCGGGTGAAAGGAGGTCGATCTGCTCCGGCTGCCGTGGCTTGCCGTCGCGGTCGACCGGCATGGCGAAGGTGCAGGCAGGCACTTCCTTCGGCTTCGCCGGCTTCCGCTTCTTCCCCTTGGCGGTGGTCTTTGGGGCGGGGGCCGGCTTTTCGATCACCTTCTCGTTGTAGCCGCTGCAGGAGAGGAACCGGCCGCTCTTGCCGAGCCGGTATTCGAGCCGCCGGCCGCATTCGGGGCAGGCGTAGGGGGAGGGTTCGCCCTTGCCCTTCACGTGGTCCTGTTCGAGCGCGAAGTCCAGTTTGGGCTTGAGCTCGTCGTGAAACTCATGCAGCACGTCGGTCCAGCGCTTCTTGCCCTGGGCCACCTGGTCGAGTTCCTGCTCGATCTCGCGGGTGTAGCCGATCTCGATGAACTGGTTCTCGAAGCCATCCTTGAGGAAGCCGGTGACGGCCTCGCCCAAGGCGGTGGCATAGAAGCGGCGATCGCGCTGCTCGACGTAGCCACGGTTTTCGATCACGTTGATGATGCTGGCGTAGGTGGAGGGACGGCCGATCCCTTCCTCCTCGAGCTTCTTCACGAGCGTGGCCTCGGAATACCGCGGCGGGGGCGCCTGGAACTTCTGCCGCGGCTCGATGTCGAAGGGGGCGAGTTTCGTGCCCTTCTCGAAGTCGGGGAGCACCTGCTCGCCGTCGTCCTTCGGCGTGCCGCTGATTTTGTAGAAGCCGTCGAACCGCAGCACGCGGCCGTTGGCCTTGAAGACGGCGCCCGTGTCGCGGTCGGTCCGCCGCAGACGCACGGACGTGGAATCCCACTCCGCGTCGGTGGCCTGGCAGGCCACGAAGCACTGCCAGATGAGGCGGTAGAGCTTGAACTGCTCGTCGCTCAAGGCGGCGGCGATCTTCTCGGGCTCGCGCGACGCGTCGGTCGGGCGGATCGCCTCGTGGGCCTCCTGCGCGCTGTCGTTGGAACTCGAGTAAGACCGCGGCTTCTCCGGCACGTAGGCCTTGCCATGCCGCTTCTCGAGATAGCCGCGGGCCATCTCGATCGCCTCGCGGGAGAGGTTCGTCGAGTCGGTGCGCATGTAGGTGATGAGTCCCACGCGGCCCTCGTCGGGCAGGTCGATGCCCTCGTAGAGCTGCTGCGCGATCCGCATCGTGCGGTCGGTCGACATGCCCAGCCGGCTGCTGGCCGCCTGCTGGAGGGTGCTCGTGATGAAGGGCGGATAGGGCTTCGACCGGGTGCGCGTGACGTCGATCGATTCGACCGTGTAGCGGGCCGACGGGTCGGGCCGCCCCGCGAGCCTGACGATGTTCTTCGCGCGGCCCTTGCCCTCGGCGTCGGTCTCGCGGGTGACTTCGATGTCGAGGAGCCCCGCGGCCTCGGCGGCGGCACGGGCGGACACGGCGAGGTCGGCGGCAGACGTATTTTCGGCCTCGATCCGCAGCGGCTTGCCCCCCAGCTCCACCATGTCGCAGGCAAGCGCCCGCCGCTCGGCGAGCCAGGCCATCCGGTCGCGGACGAATGGTGGGCGGCCGCGCTCGTCGCGGCGGGCCATGAAGGAGGTCCACTCGGCGTGCAGGGAGGCGGCCTGCGCCACGTCGAACGCCAGGCAGGCCGAGATCTCCCACGACTCCGCCGGAGTGAAGGCGCGGATCTCCTGCTCGCGATCGACCACGATCCGCGTCGCCACGCTCTGCACGCGGCCGGCGCTCAGGCCGCCGGCGACCTTCTTCCAGAGAATGGGAGAGACCTGGTAGCCGACGATGCGGTCGACGATGCGGCGAGCCTGCTGGGCCTCGACGCGGGGCATGTTGATCGCGCGGGGCGACTGGAACGCCCGCTGAATCTCCGATTTCGTGATCGCGTCGAACGTGACGCGCTTCGCCTTCGCCGGATCGACGCCGAGCACCTGCGTGAGGTGCCAGGCGATCGCTTCGCCTTCGCGATCCAAGTCGGTCGCGAACCAGATCTCGCTGGCCCCCTTGGCGAGGCGGCGGAGTTCGGTGACCTTCTTCGATTTGTCGCTGTCGATCTCGTAGGTCGGGGCGAAATCGTGGTCGAGGTCGACGCCGGGCACCGGCTGCTTCGAGCCCTTGGGGGCCTTGCTCGGCAGGTCGCGGATGTGGCCGATCGAGGCCTCGACCACGAATCCCGGGCCGAGGTACTTGCCGATCGTCTTCGATTTGGCCGGGCTCTCGACGATCACCAGCTGGTAGTCGCCACGGGGCTGGGGGGATTTTTCAGCGGCCGCGGAGGCTCTTGGTGAGGGGCGGCGTTTCGTAGCAGATTGTTTTTTGGCCATGGTAGTGGTGCCGCGAGGTGGTGCTTTGGGATTGGCGCACACGGTCGTGGCGCTACAATCTGGCCCTGCTGCGATCGGGAAAGCGTTACCCTCCCCTCTCTTTACTTGTCAAGCCTCGACGGTTTCGCCGTTGGGGCAACGGACTCCAGGTGTGCCATGGCCGGCTCGTTCGACATCTTCCGAAAATACCAGCGTTCCCTGCTTGTGGCGGTCGCCATCCTGGCGATGCTCGCCTTCTTCGTGCTCCCGCCTTTCCTGCAGATGGGAGGCGGGATGGGGGCCGGCGACCCGGTGGCGGCCACCTGGAGCGGGGGGGAGATCCGGGAAAGCCAGATCGAGCGGGGCGTGGCGATGAGGTCGGTCGTGAACCGGTTTCTCGTCGAGTCGGCCGCGGCCGCCGGCCGAGATCCGTCGCGGCTGCCGCTCTTCCCCGAGAGCGAGGAGGCTGTCGTGCGGACGATGCTCGTCGCCGAGGAGGCAAAGAAGAACGGTCTCGTCGTGAGCGACACGGCGATCAACGACTTCCTGGCCCAGTGGACCAACAACCTCGTGCGCCCCGACCAGCTGAACGACATCATCTCGGGCCTTCGGCTCGGGCCGACGGCCGTCTCGCAGCACGATCTCTTCGAGGCCCTGCGGATGGAGTTGGTCGGCCGCAACATGCTCGTGATGTTTCAGACGGGCTTTTCCGGCGATCCGCCGGCGTGGCGCTGGGACTACTACCGACGGCTCGCGCAGAAGGCGACCATCGAGGTGGTGCCAGTGCCGGTGGAGACGGTGGCGGCGGAGGTGTCGGC
>JBIIOK010000196.1:0-3821 GCA_044336985.1 Pirellulales bacterium | reverse complement strand
CTCCAGGAGGATGCGCGGCAGAAGTTCGTGGCGACGGGGGGGCCGACCACGATCGCCGAGGCGGCGGAGGCCGTCGCCACCATGGGGCAGATTCGGCAGAAGATCGAGAGCCTGCCGGAGAATCTGCGGCCGCAGGCGGAGCAGGGAGGGGCGGGCATGTTTCGCTCGGCGATGCGGGCGCGGATCGACGGCTACTTCGCGCTGCCGCCGGAAAAACGGCAGGCGGAACTCGACCGACAGATCAAGCAGGAAGAGATGATGCGGAAGGCCTTCGAAACGGCCGGCGCCGTGATGGGCGCCTTTGGTGGTGGCGGCAATGCCGGACGCGCCGAGGGAGGCCAGGCGGGTGCCGCTTCGCAGCAGGCTGGTGGGGCACAGCAGGCTGGCGGGCCGCCCGGTGGCGGTCCCTCCGGCAGCCGCACCGAGGAAGACCGCAACCGCTGGCGCAAGCAGATGATCGATCGCACCACGCCGGAGCAGCGGGCTCGCTACGTGGAATACCGTCGCGCGATGGATATCCGCCGCGAGCAGCTCGGCCTGCCGTCACGCGGCCCGGGCGGCCCTCGCTAATCTGGTCGAGGATCGCCATGGCAGACACGCTCGGCTTGCTGGAGGAATCGCTGCAGCTGGCCCGCGATCTCGGCTATCGCGTCCGCGAGGAGCCACTCGGCGAACTGCCGGGGGGAGCCTGCGCCGTGGGCGGCAAGCCCCACATCCTCCTGAACCTCGAGCAGCCGTCGGCCGACCGTCTCGATGTGCTGCTCAAATCGCTGGCCGCCGATCCGCGGGCTTTTGAGCAGCCGCTGAGCCGCCTCCTGAAAGCCAGGCTCGACGCACTCGCAAAGTAGGACAGGCTTCAGCCTGTCAGTGTGATGACAGGCTGAAGCCTGTCCTACTGGTAAAGGCCGTGGGCGGCGATGTATTGCTCGACGGCGCGGGGTGTGCGGTAACGGATGCTGCGGCCCGCGGCGATCGCGGCCCGCAGGTCGCTCGCGCGAATGCCGATGGCCGGGCAGGTCACGCGATTTTCCGCCACGCGCTGCGCCCGCTCCGGGCCGAGCAGGGCCGCCAGCTTCGGGGCGGCCACGATCGCGCTGATGTCGTCGACGCCCTCGCGTTCGACGGCGATGATTTCCACGCGGGCCAGGATCGTCGCCGGCTCCCTCCACGTGGGCAGATCGGCGAGCGCGTCGGGGCCGAGGATCAGGATCAGTTCGTCGGCCGGGTGGGCCGCCTGTAGCCTTGCCAGCGTATCGACGGTGTAGCTCACGCCGCCGCGGTCGATCTCGTCGGTCGAGACGGCGAAGGCGGGGTGGCCGCCGGTCGCCAGCTTCAGCATCTCGACGCGGTGGGCGGCCTCGGCGAGCGGCCGGTCCTGCTTGTGGGGCGGGACCGCCGCCGGCAGGAAGAGCACCTTGTCGAGGCGGGCCTGTTCGCGGCAGCATTCCGCCGCGATCAAATGCCCCTGGTGCACAGGGTCGAAACTGCCGCCATACAGGCCGATGCGCATCGCTCTTCCTTCATGTAGGCTCTCATCAACGTCCGATGCCCAAGCATACGAGCCAGCGCGAACTCTTCGAAAGCCAGCCCGCCTGGGTCGAGGATGATGCGCGCCGCGGGACGATCGCGACGGTCGTCCTGCCCGACGGGGTCGACAAGCCGCTCGATTATCTCGTGCCCGAGCCGCTCGCCGGCGCGGTCGAGCCCGGCCGTCGGGTCCGCGTACCGCTCGGCCGCGGCAATCGCGAGCGGATCGCCTACTGCGTGGCCGTGCGGTCGGGGGAACTGCCACAGCAGCCGTTGAAATCGGTGGCCGGCGTGGAGGATGACGCGCCGCTGCTCTCGCGACGCATGCTCGACCTCACGAAGTGGATGGCCGATCGCTGGCTGGCCCGCTGGGGCGAGGTGCTCGAGGCGGTGCTGCCGTCGGGTGTGCGGGCGAGCCGAAAGCCGCGGCTCACGCCACTCTTCGAGGCGACCGGTGTGAGTCCGGCCCGCAAACTCACGCCGGCACAGGCGGCCGTGCTTGCCGCCGCGTCCGAGCCGCGCTCGGCGGACGATCTCGCCAAGGCATCCGGCGCGAGCCGCGCGGTGGTCTCGAGGCTCCTGAAGATCGGACTCCTTCGCGAGGCCGGGGCTGTCGAGAAGGGCGTCGGCGGGCCGGCGCCGCGGAAGCCCATCAGCCACGACCGGCCCGAGGCGCTCTCGCCGGCGCAGGCGCAGGCGCTCGACTCCATCCTCGCGCCCATGCGCGCGGGCCGCCACGAGACGATCGTGCTCTTCGGCGTGACCGGCAGCGGCAAGACGGAGGTCTACCTGCAGGCCGTGGAGGAGACGCTCGCCGCCGGCAAGCAGGCGATCGTGCTCGTGCCGGAGATCAGCCTCACGCCGCAGACGTGCGACCGGTTTCGCGCCCGATTCGGCAGCGTGGCCGTGCTTCACAGCCACCTCACGCCCGCCGAACGCCACGACCAATGGCGGCAGATCGCCGCGGGGCGGGTGGGCGTGGTCGTCGGGGCCCGCAGCGCGATCTTCGCGCCGACTCCGCGGCTCGGCCTCGTCGTCATCGACGAGGAGCACGAGAGCTCGTTCAAGCAGGCCACCGCCCCGCGCTACCATGCCCGCGACGTGGCGGAGTGGATCGCGCGGGCTGAGGGTGTGCCGCTCGTGCTCGGCTCGGCCACGCCGTCGCTCGAGACGTTTCACCGCTGCCTCGAGGGCGATTGGAAGATGTGCCGACTCGCCGATCGGGTCGGCGGCTCCCAGTTGCCCCCGGTGATCAATGTCGACCTCCGCGACCCGAAGAGCCGATCGCGCGGCGTGGTGAGCCCCCGGCTCGCCGCCGGCATCAAGTGGGCGCTCGACAGCGGCGGACAGGTCATGCTGCTCCTCAACCGGCGCGGCTTCGCCACCCACGTGCAGTGTCGCGCCTGCGGCCACACCGCCCGCTGCCCGCAGTGCGACCTGGCCCTCACGCTCCATCAGCCGGGCAATCGCGGCATCTGCCACGGCTGCGGCCTCGTGACGCGGGTGCCGGCCGACTGCCCGGACTGCTCCGCGCCGCACCTCGTGCATCGCGGCACCGGCACCCAGCGACTGGAGCAGGAGGTGCGGGGGCTGTTTCCCGGCGTGCGCGTGGCGCGGATGGATACCGACACGATGCGGTCGCGCGGCAGCCACGAGCGCACGCTCGACGCCTTCCGCGCCCGTGAGATCGACATCCTCGTGGGCACGCAGATGATCGCCAAAGGGCTCGACTTTCCCGCCGTGATGCTGGTGGGTGTCGTCCACGCCGACGCCGCGCTCCATCTCGCCGACTTCCGCGCCGCCGAACGCACCTGCCAGCTCGTCACGCAGGTGGCAGGCCGCAGCGGCCGCGGCACGCTCGGCGGCCGCGTCGTCGTGCAGACGAGCACACCCGATCACCCGGCGATCGTCGCGGCGGCCAAGCACGATTACGAGGCGTTCGTGCGGAGCGAGCTGCCGATCCGCCAGGCGCTCGTCTATCCGCCGTTCGGCTGCGTGGTGCGGTTCGTCGTGCGCAGCGTCGACGAGCAGGCCGCCGTGAACTGGGCCGGCCACATCGTCGACCGGCTCCGCAAGGAAGTGGCGGCGGCCGGCGCCGCGGCGGCGTCCGTGCGGGTGCTCGGCCCGGCCCCGGCGCCGATCGCGCGGCTCCGCGACCGCTTCCGCTGGCACCTGCAGATGCAGGGGGCCGACGGCGACGTCCTCCGCGACATCGTCCGTCGCGCCACCGCCACGCTCCAGACTCCCGACAACGTCGCCTGGATCGTCGACGTCGATCCCGTCGAAATGCTGTA
>JBIIOK010000195.1:0-3822 GCA_044336985.1 Pirellulales bacterium | reverse complement strand
CGGATATCGGCAGCTACATCGGACACCGGCAGACCGACGTCGTGCTTCTCAGCGTGGCGTCGGTGATGAGCCAGGTCTTTCCCTATCCGGCGCTCACGAGTCGGCTGATGGGAGACTCCTTCCTTGCCTACGTGACCAACGCCGACAACGACGAGCTTCTGCGCCGAGCGGAGCGGATGCTCGGGCTCTTGGGCAAGATCGAGGTGCCCGGCTTCGAGCCCCGGTTCACGCTCCGGGCCTCGGTCGGCGTGGCCGTCGTGACCGATGGCGACCACGATCTCACCCTGCGGCTCGCGGAGGCCGCGGTCGGCGAGGCACGCATGGCCGGCGGCAACCGGGTGGTCGTCGCCGGGTCGGCGCAGTTCACGGGCGCGCAGACCCGTGAACTCACCACGAGCATGGATCTCGGCTCGTGGGAGGTGTGGTTGCAGCCGGTGGTGAGCGGTCGAGACGGTCGGGCGGAATTCCACGAGGCGCTGGCGCGGTTCAGCGCCGGCGACCGGCACCTGGCATCGCGGGCCGATCTATTCATGGCGGGGCGGGCGGACGGCCTGCTCGAACGATTCGACCGAATGATGCTGCAGCGGGCGGTCGAGATGCTGGCGGCACATCCGGAGGCGAGGCTCTCGGTCAATGTGAGTTTCGAGACCTTCGTCTCGAAGTCGTTCCCGGGATCGTTTCTCGAAATCATCCGACGGTTGCCGGACGGGGGGCGACGGATCATCCTGGAGATCGCTTCGCGCTGCATGGCGGTGCCGGATGCGGTGGTGCGGCCGCGACTGGAGCGTCTCGCGGCATCTGGCGTCGCGGTCGCGCTCGACGACTTCGGCAGCGGTATCTGCCGCCTGCGCTACCTGACGCAATGGCCGCTCGCGATCGTGAAGCTGGACCAGCTCGTGACCGGATACGTCGATGACGACCCGCTGCAGCGGGAATTCGTCCGCACCGTGGTCAGCCTCTGCCGCGCGCGCGGGATCACGACCGTCGCGGAATACACGCGGAGACCGGATCAACTGGCCCGTCTCGTCGAGGATGGCGTCGATTTGTTCCAGGGCGAGTTGTTCGGCATGCCCCGGCCCGCGGCGGAGGCGCTCGCGCCTCCCACCGCGGCTGCCCCGCCGGTCGTCACTCGCGCTGCCGCGAGTCGATCGGAATCGTGACGGGGCCGTCGTTGACGAGGCTCACCTGCATGTCGGCGGCGAAGACGCCGCGGGCGAGCGGTCGGCCCACCTGCGGCTCGAAGGCCGCGAGGAAGCATTCGTAGAGGGGCACCGCCTCCTCGGGCCTGGCGGCGCGGATGAAGCTCGGGCGGTTGCCCTTCCTGGTGCTGGCGTGGAGCGTGAACTGGCTGACCACGAGCGCCTCGCCGCCGATCTCGTGGACGCTGCGGTTCATCTTTCCATCCTCGTCGGCGAAGATCCGTATCTGGGCGATCTTGGTGGCTAGCCACTCGGCGTCGGCGGGCGAATCTCCCTGCTCCACCCCCAGGAGTACGACGAGGCCGCGGCCGATCCTGCCGACCACGTCGCCTCCGATCGTCACATGGGCTTCGCTCGCCCGCTGCACCACCGCTCTCATGGAAGAAAAGTGTAGGCGGGCGGCGCCGGGGACGGGCGGCCCCAACCGGTGGCGGCGGCGGGGCTTCCGTCCGGGTGGGGGGCCGCAAGGGCCGGTTTTCGGGCCGCGGGCCCCCGCCGCTGTTGTTTGCCCAGCCCCGAGATGATAGAAATTGCGGCGTACGACTGACCGTTCGTCCGCACTCAGCCAGTTCGGGAGTTGAGGTTTGTGCACTTGGCGATGGTCGAAGAGTCGATTTTTGGTTCGAGAGCAACTCCTGATTCCTAGAGGTTTTTGATATGTCCCGGAAGATTTACGTGGGGAACCTCCCCTGGTCCACCACGTCCTCCGATCTGGAGGCGATGTTTTCTCCGCACGGCGCCGTGCGGAGTGCCGAAGTGATCTCCGATCGTGAGACCGGTCGTTCGCGCGGTTTTGGTTTCGTGGAAATGGAGACCGACGAAGGTCTGCAGGCAGCGATCAATGCCCTCAACGGGCAGGAGATCAACGGTCGCCCCCTGACGGTGAATGAAGCTCGTGAGCGCACGCCCCGTCCGGGCGGAGGCGGCGGTCGCTCCGGTGGTTACGGCGGCGGCGGCGGTGGCGGCCGTGGCGGTTACGGTGGCGGCGGCGGTGGCGGTGGCGGTGGCTACCGCGGCGGCGACCGTTACTAGTCGACCGCTTCGGAGACTCACCAAGAGCATCTCCAGCACATGACATCACGGGGGCCGGGATCGTTCCGGCCCCCGTGATCCATGCGACGCTCACTTCGTTCACGCCATTCGAGTTTCGCCCCACTTACCGACCAAAGAATCCCCAATGCCCCCAGCCAATCCCAAGTTTGCGAAGTTCGCCAAGAAGAAGGCCAAGCCGCGTCAGAAGGTGAAGCGGAAGGATCCCATCTTCATCGATGGCGCGCGTCCCCGCCCGATGTATGTCGATTACAAGGATCTCGAGTTGCTCGGCAAGCTCGTCAACCGCCAGGGCAAGATCCTCGGTCGGCGGAAGAGCGGCTGCACGGCCGCCAGCCAGCATGCCGTGACGAGCGCCATCAAGCGTGCGCGGTTCATGGCCCTCCTGCCCTACGTGGGCGAGTAGCCCACGCCCTGCAATGCCCGCCCTGACGACCCGGCGTCGAGTCGAGTTTCGCGATACCGATGCCGCGGGGATCGTCCACTTCTCCGCGTTCTTCTTCTGGATGGAATCGGCGGAGCACGAGCTGCTGCGGGCAGCGGGCGTGCACGTCGTCGATCAGCCTGCTGCGGGCGAGGCGGCCTCCGACGATGACGCGACGGCGAGCTGGCCCCGCGTCAAGGCGTCGTGCGACTACAAGTCGGCAGTGCGGTTTGGTGACGAAGTGGACATTGCGGTCGGCATCGAAGAGATCGGCCACACGAGCGTGACCTTCGCATTTCGCTTCGAGCACGACGGCATCTGGGTGGCCCAGGGACGGATCGTGGCCGTGCGGTGCCTGATGCGGCGCGGCCGCAAGCCGGAGCCGGTGGCCATCCCGGCCGACATCCGCGGGCGGCTCGAGCCCTATTCGATCGCCGGGGCGACCACGTAGCCGGGCGGCTTTCACGGGAGCGGGGCAGCGCGTGCTCGAGGTAGACGGCATCTCGAAATCGTTTCCCACGCCCAGCGGGCCGCTCCGCGTGCTCGACCGCGTTTCGTTCTCGCTCGGCGATGGCGACCGTCTGGCCGTGATGGGACCGAGCGGCTCTGGCAAGAGCACGCTGCTCTCGATCCTCGGCGGGCTCGAGGAGCCCACCGGCGGCAGCGTGAGGCTCGATGGCGTCGATCCATTCGCGCTTACGCCGGCCGGTCGCGCCGCCTTCCGCAATCGCCACGTCGGATTCGTGTTTCAGGAGCATCATCTGCTCGACGGATTGACCGCGCTCGACAACGTCGTGCTGCCGGCGCTGGCCACGGGACGCGTCGCGGCCGGCGTGGAAATGCGGGCCCGCGAACTGCTCTCGCGCGTGGGGCTCGGTGGCCGGATGGGTCACCTGCCAGCGGAGCTTTCCGGTGGCGAGCGGCAGCGTGTGGCCGTGGCGCGGGCGCTCTTGCTCTCGCCGCGGCTTCTCCTCGCCGACGAGCCGACGGGCCAGCTCGACGCGGCGACGGCAGCGGGAGTGGCCGACCTGCTCTGCGAGCTTGCCGAAGAGATGGGCGGAATCCTCGTCGTCGTCACCCATTCCGAGGCCCTCGCCCGGCGGGTCGGTGCCGTGCGGCAGCTTGCCGACGGGCGGCTCCTGCCATGAA
>JBIIOK010000194.1:0-3855 GCA_044336985.1 Pirellulales bacterium | reverse complement strand
ACGCCATCGTCGGCCACGAGCGACGCCGTCACCGCCTCGCCGAGGTCGACGGAGTCGAGCATCTCGAACTCGCGGCCCGCCTTGACAGAGGTCACCCAGCCGTCGTTCGAGCCGAAGATCAGCCGGCCGTCGACCAAGAGCGGGCTCGTGCGGTGCTGCCCCGTATGCGTCCGCTTGAAGTAGACGTCGGCCCCGGTCTCGAGATCGACGCACTGCAGCTTGCCATCCTTGTGGAGCAGGTAGACGAGGCCGTCGGCCACGAGCGGGATGCTCACGTCGGGGGTCACCGGGTTGACCCACTGCACGACCGACTTCTTGTCGGTGCAGTCGCCAGTGAGCTCGTCGCTCACGCGGAGCGCGACCGTCGGGCCGCCCTTGCAGGTGGGCACGATGATCGTGCCGGGCACGCAGCAGGGGGAGGCGACGAACCGAAACGTCTGGTCGTGCGGCTTGGGGTTCGTTTCGGTGGGGCCGTTGAGCCCGCCAAACCGCCAGAGCTCCCGGCCGTCGGCGAGCGCGTGGCCAGTGATGCAATCGGCGCCGTGCACGATGAGAAACTCCCGCGGGCCGTCGCGGTAGACGAAAGGAGAGGCGTAAGAATGCTTGCATTCGAACTGGGCGTCGGTGATGCGATCGACCTCCCAAACGGTCTTGCCTGTCTGCTTGTCGAGCCGGATCACCTTGCCGGTGCGGGTGTCGTCGCCGAGCACCATCGCGCCGTGGATCAGCTGCAGGTAAAGCGCGTCGCCGTCCAGGACCGGCGTGCTCGTCATGCCGAACTGGATGTCGATCCTGCCGAAGCGGTCGGCGACGTCGAACTTCCAGACTTCTTCCCCGTCCGTCGTGTAGCAGGCGAGGATGCCGGTGCCGAAGAACACCCAGACATGCTCGCCGTCGGTCGACGGCGAAGGCGACGCGGAGTTGCCTTCGCCGGCCCGCGCGTCTTGATTGCCAGCGCAGACCTTCTTCTTCCAGAGGATCCGGCCGTCGGGGGCGCTCACGCAGAGGAGGACGAGATCGTCCCCTTCGTTGCTCGTGAGGTAGATGCGGTCTTCCCAGATGCAAGGCGTGGCGCCCGCACGGCCGGGGAGCGGCGTGCGCCAGGCCACGCTTTTCGACTTCGACCACGCGGCGGGGATGGTTTGCGCCGTGGCGATGCCGTCGCTGCGCGGGCCGCGCCACTGCGGCCAGTGGTCCGCGGGGAGATGCGCCGCGGACGAGGCCGCGACGGCGGCCAGGAGCACAGTCGCGAGGGAGCGCGGCGGGAGGGGCATGGGCGGGGACTCGGCGGAGGTCAGGGCTTGGCAAAGACGAGCCGGCCGGCGGAGGTCTGCAGCGTGCTCGTCACGGTGACATGGACGGTGCGGCCGATCTGGTCGCGGCCCCCCTCGACGACCACCATCGTGCCGTCGTCGAGATAGCCGACGCCCTGGCCGGGCTCCTCGCCGGCCTTCACGAGCCGCAGGCTGAACTCGTCGCCGGCCACGTAGGAAGGCCGCAGCGCCAACGCCATCTCGTTGACGTTGATCGCCTGAACCGACCGCACGCCGGCGATCTTCACGAGATTGGGGTCGTTGGTGAGCACGCGGCCGCCAAGCCGGCGGGCCATCGCCACGACGCGGGAATCATCCGGTGCCTCGGCATCGATCTCGTCGACAGGCGCGAGCACCTCGATGTCGATCGCCTTGCTGGCCCGCAGCCTCGACAGGATGTCGAGCCCGCGGCGGCCGCGCAGCCGGCGGTTTTTGTCGCCGGCCTCCGCCGCCGTCTGGAGTTCATCGACCACGAAGGACGGCACGACGAACCGGCTCTGGAAGATGCCCGTGTCGGCGAGGTCGGCGACCCGCCCGTCGATGATGGCGCTCGCGTCGAGGACGTTGGGCCGCAGCCCCTTCACGTCGCGGGCGAATTCCACGAAGGGGATCAGGAAGCGGAAGTCGTCGCGGGTCTGCAGGAGCAGGCTCGTGCAGATGTAGCAGAGCAGCATGCCGACGATCATCGGCAGCCAGGTGCTGATGGGATTGCGAGGATTGGTCGGCAGGATCGGGGTCAGGGCTAGGATTGCGACATAGGTGAGGAAGACGCCGACAAGCAGTCCGAAATAGACGGCCGTGATCACCGTCAGGTCCTTGCGCCGCAGCGACCAATCGATTCCGATCACCGTCAACGGCAGGGCGATCATGCCGAGCAGCACCGCCCACGGCACCCACTCGGGGGCCGCCCGCATCGGCTCGGAATTGAAGATGAGCACGGCGATCCCGACCGAAACCATCACGAAGATCGCCCGCAAAATCACGAGTGCCATGCGACGAGTTTACACCCGGTCGCAAAAGCCATCCATGGGACGATCCCGCTCACCCGAGGCGGCGGGCGTGGTCCCATTCGAGGTAGCGGTCGGTCATGCCCGCGATGTAATCGGCCACGCTCCGCGGCACGCCGAACTGGCCGCAGCGGCCGTGGAAGCCGGGCGGCATCTCGTCGGGATGGTCGCAATACCAATGGAAGAGGCGGGTAAGCTTCTCCTGCGCCGCGGTCCGCACGGTCATCACGCGGTCGCTGCGATAGACCCGCTGGAAGAGGAATTTCTCCAGCTGCTTCTTGCCGGCCGACACGGCGGGCGAGTGCTCGATGATCCGCACGCCGCGGCCGCCGTCGCGGCCCCGGAACGCCTCTCGCACCGCTTCACCCGAGTCGATGCCGAGCGACTCGAGCCGCCCGCGGCTCTCGGCGGCCAGCTCCGCCACCTGAAAGTCGACCAATTCGTGCAGGACCGCGCGGCGCTGCTCCACGGGGTCGAGCGCGTCGAGCGGACCATAGCGGTCGTGGGCCCGGGCGGCAGCATCGGCCACGAGCGGCAGGGCGACGAGCTCCTCGAGCGTCACGAGCCCCAGCTCGATCGCATCGTCGGCATCGTGGGTGTCGTAGGCGATTGAGTCGGCCGCATCGACCACCTGCGTCTCGAGGAGCGGGGCGGGGGCGGTGCCGTCTTTCTTGCGTGTGGCCTGCGCGTCGAGCACCTCGCGGGAAAGGTTGAGGCCGGGAAAGTGTGGATAGCGGGTCTCGAGAAACTCCATGATCCGCAGCGCCTGCGCGTTGTGGTTGAAGCCGCCGTCGGCGCGGAGCAGGTCGTCGAGCGTGTCTTCGCCGGCGTGTCCCAGCGGCGGGTGGCCGATGTCGTGGCCGAGCGCGAGCGCCTCGACGAGGTCTTCGTTGAGCCCGAGCGTCCGCGCCAGCGTGCGGGCGATGCTCGTGACCTCGAGTGTGTGGGTGAGGCGGCTGCGGTGGTAGTCGCCTTGATAGCCGGTGAAGACCTGCGTCTTGTGGGCCAGCCGACGAAACGCGGCGGAATGGACGATCCGGTCGCGGTCGCGCTGGTAGGGGCTGCGGAAGGGATGCGCCGGCTCCGGGTGGACGCGGCCCGCCGAATCCGCGGCGTGCATCGCCCAGGGCGCCAAGAGCGCCGACTCGCGGCTCTTCCAATCGGTGGGGGTCATCGGCCTACGTCCTTGGCCGCCGCCGTGAGCTGCTCCCAGAGCGCGTCGAGCGACTGGGGAAGCACGCGCACGCCCGCGGTGGTCGGCATGAAGTTCACGTCGCCATGCCAGCGCGGCACGATGTGCCAGTGGAGGTGGCCCGGCAGGCCCGCCCCGGCCACCGACCCGAGGTTCAGGCCGATGTTGAACCCCTGCGCCTGCATCGATGACTGCATGATGCGGCACCAGCGGGCGAGCGCCTGCTGGAGGTCGAGCAGATCCTCGGCCGCGAGGGCGTCGAGCGTGGCCCGGTGGTCGAGCGGGGCGACGAGCAGGTGGCCGTTGGAATACGGAAAGCGGTTGATCACGACGACGCTCCGCG
>JBIIOK010000192.1:0-3871 GCA_044336985.1 Pirellulales bacterium | reverse complement strand
GCGACGCGGCGATCTCAATCAATCGCCACGGGAGCCCGACGCGCGAGCGAGGGGAGGTGGGGTGCTTGCTCGCAGGGCGGGTAAGGGCGGAGTTGGTTGGAGTGGGTGGCGGATGGACCTTGCTTGCGCTTCGGGCTTCCGGAGCAGTCGCAATAAAAATCCCTACTGCCCGATATCTTCCGCCGAGATCCGCGGTGGTGCGATCGGTCGGGGCGTGGGGGCCCGTCCGATGGCCGGCCGGCCGGCAGGGCCGGGCTTGGGTGGCACTGTCGGCTGACGAGCGGCATTGAGATCGGGCTTCGGTCCCAGGGCACCGTAGCCGGGTCGCGCCGGCGGAGCGCCCGCCCGCACGCCGCCGGTCGTGGTCGAAGGCGGCTGGCGGGTCGGCAAGGCTTGGCGGGCCGCGGATCCCGAAGGCCTGCCAGTGGGCGGCTGTGTCTTGGCGGCCGGTGTTTGCGTTGCCGGTGCCGGCGTGCCGTCGGGGCGGCCGGGCACGAGCAGGAGTTCGTCGTCCTTCGGCTTCGCGGCCGGCGGCGCGACTTCGGCTGCCTGGATGCCGGCAGGCTTCGGCGGCGGCTCGGGGGGCGGCGCACCGCGCGGACGACCGGTGAGCGGGTCGATGCTCGAGTTACGCATGACTTCCGCGCGTTCGCGGCGCATCCGTGATCGCGCCATCTCGGCTTCGGCCTCGTCGATCCGGCCGTCGGCATTGAGATCGAACCGCCGCATGAGCTCCTCGCGCGACACCGGCGCGACCGCCGGGCTCGCCGGCCGCTGCGGCAACAGCCCGCCGCGGCGCGATTGCGCGGCCGCTGGGCCCGGCGGGCTGGTTGGCGAAGTGTTTTGTGCGAAAGCAGGGCTGGCCAACCCTGCAAAGACGATCGCGGCCAGAAGGATTCGCTGCGGGATCATCGAGGCCTCCTCTGCCGGCGGATGCGGCCGACCGCGAAAGCGGTCAGCCGGGGCCGGGGGGGATTATACCGGGTGCGGAGGAACCGGCGGCAGCCATCTTCTCGGCGAGTCGGGCCGCGGCTGCGGACACGTCGCCCCCCATGGCCTCGAGTTCACGGGCCGCGACATGGCAGTGGACGAGATGGCCGTCGAGGTTCGTCGCGGGCGGATCGACCTCCCGGCAGACCGTTTCCGCGAGCGGGCAACGGGGATGAAACCGGCAGCCGCGGGGCGGCCGCGAGGGGCTCGGCACGTCGCCCGCGAGGATGATCCGCCGCCGCCGTCGGGCGGGCTCCACGCTCGGCACCGCCGAGAAGAGCGCCAGCGTGTAAGGATGCAACGGGGCCCGGTAGAGATCGGCGGCGGCCGCCCGCTCGACGATCCGGCCGAGATACATGACGGCCACATCGTCGGACACGTATTCCACGACGGACAGATCGTGCGAGATGAAGAGGTAGGTGAGGCCGAGTTCCTCGCGAAGCTGCACGAGCAGATTCACCACCTGCGCCTGGATCGAGACATCGAGCGCCGAGATCGGCTCGTCGAGCACGAGAAACTCCGGCTCGAGCACGAGCGCCCGGGCGATCGCGATCCGCTGCCGCTGCCCGCCGGAAAACTCGTGCGGATAGCGTTCGAGCGCCGCCGCGGGCATGCCGGTGCGATCGAGCGCCTGCCGCATGCGGTCGAGCCGCTCTCCGGCGTCGCCCAGCGCATGGATCACGAGGCCTTCTTCCAGGATCGAGCGCACCGTCATCCGGGGATTGAGCGAGCCGTAGGGATCTTGGAAGACGATCTGCATCCGGCGGCGAAGCGCCCGCAGGTCGGCGCCATTTTTCGCGCGCACGCTCGCGCCGTCGAACCGCACATCGCCGCCGGTCGGCTCGACGAGCCGGAGGATGCTGCGGCCGACCGTCGTCTTGCCGCAGCCGCTTTCGCCGACGAGCCCGAGCGTACGCCGCTTCCCGATCGCGAAGCTCACGCCATCCACCGCTTGCACGTGCCCGACCACATGGCGCAAGAGTCCCTTGCGGATGGGGAAGTGCGTCTTGAGGTTCTCCACGACGAGGAGCGGCTGCGTGGTCATGCGCTCTCCTCCCTTTTTTCGCCCAGGTCGTCGGCATAGTGGCACCGGGCCTCGTGGCCGGCGGCGACCGCCCGCAGCGCGGGCGTCTCCGCAGCGCAGTGCGGCAGCCGGGCATAGGCACACCGCGGGTGGAACCGGCAGCCCGTCGGAAACTGCTGCGGCGGCGGCACCATGCCGGGGATCGTCTTGAGCGGCCCGTCGCGGCGGCCGCCGGGTGAGGGCCGGGCCGCCAGAAGGCCGATCGTGTAAGGATGCCGCGGATGGGCGAAGAGCTCGGCGGCCGGCGCCCGTTCGACGATCCGTCCGGCATACATCACCGCCACGTCGTCGCAGGTCTCGGCGACGACACCAAGATCGTGCGTGATCAGGAGGATCGCCGTGCCCAGCCGCCGCCGCAGGTCGGCCAAGAGTTCGAGGATCTGCGCCTGGATCGTCACGTCGAGCGCCGTGGTGGGCTCGTCAGCGATCACGAGATCCGGGTCGCAGGCCAGCGCCATGGCGATCATCACCCGCTGCCGCATGCCGCCCGAGAGCTGGTGCGGATACTCGTCGAGCCGCAGTTCCGGATCGGCGAGCCGCACGAGTGAGAGCATCTCGAGCGCCTTTTTTCGCGCGGCCTCGCGCGAGACCGGCTTGTGGAGCCTGACGGCCTCGATGATCTGGTCGCCGATCGTGAAGACGGGATTGAGGCTCGTCATCGGCTCCTGGAAGATCATGCCGATCCGCCCGCCGCGGACCTTGCGCAATTCCAGTTCGGGCAGCTTCGTGAGATCCACGCTACCGCCATCCTTCGCGAGCAGGATCTCGCCCGACTCGATCACGCCGGGCGACGCCACGAGCCTGAGGATCGACATTGCCGTCACGCTCTTGCCGCAGCCGCTCTCGCCGACGAGCCCGAGCGTCTTGCCGCGCTCGATCGCGAGTGACACGCCATCCACCGCCGGCACGCGGCCGGCAGGCGTGTGAAACGCGGTCACGAGGTTTTTGATTTCGAGGAGCGGCATCGGAATTATTGGCTATTGAAAGACAAGGGGGATCGCGACAGCAACGGAAGCCCGACGCGCGAGCGAGGTGTGTTGGGGTTGGGTGGAGTAGCGCGATTTACTTGCGGGCTTCGCGGAGGCGGGGGTCGGTGGATTCCTGGAGGCCCTCGCCGATCAGGTTGTAGGCGAGCACCGTGAGGAAGATCGCGATGCCGGGAAACACCACGAGCCACCACATCGAGAGGTTGCTCCGGGCGTCGTTCAGGAGCGAGCCCCAACTCGCCGATGGGGGCGGCGGTCCGAATCCCAGAAACGAGAGCGAACTCTCGGTGAGGATCGCCGAGGCGATGCCGAACGTGATCGGCACGAGGATGGGGGCGAGGGCATTGGGCAGGATGTGCCGGAGCATGATCCGGACCGGGCCCGCACCGACCGACCGCGCGGCGGTCACGAATTCGCTCTGCCTGAGCCTGAGAAACTCGCCGCGGGTGAGCCTGGCGATGCCGGTCCAGCCGGTCGCGCCGATGATCGCCATGGTGTGCCAGATCGTCGGCTTCTCCAAAAGCGCCATGATCGCCAGGATGAGCACGAGCGTCGGGACGCACATCACGATCTCGGTCACGCGGCTGGTCAGCATGTCGATCCAGCCGCCGAAGTAGCCGCCCAAGGCGCCGACCACGATGCCGATCGTGCCGGCGATCCCCATCGACACGAAGCCCACCAAGAGCGCGATCGTCGTGCCGTGCACCATCTTCGCGAAGACGTCGACGCCGGCCTGGTCGGTGCCGAAAAGATTGATGCGGCTGGGGCGGCCCTCGTCGCGGGCGGGATTCGCCGGCCGGCCCGGCCATTC
>JBIIOK010000012.1:0-35940 GCA_044336985.1 Pirellulales bacterium | reverse complement strand
GGTCGGGTGATCTCGGATCGGGTGATCGCGTCGGGCCTAGCGGTATTGCCAATCGCGGATGTCGACGAAGCGGCCCTTCACGGCAGCGGCCGCTGCCATCGCCGGCGACACCAGGTGGGTGCGGCCCCCCTTCCCCTGTCGGCCCTCGAAATTGCGATTGCTGGTCGAGGCACACCGCTGTCCGGGGGAGAGCGTGTCGGGGTTCATGCCAAGGCACATGCTGCAGCCGGCTTCGCGCCACTCGAAGCCAGACGCCGTGAAGATTTTGTCGAGGCCCTCAGCCTCGGCCTGCCGCTTCACGCGGCCGCTGCCGGGGACGACCATCGCGTGCACCGACGGGGCGACGCGGTAGCCCTGGGCCACCCGGGCGGCGGCCCGCAGATCCTCGATCCGACTGTTGGTGCAGGAGCCGATGAAGACGCGGTCGAGGGAAAGGTCCGCGATCGGCGTGCCGCTTTTCAGGCCCATGTAGTCGAGGGCCCGCGCAGCGGAGTCGCGGTCGGCAGCGTCGGAGAATCCGGCCGGATCGGGCACGGTGGCGTCGATGCCCGCCACCTGCGCGGGATTCGTGCCCCACGTCACCTGGGGCACGACGTCGCCGGCTTCGTAGATCTCGACGCGGTCGAACACGGCGCCCGGATCGCTGGGCAGCCGTTCCCAGCGGGCAACGGCTGCCTCGAAGTCGCGCGGCGCGAAGTCGCGGCCGCGGAGGTAGTCGAATGTCTTCTGGTCGGGGGCGATCATGCCGGCCCGTGCGCCCGCCTCGATCGACATGTTGCAGACCGTCATCCGCTCCTCCATGCCGAGGTTGCGGATGCACTCGCCGGTGTATTCGATGACGTAGCCCGTGCCCCCCTCGGTGGAAAGCTTCCCGATGAGAAAGAGGACGAGGTCCTTGGCGGTGATGCCGTGGTGGAGGCTGCCATTCACCCGCACCTCGAACGACCGCGGCTTCGACTGCCGCAACGTCTGCGTGGCGAGCACGTGCTCCACCTCGCTCGTGCCGATGCCGAAAGCGAGTGCCCCGAAGGCCCCATGGGTGGCGGTGTGGCTGTCGCCGCAGACGATCGTCATGCCCGGCTGAGTGATGCCGAGCTCGGGGCCGATCACGTGCACGATGCCCTGATCGGCATCGCCCAGATCGAACAGCCGCACGCCGAACTCGCGGCAGTTCGCCCGCAGCGTGTCGATCTGCTGCTTCGACACGGGGTCGGCGATCGGCAGCCGGCGATCGGTGGTGGGCACATTGTGGTCGGGCGTGGCGAACGTCGCCTCGGGGCGTCGCACCCGGCGACCCGCCAGCCGCAGCCCTTCGAAGGCCTGCGGGCTCGTCACCTCATGCACCAGGTGACGGTCGATGTAGAGCAGCGGCTGCTCTCCGGCGGGGGCACAGACGAGGTGGTCGTCCCAGATTTTTTCGAGCAGCGTGCGGGGCTTGGCGGGCATTGGCGGTGGGCGTTTTGGGGAGGCGGGTTCTTCGCCCAATGTAGCCGGACGGGGGCCGCCCTTCCACCAGGCCGTCAGCCACCCGGCCGTTACGCCACCCGCTTGAGGACCGTCCGCGCGGCGAGTTCGTCGATGCGGCCCTTGTCGATCTGCTGCCACACGCCCGCCTCCCCCTCGACGAGCACCGTCGTTTGGGCGTTCACGAGCCGCTGGATGAAGAACCAACTTCGCTCGATGTGGCGCCGGTCGTTGTCGGCCGAGACGAGCACGAGGTCGAAGACGCCAAGATGGTTGCACAGCCGCGAGAGCGACCCATCGGCGTTGCCCGGCACGAGCTGCACCTTGGCCAGCGAGTGGAGCCGCTGGTGGGCCTGCTTCAGCGTCACGCCCGGCGGATCGGAGGGCAGCCGCCCCTCGAACCGGTCGAGACCGACGTAATGCACACCGCCATCGGCCATCGAGCGGGCCACCGCGAGCACCCGCTCGGAACGCTTGAGTGTGCCGAGGCCAAGTTCCAGGATCCGGCGCGGCTTGTTGCGGAGGATGGAGCGGTAGATCGGCCGCTCACCCGCCGGCTTTGAAAATCGCGTCAGCCAGAGTCTGCGAAAGAAGCCGACGTTTGCCATCGCCGCGAGCCCCCACCACGAAGGAATCGGACGGCACCCCGCCCACGATCTCTTCGTCGGCTCGACGACGCCTCGCTCTGGAGAAAACGCCCCGCCGACCGCAGAACTTGCCAGTTGTGAACCCGGCTCGCGGGCGGCAGAAGTCTCCTCGCGGAGAAACTTTCTCCGCTGACGACCTACGGCGATTCATTCCCCAGAAGGTCGAAAGTTCCTAACGCTCGTCGAGCTTCAGCCGACCCGCTCGCCTACCCGTCTGGCGGGTCCGAACGCCGCTACGGGCTGGCGGGGGTGGCGTTGGCGGCGGAAATCTTGGCGATCGCCTGCTCGGCCGCCTCGCGGACCGAGGACAGCGGGTCGTCCTCGGCGACGAGCTCCAGGATCGGCAGGGCGGGCTTCGCGTCCGGCCCGATGTCGCCGAGCGCCACGGCCGCCTCGAGACGCACGATTTCGTCGCCAGCCCGCAGCGCCTTTCGCAGCCGCGGCACCGCCGACGCGAAGAGCGAGCTGTCGGCCGGATCGATCTTGAGCGCAGACCAGACGGCTACGGTGGCCAGCAGATCGTCGTCCGCGGTGGCCAGTTCACGCAGTTTCTCGAGCGCCGGCCTGGCCGCCGGGCCGATGCGTCCAAGCGCGTAGGCGGCCGAGTATCGCGTACCCGGCGGGGTGCTCGCCCCCTCGAGGAGCTCTCTGAGTTCGGGCACCGCGTCGGCAGCGTCGACGCCGAAACTGGCGATGGCGACGGCGGCATCACTGCGATACGACTCGTCGGGATCGGCGAGCGCCGCGATCATGTCGGGCAGCGCCGGCTTCGCCGGGGCGCCGATCGTGCCGAGGATCTCCATCGCCGCCACTCTCGCGGCAGGGTCGGCGAGCTTCTCCCGCAGGGGGCCGACGGCCGGGGCTCCGAGCCGCACCAGGGCGGCACCCGCGGCGACGGCCACGTCGGGATCGGCGTCGGCGATCAACGCGGCAAACGACTGCGCAAGGCCGTCTTTCGCCTTCGCGTCGAGCACCGAAGAGAGGTCGGAGAGACCCGAGACCGAGCTGCACCGCACCGACGGCTTGTCGCTCTTGAGCAGCTTCTCGAGACGCGCCGCCGCATCGGCCACGAGCTGTTTGTCGGCCGGATTGATCTGCGCCCGCGCCCAGGCCGCCACAGAGGCGAGAAACTCGTTTGTGCTGCCGGCAGTGGTCTTGAGCTGCTCGTCGGCCTCGGCCACCCGCAGCTTGCCGAGCGCAAAAGCGGCCGCGAACTGGAGCATCTCCTCGTTGGACCCGAGGGCCTCGAGGATCGCCGGGCCCGCGGCCTTCGCCGGCTCACCGATTGTCGCCAGCGCGAGGATCGCCTGCAGCCGCTCGTCGATCTCCCCCTTGCTGGCGAGCGTGGCAAGCGGCTCCACGGCGGGAGCTGCGGCCGGCCCGATCTCTGCGAGCGCGACGCTCGCCCAATACCGCGACTTTTCCTGCTTGAGCGCCTCGAGCAGGACGGGCATGGCGTCCTTGCCCATGTCGGCCAGCGTGTGCAGCGCCGGAAGCACGACCGAAGGGTCGCTGTCGGCGATCTGCTGGCTGAAGATGGGCAGGAGCTTCGCGGGCGACGGGGCCAGAACCTTGAGGGCGCGGATCGCGGCCCGGCGTGCCCGTGGATCCGGGTGGATCGCGGTCTTCGACAGGGGCGCGAATACCGACTCATAGAGGGCCGCGTCCTTGGGCGGCGTCTCGGTGCGCTCGTCATCCTTACGGATGAGGCCGATGGCGGCCGCCGCCTGGGCGACGACGATCGGGTCGGAGTCTCCGAGCAACCCCGCCAGGACGGGCAATTGCGCGATCGCTTCCTCGCCCACGAGGCCGATCGCGCGGGCGGCGTGCCAGCGGACCCGCGAGTCTTCGGAGGTCGTCGCCTTCACGAGGTCGTCGATCGCGGCTTGGGCGTTGGGCCCCAGCAGGGCGATGTTGTCGAGAGCGAGCATGGCCGCGTCGGAATCCTTGGCGGCGGCCAAAGCGGCGAGAAGTTCGTCGAGCTTCGCAGGCTTCTGGGCTTCGTCGATGGACTGCTTGACCACTGCCGCCGGCTGCCGGACGGCGGCAGGGCGTTCGGGCACGGCTGCTGGCTGGGAACAGCCCGCGGTGACCGCGGCCACCAGCGTGGCGAACGAGATGACGAGCGGCGAAGACCTCATGAAATGGCTCCAAAATCTACAGAGTTGACCTTCGAACTGTTCGGCCCATGAGAGTATACTCCCACGTAGTTTTTGCCGATGGGTGTTTCACCCCTCGGGACCCCCTTCCCCGATCCTTGGTCATTGCGTGAGGTTGAGCATGCCGAGTCAGCATTTTTCCCGCTCACGAACAGCTTCGATGGGCCATTGCCGCAGTCCACACGGTGCGGCGGGATGGTGGAAGGCAGTCAGTGCCGTGACGGGGGCCGCAATCCTGCTCAGCGGCTCGCCGGCTGTGGCGCAGTGGGGTATGGGTTTCAATCGCGGCGGCTATGCATCGACCGCCGGCCAGGCGGCCGCCTACGGCATGTCGGAGATGATGCGGGCGCAAGGGGCGCAGAACCTCGAGAACTCCGAGGCCGCCAAGAATTGGCAGGACGCGAAGACCGAGGAAATTCAGAACCGCATGCGTTGGACCGAGACCTACTTCGAGATGCGGAAGACCAACCGCGACGCCCGCGCGGCTGAGGCCGGCCCGCCGGTGACCCAGGAGCAGGCGATCCGCATGGCGAAGATGAAGGCGCCGCCGCGGCTGCCCTCCACGCAGCTCGATCCCGTCACCGGCCACATCGAGTATCCCATCGTTCTCAAGGACACCGTCTTCTCGCCCTATCGCACGGAACTCGACAAGCTCTTCGCCCACCGCGCGGCCTCCGGCGGCAGCCTGCAATACGAGGATTACCAGGAGATCCAGCGGACCGTGTCGAAGTTCATCGACGTGCTGAAGGAGAACGTCGGCAAGTACGCCGCCGGCGACTATGGCCGGGCCCGCACCTTCCTCGACAGCCTCGCCCACGAGTCGCGGTTCCCGTCGGGCTGACGAGCGCGACTGGCCGTTTGCTGGTTAATCTCCGGCCCGGGCCTGCACATGCCCTCTCGGCGGACGTTCGCTGCGGACGGTACGGAAGCCCGACGCGCGAGCGAGGAGAGTGGAGGCGTTTCTCGCGGGGCGGGTGGGAGCGTAACTGGTCGAAGTGGCGGGCGGATGGACCTTGCTTGCGCTGCGGGCTTCCGTGGCTTGTCAGCAACGCCGGCGACGGGGTACTGGTCGCCCGAAGCCTCGCCGATCTGGTAGGACAGGCTTCAGCCTGTCTTGATTGATGACAGGCTGAAGCCTGTCCTACGGGTGTTGTGCCAGCCGCACGCGGCGCAGCAGCGGGATCGTGGCCAGACGCAGCAGGCTCGAGGCGGCGAAGACGGCGAAGTAGGCCGTCCTGTCTTCTCCGAGTGTCCGTAGGAGCAGGCCGCCGAAGCCCGCGCCCGCGACCGTCGCGATCGCGAGGCCGAGGTTGTAGGCGGTGACAACGCCTGTCCGCTCTTTGTGAGAAACCGCGTCGAAGAAGAGGATTGCCACCGCCAGTTCATAGGCCGCCCAGCAGGCGCCGGCGACGAGCTGCACGCCGATCAGGTATGGCACGTTCGCCGAGGGCAGCCAGAGCAGCGCGAGCGGAATGATCGCGAGGCTGCCAACCCAAAGCAGCCCGAGCGATCCGATCCGCGAGCCGAGGCGGCCCAGCGCCGGCAGCGCCAGCGCCTTGCCGAGGAAGTTGGTGCCGATGACGAGCATGAACGCGCCGTAGGAGAAGCCCATCTCTCGCAGCATGTAAGGGGTGAAGTAAGGGGCGGAGCATTGGCAGGCGAAGGCGAAGCTGCAGACAAACGCCACGAGGGCCCCCGAGGGCGCCGCGGCCATCGCCGCGATCGCGCCGCGGAGCCTCTCCAGCGGTCCCGCGGCCGTTGCTGCCGTATCGGCCGAGGCGGGCAGCGGCCGCTTCGGCTCCCGGCAGACAGCGAGCAGTCCAGTCGATACGAGTCGGCAGATGCCGGCGACGGCGAAGAGCACCGCGAATGCGCTGAGCGCCGCGCCCCGCCGCTCGCCAAACTGCAGAATCGCGCCGCCGGCCATGAAGCCGACGAAGACGCCGAACTGACCAAGCCGATTGCGCTGTGCGAAATACGAGGTGCGCATCTTTTCGGGGACGAGCGTGCCCATCCAGCTGTTCCATGCCGGAGCGCCGGCCATGCCGGCCGCCCAGTAGACGCTCGCCGCGACCAGGAGCTCCCAGAGACGGGCATGGCCGCGGATGGCGTAAACGATGAAGGGCAGGAAACTGATCGCCTGCACCGTCGTGCACGCGACCACCCAGCTGCGGTTGCTGCCAAGCCGGGCGACGCCGAGCGGCGTCACGAGCTGCATGACCGCGCCCGCGAGCACGGGCACGCTCGCGACGAGGCCGGCCGCCACGGGCCCCATCCCCAGCGCGAGGGCAAACGCGGGGAGATAGGTTTCGCCGCAGCCCACCATGACGCTGAAGGCGGCTGCATCGGCCGTCGAGACCCAGAGATCGCGACGGAGTCCGCCCTGTGGCAGTAAGTTCAGGAGGGGGCGGGGCGTGTCTGGCCGAAGGGAATACAAGGTGCGGAATCGGAGGGGGGCGGAGGGAAAGAGGCCGGAATCCAGCAACCTGTTTATACTTCCGCGTCTTCACCATCCATATTGAAAGGGAGCGACGATGAAGGTCTTGGTTACGGGCGCGACAGGTTTCGTGGGTCCACGGCTGTTGCGGCTGCTTGACCAGCCGGTGGCGCTCTCGCGCGATCCCGACCGCGCCCGCAGCCGGATCGGCCATCTGGCCGGCCGCATCATCCGCTGGGATCCGATGCAGGGGCCGCCCCCGCCGGAGGCGTTCGCCGGCGTGGACGCTGTGTTCCATCTCGCCGGCGAATCGGTCGCCGAAGGCCGCTGGACCGCGGCGCAGAAGGCGCGAATCCGCGATAGCCGCGTCATCGGCACCCGTCACCTCGTGCAGGGCCTCACCCAGGCCGCCGTGAAGCCGAAGGTGCTCGTCTCCGCATCGGCTGTCGGCTACTACGGAAACCGCGGTGATGAGGAACTGACCGAGGCTTCGCCGCCGGCGAACGACTTCCTCGCGCAGGTCTGCATCGACTGGGAGCGCGAGGCGCTGGCCGCCGAGAAGCTGGGCGTGCGGGTCGTCACGGCCCGCACCGGCATCGTGCTCGGCGCCGGCGGCGGCGCGCTCGGCAAGATGCTTCTGCCCTTCAAGCTCGGCGCCGGCGGTCCACTGGGCAGCGGCCGGCAGTGGATGCCGTGGATCCACGTCGCTGATCTTGCGCGGCTCTACGTGCACGCCGCCGAGCAGGCATCGCTGAGCGGCCCGATGAATGCGGTCGCCCCCAACCCTGTCCGCAACAGCGAGTTCACGAAGGCGCTCGGCCGGCAGCTGCACCGACCGGCTTTCATGCCGGCGCCCTACCTCGGCCTCCGGCTCGCCTTCGGCGAATTCGCGCAGGTGCTCTTCGCCTCGCAGCGGGTGATCCCGAAGGTGGCGCTCGATACGGGTTTTGTTTTCCAATACCCCGAGCTTGCCGGTGCCCTCCGCGAAATCCTCGCGCCGGCGGCGTGAGTTACGAGCCTGTCCTGCGTTCTTCACCTGCGGCTCCCGATGCTGAGGAGACGGTCGGCTGAAGCTCGCCGAGCGTATGCAATTTCGACCTTCCGAGGTTCGCACCGCCGTAGGTCTTACGCAGAGAAATTGCAGCGTGAAGGCGACTTCTGCCGCCGGCGACCAATGCGGCCGGCCACCAGGTGGGCTGCCAGAAGACCGGTCAGACAGGCTGAAGCCTGTCCTATTTTCGGCAGAGAAAAATTCAGCGCGTTGCGGCGCGGGTGAGGCGGTCGCGGATGGCCCGCCAGGTGTCGCCGGTGGGCGGCTCGTCGACGACGATCGTGGTCAATTCACGCTTGTCGAGCGCATGGAGCGTGGCGTAGAGCTGCGCGGCGAAGGCTTCGGGATCGGCGGGCATGGGGATCACGAGCAGATCACGCGACAGTGCGAGCCGACGGGTTTCCGGGGCTTCCGGGGTCAGCGTGAGCCAGCCCACGCGTTTTCCGGAGGCGAGCAGGTCGGCGACTCGTGCTGCGGCATCACTCGCCAAGATCAGCGGCGTCTTCGGCGCATAGTGGCGGGCCATCATGCCGGGCGACCGCGCGACGCTTGCCGATGCTTCGCCCGCGGGTTCGGCAGCCACTGCCAACGGCTCACCGATGGCCGCCTCGAGTTGTTCGCGGCCAACGGGACCGGGCCGCAGGATCCGGGGCGGTGATGTGGTGCAGTCGACGACGGTTGATTCGATCCCGCGGCTGCAGGGGCCGCCGTCCAAAATAAGTTCGATCCGGTCGCCGAGGCTCTCGAGCACGTGGGCGGCGGTGGTGGGTGAGACCGCGAGCGACCGATTGGCGCTCGGCGCCGCCAGCGGCACTCCCGCCTTCTCGATCAGCCGCCGCGTGAGCGGGTGCTCGGGACAGCGAAGCGCGACGGTCGCGCCGCCGGCCGTCACCTCGTCGGGGATGGTCGGCCCGCGCGGCACGACGACGGTCACCGGGCCCGGCCAGAGTCGGCCGGTGATCCGGGCCGCCGCGTCGGGCCATGCGGAAGCGAGGCGGCGGGCCATTGCCTCGTCGGCCACGTGCACGATCAGTGGGTTCGTCGCCGGACGTCCCTTTGCCGCAAAGATCCGGCCGACCGCCTCAGGATCGTCGGCGCGGGCCGCGAGGCCGTAGACCGTCTCTGTCGGGATGGCGACAAGCCCTCCCTCGACGAGGAGCCGCGCCGCCCGGTCGAGCGCCGCCTCGGTGTCGGGGGGCGGGGCGGCTGCCCCGGCGGGCCAGCGGATCGGCAGAATGTCGGGGAGCGGGCGTGGCATGGCACAAGGTTGCAACGCCGCAGGGTCGAGAGCAAGATGGCATTTTCCTCTTCCGGCACCAGCGAAAGGCGCGACGTGGCGAAAGCGAATCCCCCGCAGATTGGCATCATCATGGGGAGCCGCTCCGATTGGGCCACGCTCGCCCGCGCGGCGCAAATTTTGGAGGAATTCGGCGTCGCGCACGAGTGCGAGGTGGTGTCGGCGCATCGCACGCCCGGCAAACTCGCCGATTACGCCCGCACCGCCGCCGACCGCGGCCTGAAGGTGATCATCGCGGGCGCCGGCGGCGCCGCCCACCTGCCCGGCATGGTCGCCGCGCAGACCCACCTGCCGGTGTTTGGCGTGCCCGTGGAAAGCTCGATGCTCCGGGGCGTCGACTCGCTCCTCTCGATCGTGCAGATGCCCGCCGGCGTGCCGGTCGGCACGCTCGCCATCGGTCCCGCCGGCGCGGCCAATGCCGCGCTCCTCGCGGTGGCGGTGCTTGCGCTTGAAGATGCAACGCTGCGCGGCAAACTGCTCGCCTACCGCGCGGCCCAGACCGAGCGGGTGCTGAAGGAACGGCTCGAAACGGAAGGCTCCGAATGGTCCGATCGCCCGTCGGAAAAGTGATGCCGCAGGGTGTGGCGGCCTCTCCCCTGCCCTCCGGCGCGATCCTCCCCGGTGCCGTCCTCGGCGTGATGGGGGGCGGTCAGCTTGGCGCGATGTTCGCGATGGCCGCCAAGCGGATGGGCTACCGGGTCGAGGCGATCTCCGACAGCGAGGATTGCCCGGCGGACCACCATGCCGACCGGGTGCACGTGGGGGCCTTCGACGACGCGCGGAAGCTCGAGCAGATCGCGCGGTCGCTCGACGTGCTCACGTTTGAATTCGAGAACGTGCCGGTGGAGGCCGCGCGAGCGATGCAGCAGGTCGTGCCCGTCCGGCCGGCGCCCGAGGTGCTCTGGACGACGCAGGACCGGGCCCGCGAGAAGGAATTTCTCACCGCGAATGGCTTCGCCTGCGCGCCGCACCGCGTCGTCCGATCGCGGGAGGACCTGCATGCGGCCGTCGCCGCCCTCGGCCTGCCGGCCGTCCTCAAGACCGCGGCCTTCGGGTACGACGGGAAGGGGCAGCGGAAGATCGAACGAGCCGACGGCATCGACGCCGCCTGGGATGCGCTCGGTCCCGAGGTCTGCGTGCTCGAGGGCTGGGTCGACTTCGACTGCGAGATCTCCGTCGTGGCGGCCCGCGGCCTGGACGGCGTGACGGCCGTCTACGAGCCCTCCCGCAATGCCCATCGCAACCACATCCTCGATGTCTCCTCCGCGCCGGCCGGCTTGCCCGGGCCTGTGATCGAGTCCGCCCGCGACATCGCCTCGCGGATCCTCGAGCAACTCGGCGTGGTCGGCGTGGCCTGCGTCGAGTTCTTCGTCACCCGGGAAGGCCGCGTCCTCGTCAACGAGATCGCCCCCCGCCCCCACAACTCGGGCCACCTCACGATCGAGGCCTGCGAGACCTCGCAGTTCGAGCAGCAGGTTCGCGCCGTCTGCGGCCTGCCGCTGGGATCGACGAAGCAGCACGCGCCGGCCGCGATGGCAAACCTGCTCGGCGACTGCTGGGCCAACGGCGAGCCCGACTGGCCGGCGGCGCTCGCGGTGCCCGGCGTGAGCCTCTTGCTCTACGGCAAGTCGGACCCGCGGCCCGGCCGCAAGATGGGCCACCTGACGGCGCTCGCGCCGACGGTGGAAGAGGCGATCGCGAACGTCACCCGCGCCCGCGATCTCGCCTGCCGACGCGCATAGTGCCGCTGAGTAGGACAGGCTTCAGCCTGTCATGCGTTTTCTCCGGTAGCGCATGTGCTGACCTGCCGCATTGGTCGCCGGCGGCAGAAGTCTCCTTCGCGCTGCAATTTCTCCGCGTAAGACCTACGGCGGTGCGAACCTCGGAAGGTCGAAATTGCATACGCTCGTCGAGCTTCAGCCGACCGTCTCCTCAGCATCGGGCGGCAGCTATTGCGGTGCGAGCGATCTGCCGCGCCATGAGGTCTTCAGGCCGAGCAGCCGGCGCGCAAGCGCGAACCACTGGATCGCGAGAAAGACCAGGATGCCGAGCGGGTGAAACACCGCGCTTGAAAAACTCTGGCCGAAGCGTGCGGCGGCGAGGAACCTCGGCAGCCAGGCGAGCACCATGCCGATGCATGCCGCGGCGATCGCCCACGTGGGCCAGCCCTGCCACCGCGTGGCGAGGCCGAGGCCGACGAGCGCGAAGGGCAGGATCTGGCCGCCGGCGAGGAGCAGCGTGAACGGCACGATCGTGGCCGGCGCGCCGATCCCCTCGGTGGCGTTCTTCGCCAGGCCCTTCCAGACGTCGAGGCTGCGGGAATACATCCGGCAGGTGGCGAGATCGGTGGCGTCGAAGATGTCGGTGCGCAGGCCGGCGCGGCGATAGGCCCGCGGCAGCTTCACTCCGTCGTGCAGCGAGCCGCGGATCGCGGCGTGGCCGCCGGCGCGGTCGTAATCGGCCTTGCGCGTGATGAAGAGCTGCCCGCAGCCGGCGGCCATGCCCGGCGTGTTGTCGGTGCGGCTGCGGGCCAGCGGCAGGAATCCGAGCAGCACGAAATGGATGAGCGGCAGCAGCAGCCATTCGAGAAAGCTGCCCGTCTTCTGCAGCGGAAAACCGCTCACGAGCGCCGCCTCCGATCGCTCCAGAAACGCGACGCTCCGCGCGATCGCGTCGGCGGTGGGCGAAACGTCGGTGTCGAGGAAGACGAGGATCTCGTGCCGCGCCGCCGCGGCGAGCTGGCAGCAGGCGTGCTGCTTGCCGCACCAGCCAGCGGGCAACGGTTTGCCGGCGACGAGCCGCACCCGCGAATCCGCGCGGGCGAGTCGCTCGACGATCGCGCCGGTGCCGTCGGTCGAATCATCGTCGAGGATCACGAGCTCGAGATCGACGCCTTCGCTCGCAAGCACGTCGCCGACGAGCCGCTCGATCGCCGCCGCCTCGTTCCGGGCGGGAACGAGGACGGAAACCGGCCACCGGTCCGCTCCGGCCGCCGGCACCCGATGAAACACCCGCAGGTTGGCGATCGTGAGCAGGGCAGGAAGTGCCGCGAGCACGAGTGCCGTCACCGCAAGGGTGGCGCACAGCGTGGGATTCATCGCGGAGCCTCGCTCTCGCGCCAGCCGGCGTGCGAGGGGTCGAAACGCTCGCCGCGGCGCCAGGCGCCAATCCGGCGGACGACGTCGTAGATTCCCCCCACCCCCGTCTTCCCCGCGGCTACCTGCGTGAAGGCCCGGGGATCCCTGACGATCGCCGCTGCGGCGAGCCGATCTTGCGTGGCCTCGAGTGCGGATGTCAGCACGGCCGTCCACGCCTCGGCGTCGCGCGACGGTTGCTCGTCGATGCGGATCGCCGGGCCGAAAGCGACGAGCGCCTCCGGCAGCCGTTCGTTCCAAAACGGGTATTCGGCCGCCACGGGCACGACGAGCCCACGGCCCGCGGCGACGGCGTGGCCCACTCCGGGGCGGAGCGTCAGCGGCCGAACCCGCGGGTCGGTGAACTCACCCTGCGACGTGATCCAGAAGATCACGTCGGTCCGCAGGCTCGCGGCCTTGGCGGCACGCAGGAACGTGGCTGATCCGCGCCACGTGCCCGGCTCGATGCCGATCAGACCGATCGTCGAGAAGAACCGATACTTTCCCAGCGCCCGCGCGTCGATCGGCCCGTAGCCGAGGCGGTCGGGATAGAGCCGATGGGCGAGCCAGAGGAAGACCAGCGGATCCCACCAGCCGGGATGGTTCGTGTAGAAGATCACCGGTTCCCCGGCGATGTCGGGGTGGTCCGGCACGCCCACCGGGCCCTGCAAGATCCGCACGGCATGAAAGTGCCGCCGTAGGTATCCGGTGACGTAGCGCATGAACCACGCGAACCGCTGGCGCGAGAACGGCGGCAGTTCGTGCTCGTGCGGTGTGTCCGGCATGGAGTGGTCACACGGCGCAGGCTGCCGGCCGGGCATCGCACGGCTCGACGAGCTTGTCCTGATCGACGCAGTCGGCCGCGATCCAGCCCGACATCAGCACCATCGGCATGCCGGGGCCCGGGTGCGCCGAGCCGCCGGCGAGGTAGAGGCCCTCGATGTCGGGTGAGCGGTTGGCCGGCTTGAAAGCGCCGAGGAAGCGGCCGTGGCTCGCCAAGCCGTAGATCGCCCCGTCGAGCACGTGGTAGCGGTCGTTGATGTCCTGCGGCGTGAGCGCCCGCTCGAAGACGATGTGCTTCTCGAGATCCTTCATGCCCGCCGTTCGCTCGAGCTTTTCGATGATCCGGCGGCGGTAGGGGGCGAACATCTTCGACCAGTCGTGGTGGGGCCTCAGATACGGAGTGTGCACCAACACATAGAGCGCCTCGCCGCCGGGGGGCGCCACCTCGGGCTCCGTGACGGCCGGGGCGCAGACGTAGCAGGTCGGATCCGGGGCCGGCTCGCCGCGGCGGTAGATCGTCTCGAACTCCTCGTGCGGATCTTCCGAGAAGACGAAGTTGTGGTGGATGAGCTGCTCGTAGCGCTTGTCGAGGCCGAGGTAGAGCACGACGCCCGAGCAGGCGGGCTCGTACTTCCGCCGGGCCAGGAATTTCCCGCGCGGCGTGCCATCGACCAGCTCGCGGTGGGTGCGGACGCTGTCGGAGTTGCTCACCACCGCGGCGGCCGGGATGAAGGCCCCCTGCTCCGTCTCGACGCCCCGTACCCGTCCCCCCTCGACGACGATGCGCCGCACCGCCGTCCGCGTGCGGATGTCGACGCCGAGGTCGATCGCCAGGCTCGAGAGCGCCCGCGGCACCGCGCCGGTGCCGCCGCGCGGATACCAGACGCCGTCGTTCGACTGCATGTGGGCGATGCCGCAGAGCACGGCCGGCGAGGCGTCGGGGGCGCTGCCGACGTACTGGGTGAAGTGGTCCAGCATCTGCGCCGCCCGCTCGTCGGGCACGAACGATCGCACGGTGCCGGCCACGGTATGGCCCGGCCGCATCCCCATCACTTCCTTGACGACGGAGAGCGTCATGCTGCGGCGCGGGTCGAACATGTCCTTCATGCCCCCCACGCTCCGCCAGAAGAAGAACTCGTCGGAGAGCCGATGGAGCCGCTTGGCGAGCGACATGAATCGCGCGTAGCCCTCGCCGGAGCCGGTGCCGGGGGCGTAGGCGTCGAGCGAGGCCCGCATCTTGGCCACGTCGGCGACGAGGTCGAGCGTCGTGCCGTCGGAGAAGAAGTTGCGCCATTGCGGGTCGAGGGGGACGAGGTCGAGCGCGGTCTCGAGCTCCCGACCGGCCTCGGCGTAGATCCGCTTGAGCACGCCCGGGATGGTGAGGATCGTCGGGCCCATGTCGAAACGGAAACCCTGCTCCGCGAGGACGGCCGCCTTGCCTCCAACCCACGCATTCCGCTCGCAGAGCGTCACGGCATAGCCGCGGGCCGCGAGCGTGCAGGCCGCGGCGAGGCCACCGAGCCCTCCGCCCACCACGACGACCCTGTTCTCTTCACGTGCCTTGATCATCATTGCTTTCCTGCGACGGTTCGGATGGGTTCGGGGCGCTGGTTTCGGGGGGCTTTGCGGGAGCGATCGGCCGGCGGCTCCCGGCGGTGCGCGTCGCCCGGAGAGGCGATGCCGAGGTCTTCGAGCAGCAGCTCCGAGGTGATCCGAGCCGACGAATAGATGACCGGCAGGCCGCTGCCGGGATGCGTGCCGCCGCCCACCAGGTAGACGCTGTCGAGATCCTCGAAGCGATTGTGCGGCCGCATGTGCAGCATCTGGCCGAGGTCGTGCGAGAGGTTGAACGTGGCGCCGCGGTAGATCTCGTAGTCGTCCTGCCAGTCGTCGGGCGTGAGCATCTTTTCATAACGGATGCGGCCGCGTACGCCCTGGATGCCGATCCGCTCGAGCTGGTCGAGCGCCACGTCGCGGTAGCGGGCCGCCTCGCGGCGCCAGTCGACATTCGGATGGCGGTGCGTGACCGGGATCAGCAGATAGAGCGTGCTCATGCCGGGCGGCGCGAGCGTCGGATCGGTCACGGAGGCGTTTTGGACATACATCGACGGATCGTCGCCGAGCACGTGCCGCGTCTCGATGTCGGCGAGGTTTTCGCGGTAATTCTCGGAGAGGTAGATGGTGTGGTGAGACACGTCGTCAACCATTCCCTCGAGGCCGAGGTAGAGCATGAACGTGGAGCAGGAGAACCGCTTCGAGGCGATCTTCCGGTCGCTCCACCGCCGCCGCAGGTGGTCCGGCACGAGCCTGGTCATGCTGCGGGCGAAGTCGGCGTTGAAGACGGTCGCATCCGACTCGTATTCCCGAGCCTGGGTGCGAACCGCCGCCACCCGACGCCCGTCGAACCGCAGCGATTCGACCGGCTCGCTGTAGTGAATCTCGACCCCCATCTGCTCCGCGATCCTCGCCATCGCCGTGGAGACCGCGCCGCAGCCGCCGATCGGATGGAAGACGCCGTGTTCGTACTCGAGGAACGAGAGGATCGAAAACAGGCTCGGGCAGCGGAACGGCGACATGCCGAGATACTTCGACTGGAACGTGAATGCCAGCCGGATCCGCTCGTCGTTGAAGTAGCTGCCCAGTTCGGTGCCGAGGCTCTTCCAGGGCTTCAAGAGCGGCAGCAATTTGAGGAGGTCGGGGTTGGCGAGGTCGCGCCAGCTGTCGAATGGCTGCTCAAGGAACGGCGCGAACCGGGCGAACTTCTCCCGGTTGTCCTGCATGAACCGCGTGAAGGCGCCGCGGTCGGTCGGCGAGAGCCTCGAGACCTCGGCCTCCATCCGCGCGATGTCGGGCGTCGCGAGCAGTTCGCCGCCGGCGCCGAAAACGAGACGGTATTGCGGGTCGAGGCGAACCATCTCCACCTCGCGCCGCAGGTCGTAGCCGCAGGCCGCGAAGATGTCGTCGAGCACCCGCGGGTAGAGAAAGAACGTCGGCCCCAGGTCGAACCGAAATCCTTCCGGCGTCTCGATCGTGCTGGTGCGGCCGCCCGGAACGGCGAGCCGCTCGAGCACGCGGACTCTCAGGCCAGCCTTGGCGAGGAGCATCGCGGAGGCCAATCCGCCAGGACCGGCGCCGATTATGTTGACCGTCCGCGTCATCCGCGCCCTTCTTTGGCCCGATCGCCGCCGGAATCGCTTTGAATTCCGGTACTATAGGGGGTGGCGCGAGGGGGTCAAGAAATGACCGCTTGCAGCGGGCGCGGCGCGGAATCGTCCAGCGCGAGAGTTCAGTAGTAGGGGTAGTACGCCGCCCGCACCGGCCTCAGGCCACCGAAGAGTCCGCGGCGATAGAGCGGCACCGCGACAGCTGCGGGGGCGTAGTAGGTGGTCACCGGCGCCGCGACGACGGCGGGCTCCATAAAAGTCGTGCTGACCGGGGCGGGCGCATAGAAGGCCGTGGTGGCGACCGCCGACGGCGCGTAGTAGGCGGTCGTCGCAGCCGGCGCGGCATAGGAGGGCGCGATGTACGTGGGAGCGGCGACGGCGGGTGCGTAGTAACTCGTCACGGCGACCGGCGCGGAGACCACCGGCATGGCCGCCGTCTGGACGACCGCGGGCGTGAAGGCGGTCACGGCGGCGTAGTTGCCGGCGGGCGTGTAGTTGGCCACATAGGGGCCAGCGGCCGGCGCGAACATCGGCACCACTGGGCGATAGACGACGACCTGCGCCTCGGCAATCTGTGCCGACACGAAGCAGAAGGCGGAAAGCGAGGCGGCGGCGAAAACCCGGCCGAACCGGCCGAGAAGACTGGGGAGTTGCATGGCTGTCATTCGCTTCAATCTTGACTTGAAAAAAGGTGCGGGCCGAAACGGCCTTGTTCCCACGCGTGTGATCAATGGAGAATACGCTCGAAAAAATTGGCCTGCAAACGCCCGTCAAAGTCGATCACGCCACCCCGGAAGCTGGGCGGGTCGCGTCGTCTTGGCAGGCGTTTGGAGCGTCTTTTTGCGGTTTTCACGAAACTGGATGACCGGGACACCGAGGCGACACTTTGGAACAGATCTCTCGTGGATTCCTGCCGCTGGTCGCGCTGCGCGTGCTGACGGTCGTCAATGACAACGTCCTGCGGTGGCTGGCGATCGGCCTCGGCAAGAAAGCGGTCGCCGAGTCGCAGGTCTGGCTCGTGCTGACGATCGGCACGGCGGGGTTCGTGCTGCCCTTCGTGGCGCTTGCGTGGCTGGCGGGGTATCTGGCCGACCGCCATCCAAAGCGGTCGGTAATCGTGTGGTGCAAATTTGCCGAGATCTTCATCGCCGCGGCCGCGGCTGCGGCGGTCGCGTGGGGAGTCCGGTCGGGCGGGACGTATCTCGGGCTGCCCGGCGGGCTCTGGCTCTTGTTGGCGAGCGTGGTCGTGATCGGCTGCCAGGCCGCTCTTCTCGCGCCGAGCGTGATCGGCACGATCCCCGAGAGCGTGCCGGCGAACCGGCTCTCGAACGCCAACGGGCTCTTCGCGATGGCCACGCTCGCGGCGACGCTCGTCGGCATGGCGGGGGGCAACTGGCTGGCGGACGGCACGCCTGTGCCGGGGCCGGGCGAACTCCATTCCGCGCCGCACTGGGCCCACGCGGTGCCGGCGGCCGTCGTGCTCGTCGGCCTCGCGGCGGCCGGGTGGCTGGCATCGCTCTGGCTCGTGCCGCGGCCCGCGGCCGACCCCGCGGCGCCCGCCCCCTGGAATGCGCTCGCCCGCACGAAGGACGATCTCGTCGAGCTGTTTCGGGCGCGGGAGCTCGCCGCGGTTGCCGCAGGCATCGTCTTCTTCTGGGCGCTCGGGGCCGTCGCCCAGCTCAATGTCGATCAATATGCGACCGAGGCCGGGGCCAGTTCGCAGGGGCAGATCGTGCCGCTCTTGCTCGCCCTGGTGAGCGGCATCGGCCTGGGCAGCCTGCTGGCCGGGCGGCTCTCGGGCCGTGGCGTGAACCTCGGGCTGGTGCCGGTCGGCGGCGGCCTTATGGCGGCCGCCTCGTTCTTTCTGGCCCTCTCGCCGCGGACGATCTTCGGCGAGGGCGCCGGCTTCGCCTGGTGGTCGGCGGCGGCGGCGCTGCTCGTGCTCGGCATCGGCGCCGGGATCTTCGACGTGCCGCTCGAGGCCGCGTTTCAGGAACGCAGCCCGGCGGCCCGCCGCGGCGCCCTCCTGGCCGCGACGAACCTGCTCACGTTCGCCGGAATGTTCGCGGCCTCGACGCTCTACGGAGCGATCCGCAGCCCCGTCGGCGAGGCGGCCAGCCCGCTCATCTCCGCGCGGGGCATCTTCGGCATCTTCGGCCTGCTCTCGCTCGGGGCGGCGGCCGTCGCCATCTACGCGGCGCCGAGGGCATCCCTGCGGACACTCGTCTCCGCCATCGTGCACGCGCTCTACCGATTTCGCGTTCGTGGCGCGGAATGCCTTCCCGCCACCGGGCCGGCTGTCATCGTCGCCAACCACCTCTCGTGGCTCGACGGATTCATCGTCGTGCTCGCCAGCCCGCGGCCGGTGCGGATGGTCGTCTACGGCCCCAACATCCGGGGCAAATTCATGCGGATGCTCGCCGACCAGTGGCGATTCATCCTCTTCGATCCGCGGCCCAAGTCGATCGGCCAGGCGCTCAAGACGATCCAGGCGGGGCTGGCCGAAGGCGACGTCATCGGCATCTTCTGCGAGGGGGGCATCTCGCGGACGGGGCAGATTCTCGGGTTCAAGCGGGGCCTCGAGTGGCTGCTCAACCGGGTCGAGGCGCCGATCGTGCCGCTGCACATCGACGGCATGTGGGGCAGCCTGCTCTCGTTTTCCGAGGGCCGCTATTTCACGAAGCGGCCGCGGCTCTTCTTCGGCGGCGGGCTGGCGGGATTCCGGCGGCCGCTGACGCTCCGCTTCGGCCCCGCCCTGCCCGTCGGCACGCATCCCAACGATGCCCGCCTCGCGCTGCAGGAACTAACGGCGACGAGCGTGCGCGACCGGATGCAGGCGGCATGGCGTGGCGGCCGGACCGACGCCGACTGGGCCGCATGTGCCGCCACGGCCGAGGCCTTCGACGGCGCGTGCCTCGTGCGGCGCGGCGATCGGATGCTTGTGTCGCTCGCGGTCGGCGACCCGCTCCACGATTCGCTCGGCACCCACGGCGGCCGGCTGCTGGGGATTGAAACGCGTGTCATCGACGGGCGTCACGTTTCCTCGCGTGAAATCGTTGGCACGCTTTCGCGGGAGAAGACATCGATCTGGCTCGCGCGGATCGATCAGGTCGCCGCGGTGGCGATGCTGCCGGCCGATGACGACGCTCCCCTGCCCCCGCTGCGAGCGACGCTCGAGGCGATCGTCATGCCGATCGACGACCGGGCAGATCTGCCACGGGCAACGCAGGCCGCGGCGGCCTTTCTCGAGCGGCATGGCGTGGAACCGGTCGTCGCCTTCGCGCCGCGGGAGGCCCGCGGGCTCGTGGCGATGAACACGCCGCCGGCCCGGTCCGTCGATCACGAGGTCACGCTCAAGCGAGAAACGGTGGGCCGCGTGCTCAATGGAGTCGTCGCCTGGCCGCGGGCCAGCGACCGCGAGCGGCTCGGTCGGGAGCCCCTTCCGGGCATCGTCATCGCGGCTGGCGAAAGCCGCACGCTCGTGATCGGCGCCACGCTGCCGCAGGCGGCCGGCGGCGACGCCCCGGCGGCTCTGTTCCTCGCCGATGCGTTCGACGTGGACGGCGACGGCTTCCTCGTGCCACGCGAGGCATAGCGTTTGCGGTGGAAACCCGGCCCCCGTTCGGGTATTCTTCCGACATCAGTCAGTTGCACCCCTAGCTCAATTGGATAGAGCATCGGTCTACGGAACCGAAGGTTGCTGGTTCGAGCCCAGCGGGGTGTATTGAAAAGCTTCGCGGCGTGATGCCGTGCTCTCTTGCGGCTTGAGCGTCAACTCGCCCAACCCGGCTTCGGGTGACCCGTACCCCGTTCGCCGGACGCTCGCTTCGGGCATCCATGCCCTTCGCTCGCTCGGATGCTGACTTCGCTTCGCCATCCTGGCTGCGCTCGTCAGCATACGCCGGCGAACGGGGTACGGGTCACCCGAAGCCTCCCCGTCTTGTAGGACAGGCTTCAGCCTGTCTTGATTAGTGACAGGCTGAAGCCTGTCCTACGGGAATGCGGGTTAGGCACGGGGCTGCATATGCCCCGAGAGCCGGCGTAGGTGACAAGCGCAGGCAGGATGCCGGAGCGCGGTCACCTCCGAGCGAGCGAAGGACAGGATGTCCGCAGCGAGCGTCCGGCGATGGGGCGTATGCAGCCCCGTGCCGGGTTGGGCGAGTTGACGCTCTGGCCAGAGCGACCAGTCGGCGGGACTGGGCTTGGGGCATTTCCGGCGCGGCCGCTAGGCTTCCGGCATGGAAAGCCTGTCGGGCATGCATCGCGTCGTCGGGTTCGATCCCGGTCTCAACGTCACCGGCTACGGTGTCGTTGAATGCCATGGGGCGACCGTGCGGCTCGTCGAGGCGGGCACCGTCCGCTCGAAGGGGGAAGCCCTCGAGGACCGGCTGCAAACGATTCATAACGGCGTGCGGGAGGTCATCGAGGCCTTCAAGCCCTCCGCGATGGCCATCGAGCAGGTCTTCGCCCACACCCGGTTTCCAAAGGCGGCGATCCTCTTGGCGCATGCCCGAGGCGTGATCTGCCTGGCGGGTGCGCAGGCGGGGCTGGCCGTCCATCACTACCTTCCCAATCGCGTGAAGAGCACGCTCGCGGGCAGCGGCCATGCGGGCAAGGAGCAGATCCAGGCGGCGGTGCAGCGGGAACTCGGTCTGGCGTCGAAGCCCGAGCCGGCCGACGCCGCCGATGCCCTTGCCGTGGCCCTGACCGATTACCACCTGCGGCTGCGTCCCCTGCTCTTCGGCACCACCATCGTGAGGATCAGGAGTTCCCGCGCATGATCACGAAGATTTCCGGCACGCTCGAGCGGATCGACACCGGGTCGAACAGCGTCGAATTGGCCGTGGGCCCGATCGTCCACGAGGTGCTCGTGCCGGAGCTCGTCCGCCGCGGGCTGCAGCCGAAGCTCGGCCAGCCGGTAACGCTCCACACGCTCCAGTTCCTCGAAGGCACGCCCGGCCGCGGCAATCTCGTGCCCCGGATGGTCGGTTTTCTCTCCGAGGTAGAACGAGAGTTTTTCGATCTGATCTGCGAGGTCGATGGCGTCGGGGTGCGGAAGGCGCTCCGTGCCATGATCCGCCCCGTCGGCGAAATCGCCACGGCGATCGACGAGCAAGACGCCAAACTCCTCGCCACGCTCCCCGGCATCGGCGCGGCCACGGCCGAGCGGATGATCGCCAAGCTCCGCCGCCGGATGCCGAAATTCGCGCTCTTGGTGGCCCGCGAGGCGCCGGGGGAGTCCGGCGCCGGCGACGTGCTCTCCGAAACCTTCGAGGTGCTGCGGTCGCTCGGCCACTCCGACAGCGACGCCCGCCGCCTCGTCGACGCCCTCCGCGAGCAGAAAAAGAAGTTCAAGGACGTGCAGGAGGCGCTCGAAGCGATCTATCGGCAAATGCACAAGCCGCGGTGAGCCGCAAATTGTTTAGGCTGTGCGGCAGGTGAATCCCATGGAATCATTTCGCGAACCGAGCATCCAAGCCGCCGAGGAGCAGCCGCCCGAGGACCGCGCGCTGCGGCCGCAGCGGATGGCGGAGATGGTCGGGCAGCGGGCCGTCTACGAGCGGCTCGAGATCGCGATCGACGCGTCGCGAAAGCGCGGCGAGACGCTCGGCCACATCCTGCTCGACGGTCCGCCCGGCCTCGGCAAGACCACGTTCGCCACCTGCATCCCGCGGGAGCTCGGCACCACGCTCCAGATCGCCAGCGGCGCGGCGCTGGCGGCGCCGAAGGATCTGCTGCCGTATCTCACGAATGCGTCGGAGGGATCGGTGCTCTTCATCGACGAGATCCACCGGCTGCCGATCGCGGTCGAGGAGTTTCTCTATCCCGCGATGGAGGATTTCCGGATCGACATCACGCTCGGCGACGGCGTGGCTGCCCGCACGATCAACATGCCGCTGCGTCCGTTCACGCTCGTCGGGGCGACGACGCGGGCCGGATTGATCTCGGCGCCGCTCCGCGACCGGTTCGTGATTCGCGAGCATCTCGACTACTACACCCCCGAAGAGCTCGCGGAGATCGTGCGGCGGTCGGCGGTGAAGCTGCAGATGCCGATGGACGACGCGTCGGCCGACGAGATTGCCCGCCGCAGCCGCGGCACGCCCCGGCTGGCCAACAACCGGCTGCGGTGGATCCGCGACTATTCCACGAGCCGCGCCGACGGGCGGATCGACATCGAGATCGCCCGCTCGGCCCTCGAGATGCAGGGGATCGACGAGCTCGGTCTCGACGGGTTCGACCGCAAATATCTCGACACGATCCAGCGGGTCTTCGGCGGCGGTCCGGTGGGCATCGAGGCGATCGCCCACACGATGAGCTCGGCCGTCGACACGATCGAGGACGATGTCGAGCCCTTCCTGCTGCGGTGCGAATTGGTGGTGCGCACGCCCCGCGGCCGCCGGATCACGCCCCGCGGCGAGGAGCACCTCGGCACGCCGCCGCAGGCCGGGGGGCAGGCGAGACTTTTTTGAATGCCCCTCGTTTTTCGGCCCCGATTGACCGGGCGGCGGGCCGGCGGCTAGATTCTTGGCCTTGAAACACAGTATTTCCAGGTGACCCCATGGCAGTTCCCAAGCGACGTCAATCGAATCAGAAGACCCGTTCCCGCCGCGCCCACGATTTCCTCACACCGCGGCAGCTGACGTTCTGCTCCAACTGCGGTAAGGCGGTCCCGACGCATCGTATCTGCGGCACCTGCGGCCACTATATGGGCCGCGCAGTCATCAAGACTGGGGAATAAGCCTTGGCAGCTGACGGGCAGGCCGGCGACGGCAAGACGGCGCTCGTGTTTCCCGGTCAGGGCGCCCAGTCGGTCGGCATGGTCGGCGACTGGTGCGAGAGCCTCCCTTCGGCCCGCGATCTCTTTCGCCGGGCGGCGGACATCCTCGGCTACGACCTGGCGGCGATCTGCACGTCGGGGCCGGCGGAAAAACTCAACACCACGGCCGTGAGCCAGCCGGCGATACTCGTCACGAGCCTCGCAGCACTCGAGGTCTTGAAGAGCCGCGACCCGGCTCCGCTCGAACAGGCCGCCCTGACGGCCGGGCTGTCGCTCGGCGAATACACGGCGCTCGTGTTTGCCGGTGCGCTTGATTTCGACGATGCCGTGCGGCTGGTCGATGTCCGCGGCCGGGCGATGCAGGAATGCGCCGAGCTGCGGCCGGGCGCGATGGTGGCCGTGCTCGGCCTCGATCGGGCCGCGGTCGCCAAGCTCTGCGACGAATGCCGCGGGGCCGACGTGCTCGAGGTGGCCAACGTCCTCTGCCCCGGCAATGTGGTGGCCTCCGGCTCGGCAGATGCCTGCCGGCGGCTCGAGGCTGCCGCGACGGCCGCCGGCGCGATGAAGTGCGTTGCGCTCGACGTCGCCGGCGCCTTCCATACCGCGCTCATGCAACCGGCCGTCGAACGGCTGACGGACGCGCTCGCGAAGACCGCGATCCGTGCGCCGCGGATTCCGGTCGTCAGCAACGTCGACGCCCGTCCGCACCACGATCCCGACGAGATCCGCCGCCTCCTCGCCCGGCAGGTGGTCGGCGTGGTCGAGTGGCATTCCTCGATGGAATACCTGCTCGGCCAGGGCGTGCGAACGTTCTGGGAGGTCGGCCCCGGCCGCGTGCTGCGGGGGCTCATGAAACGGATCGACCGGAGCGCTGCCTGCCACGGCGTGCTCGACTGACAGCCGCCAACCGCGCCCAATTCCAGGATTTCACCCCCGCGAGACAAGGAGCCCAATCATGGCTGACGACGGCAAGCAGGCGACGGAGCCGAAGCGGATTCACGTGGACCTCTCGGGGCAGGTTGCGATCGTGACCGGCGCCTCGCAGGGGATCGGACGGGCGATCGCCGAGGCCCTCGCGGGCAGCGGCGCTACGGTAGCGCTCGTCGCCCGCAGTGCCGCCAAGCTCGACGAGGTGGCCGCCGGCATCCGCGCGGCGGGCGGCAAGGCCGAGTCCTTTCCCTGCGACGTCTCGAAGGCGGAAAACGTCACCGCCGTCGTGGATGCGATCCATGCGAAGCTCGGCCGGATCGACGTGCTCGTCAACAACGCGGGCGTCACCCGCGACACGCTCCTGCCGCGCATGAGCGACGAGGAGTGGGACGAAGTGCTGACGACGAATCTCCGCGGCCCCTTCCTTTTCATGCGGGCGGCCAGCCGGCCGATGATGCAGCAGCGATATGGCCGGATCATCAACGTGGCGAGCGTCTCGGGGCTCATCGGCAATCCTGGCCAGGCCAACTACTCCGCCTCGAAGGCGGGTCTCGTGGGTCTCACGCGAACCGTCGCCAAGGAGCTCGCGGGCCGCAAGATCACCGTCAACGCCGTCGCCCCCGGCTTCATCGCCAGCGACATGACCGCCGCGCTTGGCCCGGCTCTGCTCGACGAGGTGAAGAAGCGGGTGCCGGCGAAGCGGCTCGGCGAGGCCTGGGAGATCGCCGAAGCGGTTCTCTTCCTCGCGGCTCCGTCATCGGCCTACATCACCGCCCAGGTGCTCACGATCGACGGCGGCCTGATCGGGTAAGTCTGGCCTCCACGCACCCAACCCGGCTTCGGGCGACCCGTACCCCGTCGCCGGACGCTCGCTTCGGGCATCCATGCCCTTCGCTCGCTCGGATGCTGACGGCGCTTCGCCATCCTGGCTGCGCTTGTCAGCATACGCCGGCTCCCGGGGTACGGGTCACCCGAAGCCTCCCGTTCTAGTAGGACAGGCTTCAGCCTGTCCTGCTGGAAAAGCGGGGAGGCCCGTGGTGCCTGTGCCCTCTCGCGGGCTATGGGAGCGAGCGCAGGCAGGATGCCCAAGCGGAGGCGCTCACGCTGGCGAGCGGACATGCAGTGAGCGAAGGACAGGATGTCCGCAGCGAACGTCCGCCGAGAGGGCACAGGCAGCCGCGGGCCGGCTTGGGCGAGTCGAGCCAAATGGCGTGCCGAACAGGATTGAGACGGGCCAGGATTCGCAGTTTTGCCCGGTCTGGACAGTCCGGACGGCAAGCGGGTATATCTGGGCACCGTCGGGCAAGGCTTCGCAGAGAGCGGCCGGCTGACAAGACGATATTCGCAGGAGGATTCAAAAGGTGGCTTCAGTCCAAGATCGAGTGATTGACATCGTCGCTTCCCAGTTGGGGGTGAGCAAGGAGCAGATCACCCCGGAAACGTCGTTCATCAACGACCTGGGAGCGGATTCGCTCGATACGGTTGAGTTGGTCATGGAGCTCGAGGAAGAGTTCGAGATCAATATTCCTGACGATGCAGCCGAGAAGATTCAGACCGTCGGCCAGGCGGTTGAATTCATCGAAAAGCACCAGGGCTGACGGTGCGTTGAATGAAACGACGTGCTGTTGTGACCGGTTTGGGGGTCGTGACCTCCCTCGGCCGGGCGATCGAAGTGTTTTGGGATCGGATCGTGCGCGGCGATAGCGGCGTCGGTCCGATCACGCTCTTCGACGTCGCCGGGTATCGGGTTCAGTTCGGCGGCCAGGTGCCGTGGGAGCCCGAGAAGGAGGACATCGCCAATCCCAAGGAGCTCAAGCGGCTCGATCGGTTCACGCAGTTCGCCCTCGCTGCCGCGAAAGACGCGGTCACCGACTCCGGCATCGACTTCGCCAAGGAGGATCCCTTTCGCTGCGGCGTGGTGATCGGCTCCGGCATCGGCGGGCTTTGGGAGTTCGAGGTGCAGGAGGAGCGGCTGCTCAACAAGGGCATCGACAAGGTCTCTCCGTTCACCATTCCGAAGCTGATGGTCAACTCGGCCAGCGGCCACGTTTCGAGCCTCTACGGGATCAAGGGGCCGAACTTCGCGGTCGCCACGGCCTGTGCGAGCGCCGCCAATTCGATCGGCAGCGCCCTGCGGGCGATTCAATACGGCGACGCCGACGTGATGGTGACGGGGGCCAGCGAGGCCGCCCTCACGCCGATCGGTCTGGCCGGATTCCAAAACATGCGTGCCCTGTCGTTTCGCACCGACGCGCCGCAGCAGGCGAGCAGGCCCTTCGATGTCGATCGCGATGGCTTCGTGCTCGCCGAGGGCGCGGGTGTCGTGGTGGTCGAGGAACTCGAGCACGCCCGGAAGCGCGGCGCCAGGATCTACGCCGAGCTCAAGGGCTACGGTGCCAGCGGCGACGCCGGCCACATCACGCAGCCCGACGATGAAGGCCGCGGCGCTGCCCAGGCCATGGCGATGGCACTCCAAGACGCGGGGCTTTCCCCCGACGCAGTGCACTACATCAACGCGCACGGCACCAGCACGCCGCTCGGTGACAAGGCCGAGACGAGGGCCGTCAAGCGGGTCTTTGGCGACCATGCCCGGCGGGTCGCGATCTCGAGCACGAAGAGCCAGCTCGGCCATACGCTCGGCGCCAGCGGCGGCATCGAGCTGGTCATCTGCTCGCTCACCATGAACCGCGGCGTGATCACGCCGACGATCAATCTCGACAACCCCGATCCGGAGTGCGACCTCGACTACACGCCGAAGGTCGCCCGCGACGCGAAGGTCGACGTGGCCATGAGCAACAGCTTTGGCTTCGGCGGCCACAATGCGTCGCTCGTCATCGCCCGCGTCTAGATCGCTCGCGAAACAGGCGTCTGCCGACTGGCCTACCGGCCGCGGCGGCGCAGGGCATAGACTTGCGCTCTCAGGGAGGACGCCGATGTCTCGCGCCAGGCCCGCTCTCGCCCTGCTCTTCGCGCTGGCTCTCCAGCCCTGCGTGGCCGCCTTCGCGCAGCTTCCGTCGGATGCCGGGCAGGTCTGGAAGACCTACGACATCAGCCCGTTCGTGAAGGTCGCCGGGCCAGGCAGCCAGAAGCACGTCGTCGACTGGGTGTTGCAGGAGACCGGCTACGCGAACTGGCACGGCGACGTGGTGGCGTCGCTCTCGGCCGACGCCTCCGCGCTCAAGTGCTACCACGCCCCCGCCATGCAGGCGAAGGTCGAGGAGATCGCGGCCCGGTTCACCGTCGATGCCGCCGCGCCGCACCGGTTCTCCGTGCGGGTGCTCGGCGTCGGCAGCCCGTCATGGCGGAACGACGCCCGGGCAATGCTGCGGGCGATCCCCACGGCGACGCCCGGCGTGCAGGCCTGGATCCTCTCGCGCGAGGAGGCGGCGATGCTCGTCGGCATGCTGCGGCGGCGGAGCGACTGCCAGGAATTGCCGACGGGGCCGGTGCTGGCTGCCAACGGCCTGCCGGCAGTGCTCTCCGGCGGGCGTTCGCGGCCGTATGTCCGCGACTTCGCGCCGCGGGCCGACGCCTTCCCGGGCTGGCAGCCGCTCGGCGCCACCTGCGATGAAGGCCTCACGCTCGACGTGCAGCCGCTCATCTCGCGGGACGGCACGGCGGTGGAGGCGGTGCTCCGCTGCCGGATCGACCAGATCGAGCGGATGGCCCCTGTGGTCGTGAGCGTGCCGGTGGCCGACCAGCAGCGTGCGCAGATCGAGGTCCCGCAGATGTCGGCGGTGCGGGTGGGGGAGCGGTTTCGCTGGCCTGTGAATCAGACGCTCGTCGTGGGGCTGGGGTTGGTGCCGTGGCCGGTTCCCGGGCAGAATGCCGCCGGCACGCCCTCCCTGTTCTCCGACGCCAAACGCACCGACGTGGTGGTGGTGGTGGAGCCTCGGCTGACCGGCGGGCCATAATGCCGTACCCGCGGCCGGACCAGCGTCCGCCCGGGCCGCATCACAGCTGCAGGAACGCAACAATCTATGAGTGACTCTTCACACCGGCGCGTCGTCATCACGGGCATGGGCGTGGTCTGCCCGCTCGGGCTTTCACTCGAGGATCTCTGGGCAGGGCTCATCGAGGGCCGGAGCGCCGTCGTGCCGCTCGAGTCGTTTCCCGTCGGCGGCATCCCGCTCAAGCATGCCGCCGAGGCCCGGGGCTTCACGGGCGAGATTGAGAACTTTGGCCCGCTCGATGGCGAGCGGAAGAAGGCGATTCGCAAGGGTCTCAAGGTGATGTGCCGCGAGAGCCAGATGGCCGTGGCGGCTGCGCAGCGGGCGCTGCACGACTGCGGCATCGGGCCCGACCAGCATCGGCCGGAGCGGTTTGGCTGCGTGTTCGGCTCCGACTACATGCTCACGCTGCCCGAGGATTTCACCGCGAGCGTCGCCGCCTGCCGCGGCCCCGATGGCCGATTCGAGTTCGACCGCTGGGCGGCCGACGGAATGCCGCTGCTCAATCCCCTCTGGCTGCTCAAGTATCTGCCCAACATGCCGGCCAGCCACATCGCGATCTACAACGACCTGCGCGGCCCCAGCAATTCGCTTACGCTCCGCGAGGCGAGCGGCCACCTTGCCATCGGCGAGGCCACGGTCACCATCCAGCGGGGGGCCGCCGACGTGATGCTCGCCGGCTCGACCGGCACGCGGGTACACCCGATGAAGACCGTGCACGCCCTGCAAAGCGAGCAGGTGGCGCTCGGCGACGACGATCCCTCCCGCTGGAGCCGCCCCTTCGACAAGTCGCGAAAGGGGATGGTGCTCGGCGAGGGAGCGGCCGTGCTGGTGCTCGAAGAGCTCGGCCACGCCCAGGCCCGCGGGGCCCGCATCTACGGCGAAATCATCGGCCATGCGGCCCGGCACTCGAGCGACGCCGCCGGCGTGGGCGTGAAGCGTCGCTCGCTCGAGTTGGCCATGCAGCGGGCGCTCGGGATGGCGTCGGTCGAGCCGACGGCGGTGTCGCACATCCACGCCCACGGGCTGAGCACGGTCGCCGGCGACCGCGACGAGGCAGCGGCGTTGCACGCCGTCTTCGGCGAGGCGGCGGCGACGATCCCGACCGTCGCGGCCAAGAGCCACTTCGGCAATCTTGGCGCCGGCAGCGGCGTCGTCGAGTGCGTGGCGAGCGTGCTGGCGATGCGGAACGGAAGCCTCTTCCCACTGCTCAATCACGATACGCCCGACCCCGAGTGCCAGGTTCGCGCGGCGAAGGCGGGCGACCCGGCGGGCAGCGTCTTCATCTCGTCGTCGGTGACGCCCCAGGGGCAGGCCGGATCGGTCGTGATCCGCTCGTGGAATCTGCCGGCGTAGCGATGGCGTCCGCAATGGCCGGGGGCTGCTTGACAGTTCCAGGCAGGTGCCATACCTTCCACGGGTTGCGGTACGTGCACGTGGCTGCTGGTTCGCGGAATACGCTTCCAAACACTCCATCATAAAGGGTGTTTCGGCGCCCTGGTCGGTTGTGGCGTCGGTTCACCGGCAGGCCATGGCTCGACCCCTGCCGATACGCCCGCGAAGCGCCGTCCGAGAGCCACATGAAGCCAGAAGAAATTCTCCGTATTGTCGACGCGATCCACCGCGACAAGAACATCGACAAGGAAATCGTCTTTCAGGCGATCGAGTCGGCGCTTGTCACGGCCCTGACTCGCCAATACGGCGAGGAATCGCAGATCACGATCGCGATCGACCGAACCGACGGCCGGCTCACCGGCACCCGCGACGGCGTGGAGATCGACACGCAGGAACTCTCCGGTCGCATCGGTGCCCAGACGGCCAAACAGGTCATCATCCAGAAGATCCGCGAGGCCGAGCGGGATTCGATCCACGACGAGTTCGAGGAGCAGATCGGCCAGATGGTGTCGGGGGTGGTGTCGCGTTTCGAGGGGGCGACGGCCACCGTCACGCTCGGCGCCACGGAGGCGATCCTGCCCCGCAGCGAGCAGATCCCGGGCGAGTCGTACCATCCCAGCGAGCGGATCCGCGCCACGATCTTCGAGGTGCGGAAGGTCGGCAGCCGCGTGAAGATCATCCTGTCGCGGATTCGGCCGCAGCTCGTGCAGCGGCTCTTCGAACAGGAGATTCCTGAGATCGCCGACGGCGTGATCGAAATTCGCGCCATTTCCCGGGAGCCGGGCTACCGCAGCAAGGTGGCCGTCATCAGCTCCGACTCGCGGGTCGACTGCGTCGGCGCCTGCGTGGGCGTGCGTGGCAACCGGATCAAGAACATCGTCGAGGAGCTCGGCGGCGAGCGGATCGACATCGTGCGTTGGAGCGACGATCTCCAGGTGCTCGTGCCCAATGCGTTGCAGCCGGCGGAGGTCGACGAGGTGATCCTCTGCCAGATGCTTGGCCGTGGCATCGTGCTCGTCCGCGAGGATCAGCTTTCGCTGGCGATCGGCCGGCGTGGCCAGAATGTCCGGCTCGCAAGCAAGCTTTGCGGCTGGGACATCGAGATCATGACCCGCGAGGAACTCGACCAGCAGATCGAGCGGGCCGTCACGGGCTTTTCTTCGATCGAGGGTCTCGACGAGTCGGTGGCGGAGCGTCTGGTGGGCGAGGGCTTCCTCTCCTACGACGATCTCTCCGTGATCGAGCCGGATGACCTGATGGAAATAGGCGGCCTGTCGGCCGAGGCGGTCGATGCGATCGTCGCGGAGGCCGAGAAGCGAGCCGCGATGGCCGAAGTGGCGGCCGCAGACGAGCGGCGCCGGCAGCGCGAGCAGGAGCGTATCGACAAGGCTACGGCCGAGGCCGATGCGGTGGAAGCCGCTGCCGAGGCTGCCAAGGCGGCGGAACAGGCGGCCGCCCCGTCGGCGGCCGGTGACGGCGGCGATGGCGCCGTCTAACGGGTGCACGATGGACGGAGCGTACTCTGCGGTTCGGTCGCGGTTTGATTCTGTCGGGGCAGGTGGCGAGGATAGGGCGTTCGATTATGGCGGCGGAATGAGGTTTGCGTGGCGGTTCGCATCTACACACTGGCGAAAGAACTGAAGATCGACAGCAAGGAGCTGGTCGAACTCTGCACCCGCGCAGGCATCCAAGACAAAGGCTCGGCCCTCGCGAGCATGAGCGACGAAGAAGTCGCCAAGCTCAAGGAATTCATTGCGGCGAAATCGCGGCCGGCAGCCCCGGCGCCGGCCAGGCCCGCCGCGGCCCCCGTTCGTCCGGCGGCCCCGACAACGCTCAAGCGCGAGGATTACATCGCCCCAGCGGGCGTGGCTCGTGGCAAGCCTGAGCCCCCGCCCGCCGTGGAGGCGAAGCCCGCCGCCCCGGCGCCGCCCCAGCCTGCTGCCTCGCCGCCGACCGAGTCTCGGCCTCGACCGCTGACGGCCCGCCCCGGCGCAGGCACCTCGCGCGCCGACGGCCCGAAGCCGGTGCCTCGTCCGGCCTTCAAACTGGCCCCGCTACCGGCTACGGCAAAGCAGCCGCCGCTCGCCCGCGGCCCGCAGGAGCCTGCGGCACAGAAACCGGATGTGAAGCTGCCGCTGGATGCCATCCGCAGCGCCAAGGCCGGGGGCGCCAAGCCGCTTGCAGACCACATGCGGAAGCACGAGCAGCGGCAGGCGGATGCCGCGCGGCAACGCACCACCAGCGGCCTTCTGCGCGGCGGCGCCCGCGGCGGCCCGGGCATGGCGCCCGTCCCGCCGCCGATGATGGAGCCGGGCGTGCGTCCGCGCCGGGCACCCGCCAAGGGAACGCCCGGACAGAAGGACGACCTGCTCGGCGGCCGTGAAGCGAGGCAGCTCAATCGCAAGCGGGGCGGTGACGGCCGCGGCATCGGCGACGATGACGACGGCGGCCTGCGTCGCCGGCGCGGCCCGCGGCAGCGTCGCGGCGCCGCCGTCTCGACCGCCGCACCCCGCAAGGCCAATGCCTCGATCCAGGTGCCCTGCACCGTGCGTGCCTTCTCCGAGGCGATCGGTCTGGCCGCCAGCGATGTGCTCAAGAAGCTGCTCACGTTCGGCATGGAGACGATGCCGAGCATGGGGGCGATGCTCGATCGCGACACGGTCGAGCTCCTGGCCGCAGAGCTTGGCGTGCAGCTCGACATCAAGACCGCCGAGGATCTCGAGAAGGAGCTGCTCGTCGGGTTCGACGCCGCCGACGAGGATCCCGCGCTGCGGGTGGCGCGGGCGCCGGTCGTGACGTTCCTCGGCCACGTCGACCACGGCAAGACGTCGCTTCTCGACCGCATCCTCGGCATCGATGTGGCGTCGCGCGAGAGCGGCGGCATCACGCAGCACATCCGTGCCTACACGGTGAAGCGAAACGGCAATCCGATCACGTTCGTCGATACGCCGGGCCACGAGGCCTTCACGCAGATGCGGGCCCGTGGTGCCAACGTCACCGACTGTGCCGTGCTCGTGGTGGCCGCCGACGACGGCCTGATGCCGCAGACCGAGGAGGCGATCAGCCACGCCAAGGCGGCCGGCGTGCCGATCGTCGTCTGCATCAACAAGATCGACCTGCCGGGGATCGATGTTCAGAGGATCTACCAGCAGCTGGCCGCGAACGAACTGCTTCCCACCGAGTGGGGCGGCGAAACGGAGGTCGTGAAGACCAGCGCCCTCACCGGCGAAGGCGTCGACAGCCTGCTCGACATGCTGCTCACGATCGCCGAACTGCACGACCTCCGGGCCAATCCCGATCGTCTGGCGGCGGGCGTCTGCCTCGACGCGTCGATCCACGAGGGCCGCGGTGTTTCGGCTTGCCTGCTCGTGCAGAAGGGCACGCTCCGGGTCGGTGATGCGATCGTCTGCGGCGAGGCCAGCGGCCACGTGAAGTCGATGCACGACACCCTCGGCAAGAAGAAGAAACTGGCCGAGGCTGGCCCCTCGCAGCCGGTGTTCGTCAGCGGCCTGGATGTTGCCCCCAACGCGGGCGATCGCTTTCAGATAGTGGATTCGATCGCCATGGCCCGCGAGGTGGCACTGAAGCGGAGCGGCATCCGCCGCCACTCGAGCCTCGTGAGCGCCCCGGTGCACGTGACGCTCGAGAACCTCCACGATCGGCTGGGCGCCGAGAAGGCGCCGACGCTGAACCTGATCCTGCGGGCCGACGTCCGCGGCTCGATCGAGGCGATCCTCAAGGAACTCACCAAGCTCGAGCATCCGGAGGTAAAGATCCGCGTCCTGCAGGCGACGGTGGGCGGCATCACCGAGGCCGACGTCCAGTTGGCGGATGCGTCGGATGCCGTGATCATCGGTTTCAACGTCGTGCCCGACGAGCGGGCTCGCTCGCTCGCCGACGATCGCGGCGTGCAGGTGCGGCGCTACGAGATCATCTACCAGGTGACCGATGATCTGAGGAATGCGCTCGAGGGAATGCTCGCGCCCGAGAAGCGGGAGGCCGATCTCGGCCGCGCCGTGGTGCAGCGGACCTTCTCCATCAGCCGTCTCGGCGTGATCGCCGGATGCCGCGTGATCGGCGGCGTGATCGCCCGCAATGGCCGCCTGCGGATCATTCGCGACAGCCGCGTGATCGGCGACTACGGAATCGAATCGCTCAAGCGGGAGAAGGACGACGCCCGTGAGGTCCGCGACGGCCTCGAGTGCGGCATCAAGCTGGCCGGGTTCAACGACATCAAGGAGGGCGACATCCTCGAGTGCTACCGGATCGAGGAAGTCGCGCGGACCCTCTCGTGAGCACGCGGCGACAGTTGAAGGCGGCGGAGGCGGTGCGGGAGGTGGTAAGCATGGCCATCCTGACCCAGGTGCGCGACCCGCGCGTGCAGGATGTGACCGTGACCCGCGTCGAAGTGGCCCCCGACATGCGGAGCGCCACGGTGCACGTGTCGGTGATGGGTAGCCCCGTGAAGCAGGAAACCGCGCTGCGCGGGCTCGCGAGTTCGGCTGGCTTTCTGCAGTCGCAGATTGCCGCGAAGATCGACACACGATACACGCCGCGGCTGTCGTTCAAGCTCGACGGCGGCGTCAAGCACTCGATCGAAATCGCCCGCATGCTCGACGAGGTGCTGCCCGCCGAGCCGGCGGCCGTTTCCGCCGACACCGGACACGAATCAGCCGACGCGGGAAGCGTCGGCGGGCCGGATCCCCAGGACGATCCCCAGGAAAAGGCATGACCACATCGAAGAGCCAGCAACCCAACCGCCAGCAACTGATTGCCAAGCTCCACAAGGTGCTGCGGTCGCACTACAAGCCCGTCACTCCCAACACGAGCCGCCCCGTCTTGGAGCAGGTGCTCTATGCCTGCTGCCTCGAGAACGCGTCCTATGACGCGGCCGAAAAGGCCCTGCAGCGGCTGCTGCAGGCCTACTTCGATCTGAACGAGATCCGCGTCACCACGGTGGCCGAACTCGCGGAGGTGCTGGTTGACCTGCCTGACCCGCCCCGAGCGGCGCTGGCGCTGCGGCGGGTGCTGCAGGGGGTTTTCGAGTCGACCTACAACTTCTCCCTCGAGAACGCGAAGAAGCACTCGATCAGCCACGGACTCAAGACGCTCGAGCACCTGCATGGCATCCCGCCGTTTGTGGTGCACTATGTCGCCCTGACCGGTCTCGGCGGCCACTTCGTGCCGCTCGACTTGGGCGCGGTTTCGGCGCTCTACCTCGCGGGCATCATCTCGCAGGAGGAATATGATTCCGGCAAGGTGGCCGGGCTCGACCGCTTCGTGCCGAAGAAGGTGGCCGCGGAGTTCACTTCGCTCCTGCACCAGTTCGGTGTCGAAGTCTTGGGCAATCTCCACGGGACGACCGTGAAGAAGCTCCTGCAGGGCGCGAATCCGGCCGCCAAGGATCGCTTCCCGAAGCGCGGCGAATCGCTGCCGGCTCCGAATCCCCCGCCCCCCCCGCCCGGCAAGCAGGGGCAGAAGGCCGCCGAGGCCGCTCGCTCTGCCGCCGAGGAGCATCGTCCCGCGGGACCGCAGGCCGCTGCACGTCCCGCCGGCAAGACGCCGCTGCCGCCCCCTGGCTCCGGTCCGAAGCGCACCGCCGATGGCAAGCCGATCCCGGGCACGAAGCCCGGCCCCAAGCCGTTCGTCGTGAAGCCGAACGCCGGCAAGCCGATCACGATCAAACCGCAGCCGGAGGTGGAGGCCGTGGCCAAGCCTGAGCCGAAGAAGCCGGCGGCCGCGAAGAAGCCGGAAGCGAAGGCCGCAAAGCCCGCGGCCAAGGCGAAGCCCCCGGCAGCCAAGCCGCCGAAGAAGCCGGCCGCCAAGGCGGCAACGGGAAAGAGTTCTGCGGCGGCGGGCCGCCATTCCACGCAGCTCGCCCGACGCAAGCCCCGGTAACCCGTCTTCGCGGGCAACATTCACGAGGTAAGACGAGGCAACGGACGTGGCAGGGCATTCCCACTGGGCGAACATCTCCCGGAAGAAATCGCTGATCGACGCCAAACGCGGCAAGCTTTGGAGCAAGCTCGCCAAGGCGATCATCGTGGCCGCCAAGCACGGCGGCCCCGATCCGGATGCGAACCTCCGCCTGCGGTATGCGATCGATGCGGCGAAGGCCGTCAGCATGCCCAAGGACAACATCCAGCGGGCCATTCGCACCGGCACGGGCGAGCTCAAGGGGGGCAATCTCGAGGAATCGATCTACGAGGGCTACGCCGCCGGCGGCGTGGCCGTGATGTGCGAAATCCTCACCGATAACAAGAACCGGACCGCCCCCGAAATTCGCAAAATCTTCGAGATGTGCGATGGCAAGCTCGGCGGCACCGGCTGCGTTGCCTACCTCTTCCAGCGCAAGGGGCTCGTACGGGTGCCGCAGGCCTCCTGCAGCGAGGATCGGCTGATGGAGCTCGCGCTCGAGGCGGGCGCCGACGACGTGAAGCTTGGCGGCGACCGCTGGGAAGTGACGTGCGAGCCGCAGTCCATGGTGGCCGTGGTCGATGCGATCCAGGCCGCAGGACTCTCGGTGGAGTCGAACGAGATCGTGCGGATCCCCACGAATTCAGTCGACGTGGAAGACGTCGAGACGGCCCGCAAGGTGCTCAGCCTGATGGAGCGGCTCGACGACCACGACGACGTGCAGAGCGTCTCCGCCAATTTCAGCATCCCCGACGAAGCCATGGCCCAGTTGGGCCAGTAGGACAGGCTTCAGCCTGTCGAAAGGCTCCGCTTGCGGAGCAAGCGGTCTACTTTC
>JBIIOK010000191.1:0-3887 GCA_044336985.1 Pirellulales bacterium | reverse complement strand
GCGAAAGCGGCCTCCCAGGAACGCCAGATCGAGTTCACGCAGGACCTGTCACGCAAGGTGCTCGAGGAGCATGACGCCCGCGTCCGCGCCGAAATCGTCGCGGTGGCAGCCGGCTTCGACACGGCCTCGGCCGCTGCGGTCTGCAAAGGGGCGCTCCAGGATCCCGACGAACGAGTTCGCATGAAGGCGTGCGAGGTCTGGCGGCAGCGGGGCGGTGACGAGGCCGTGCAGCTCCTGGCCAACCGCTATCGCACCGACCGCGAGCTCGACGTGCGGTTGCGTGCCCTGCGGATGCTGGGCGAGCTCAAAGACAAGACTGCCGTCCCGGTGCTCGCCGAGGCCCTGGAAGACCCCGACCCGGCCGTGCAGTACCGAGCCGTCTCGGCGCTCAAGCTGGTCAGCGGCCGCGACCTCGGCGACGACGTCAACAAATGGCGGGAATGGGCGGCCGATCCTGACGCGAAACAACCCTGGTCGATTGCCGAGACGTTCAGACAGCTTTTTTGAGCCGTGAAGGCTCTGGCCCGGCCGGCCGCGCGAGGCCGGGCTGACTGGGCAAGGGCCGTGGTCTGGCCCAACCCTCGGGCGGCTGGTGGCCCTACCCACTGTCCGATCTGCCGTTCCGCCGATACCCCCTCACACAGACCGTCCGCAAGCCCCCGCCACGAAGCCAGTTGTGCCGCTCCACCGCCTTCCATCCAGATTGCACTCCATGATCCAGCGGATCCAGCGGATTCAGACATTCGGCAGCGGCGCGTGTACGCGGCGGCGGCCGGGCCGCCTTCCTCGGCCGCTGCAGTCACTTGCGATCGTCGGCCTCGTGGCTGCCGTCGCCGCCATCGCCGCCCAGTCGCCAACCGAAGCCCAGCCAGCCTCTCGATCGGCCGCGCGGCGTTTCTTCGACTCCTTGAGCAAGCCGCGGCCCACGCCCCCGCAGGAATTCATCCCTGCCCCCACGCCGCCGCCCGTCACGCAGGAGCCTGCCGCCAATCCGTCCCCGCGCATCGGTGCGCTGCCACCATCCACGACGCCATCCAAGGACATAGCGCCGTTGCCGTCCTCGTGGCCGGAGACGGTCGCCTTCGCCGCGTCGCTGCGGGCGTCGGCAGAGAAGGTCGCCGCCGCCGCCCTCGACCCGCGCTACAAGACCGCTGCAAAGCCCGTCTCAAAGCCCGTCTCAAAGGTCGTGCCAAAACCCGCACCAAAACCCACCATGGCAAAGGCTGCCGACGCGCCCGGCCCGGCGCGGGCCGCGGCGAGCAAGACCGCGACCAGCAAGCAGGGAACGGCCGCGGCCCCCCCGCAGACGAAGCGGTTCGAACGGCTGCGGTCGCAGGTCGCACAGACGCTGGCCACCTACCAACGGCGTCCGCTCAATACCGCGCAGCACACACCTTGGGAGGTGATGCACGGCTTCATCGCCTTCGGCATCCCCACGCAGGTCCGCGTCGGTGGCCCGGGGGGCGACCTCGTCAACGCCATCGGCTGGATGAACATGGGGGGCCGGTGCCGCGGCCAGGTGATGCTCGCCCGCAGCGGTGAGCGTCTCGTGGCGATGAAGGGCATCGGCGTGCAGGGACACTCCGCGCAATACCTCGCGATCCTGGCCCAGTGCCGCGTCGCGATCAACTCGCCGATCACGCTCCAGTCGAAGGCATTCACCGTTGCCGACCTCGTCGCCGAGGAGAAGCTCTCCTGCAAGTCGAACACGGAACTCACGTTCGCCCTGATCGGCCTGGCCCACTACCTGCCGACGGAAGCCGAGTGGGAGGCCCTCGACGGCAAGACCTGGACGCTCGAAAAACTGGTCGCCGAGGAACTCGAACAGCCGATCCGCGGCGCGCCCTGCGGCGGCACGCACCGGCTCTTCGGTCTCGCCTACGGCTGCCAGCGGCGGCTCAAGGCCACCGGCCGGCTCGACGGCCACTACGCCCGGGCCGACAAGTTCGTCCGCGACTACCAAAAGTTCACGCTCACGAAACTCCAGAATCGCGACGGCTCGTTCAGCACGGAGTGGTTCAAGTATCCGGCGGACCGCGAGGACGACATCGACCGAAAGGTGCAGACCACCGGGCACATCCTCGAATGGCTCGTCGGCTCGCTCGACCAGGAGTCTCTCTACGACCCGCGGGTCGTCTCGGCGACGGAATTTCTCGCCCGGGCCCTGGCGCGGGAGCCGTCGCGCGAATGGAAAATCGGGCCCATGGGCCACGCTCTCCACGCCCTGACGATCTACCAGGAGCGGGTGTGGGGCACGGTCCTGCCGGGCGGCATCGCCGCCTACCACGGGCCGATGAAGGCCATTCCCGAGCAGTCGATCGTTGCCCGGAAGCTCGACGCACCGTCCACCGGCGAAGCCGACAAGCCGAAGCGTCGCTGACCCGCGGCCGCGTTGCCGGCCCGCAAACCGCGCGACCCATTCTTGAACGCGGTGGTCACACTCCGTAGGCTGGGCTCGCGGAACCGGGAAGCGCCCATGTCGAGCCTTGAATTCTCATCGCAGTTGGAGCATCTCCTGGCGGGGGCTGCGCGGCTGTTCGAAGCGACCGGATCCGACGCGATCCTGCTGCTCGTCGATCAGCGAACCGACTGGGAGCGGGTGCGGTCGGGCGTCGGCGGCGCGAAGGTGCTCGTCGCGGCCGACGAAGAGCCGCATCTCGCCGGCGCCGCCGACCAGGGCCTCAAGCCGATCCTGCTCGATGTCGCCGGGCTGCCCGTGCACGAACGGCTCACGCAGGCATTGCTCGAAAGCGTCGCGGCCGAGCTCATCGCGCCGGAGGCGCAGGTCGTCGCCGTCTACAGCGGCTTCGAGGCGGGCACGGTCGACTCGGTGAGCGTGCTGCGGCTCGAGGAGCACCTCGGCCAGCTCACCAGCCGCGACCTCCGCAACCTCGAGACGAAGGTCCCGCTCGAGACGCTCAAGATCGTCGTCGATCTCGCCGTCGAGATCGGCCGCGAAGGGCGCGAGGGCAAGCCGGTCGGCACGCTCTTCGTCGTCGGCGACACCCGCAAGGTGATGCAGTCGAGCCACGCGACCGGCTTCGACCCCGTCCGCGGCTACTCCCGCGCCGAGCGGAGGCTGACCGACCCGCGGGTGCGCGAGGGCATCAAGGAAATCGCGCAGCTCGACGGCGCCTTCGTGGTGGGCCCCGACGGCACCGTGGAGGGCGCCGCCCGCTACATCGACGCCTCGGCGGAGAATGTCTCGGTGGCCAAGGGTCTCGGCGCCCGCCACTGGGCCGCCGCCGCGATCACGCGTCGCACGAAGAGCGTGGCCGTCGCCGTGAGCGAGACCAACGGCACGGTGCGACTCTTCCAAAACGGCGACGTCGTGCTGCGCATCGAGCCGTTTCGCCGCGCGATGAAGTGGAAAGACTTCGAATACGAGCCGCCGAGCGGGGACTAGCTGCATCGGCGGGCGTTCGCCCTTCGTAAGGCAGGCCCCTGTGCCTGTCAGACCTCAACTCGCCCAACCCGGCTCGGGCCTGCACATGCCCTCTCGGCGGACGTTCGCTGCGGACATCCTGTCCTCCGCTCACTGCATGTCCGCTTCGCTTCGGCATCCTGCCTGCGCTCGCTTCCATAGCCCGCAAGAGGGCATGTGCAGGACCGAGCCTCGCCACGTCTAAAGTAGGACAGGCTTCAGCCTGTCATCAATCAAGACAGGCTGAAGCCTGTCCTACTAGAACGGGAGGCTTCGGGTGCCCCGTACCCCAAGAGCCGGCGTTGCTGACAAGCGCAGGCAGGATGCCGGAGCGCGGTCAGCATCGAGTGAGCGAAGGGCAGGATGCCAATCCTGTTCGGCACGAGATTTGCGCACCTGAAGACAGGTAATTCAGACAAGCTGAGGCGAGTTGCGCGCTGGCCAGCGGGGCGTTATCGTGCCT
>JBIIOK010000190.1:0-3899 GCA_044336985.1 Pirellulales bacterium | reverse complement strand
AGGATGCGGCCGTCGAAGCCGTCGATCCGGTCATCCTTCGGCGTGGCCGCCAACACGGTCTCCTGCAGCGACTTGTCGGCCACTCGCAGCGCGGCGAGCACCTCGTTTTGGTACAGGATCTGCTTTTCGCGGTCGCGAAGCTCTTCGAAGAGCAGCCCAATGCGCCCTTCGGCCTGCTGCGCCTTGAACCGCGCCTGTCGCGCAGGCGGCAGCAGCGGCTCCCCCTTGCCGATCTCGGCGACGAGCAGGTCAAGGCGCTCCGCCCGCTCGAGCGCCTCCTTCTGCTTCTGCGCAAGCTGCTTCGAGAGCTCTTCGTGCTTCGCACGATCGGCATCGAACCGCTTCTCGAGATCTTCGGCGACCTTCTCCTTCGCCTTCACCTGCTCCTCGAGTTCCGCCTGCTTCTTCGCGGCCTCCTCGCTGGCCTGCACCTTGGACTTGTCGGCTTCGGCGGCCGCTTGCTCGGCCTTTTTCAGATCGTCCGACACCTTCGTGAGGCTCTCCTGCAGAGCCGCGACCACGCCCTCGTAGTGTTGCTTCTCCTCGGCGACGTCGCCGAACCTCGTGCCGAGTTCCGACTTCAGGTCATCCCCTGTTTTTTCTTCTCCCTCAGCGATGCCGATGGCCGCCTTGAAGGCGTTCGCCTGAGCCTCGGCAACCTCCTTCGCATTGTTTGCCTGTTTAATCTCATCGGTGAGATCGTTGTTTTTCTGCTCCAGATCAAATGCCTTGCCAAAGAAGACATACGTCGTCACCGCAAGCACGAACGTCAGCATTACGAAGACGATGAGCGCGATGCTGAGCGACTGAACGACGGTGGCGCGGCTGACGGCCATGTTGGCAACCTCATAAACCGAAGCCGGTCGGGCCGCCCCCGAGGGGCATGCCGGCCGGAGGATATCGACGCCTCGATCAGCCTGCGATCATGTCACTGAGGATTGTACCGGCTGGGGAAGCAGGGAGGCCCCGCCGGACGACATCATCCCATCGGACCGGTCTCCCAGACTCGACGGCCATTCTTCCCATGATCGCCACGAGGGTGGCGCGGCAGAGCGTCGCCCCGTCATCCACCGGGCTTCCCGACCGCACCGACCGCACGAGGGCATCGATGGTGGCCTGGTACATGCGGACCGAGGGGGACCGCATGCCGGAAGCGGCACGGAGCAGGTCGCAGCGGCCGGCCGTTCCGACCACCATCTCGAGCCGACCGCCCGCGGCCGTGCCGCGGCTGCACGACGCATGCATCTCCCGGCCGTCGGCAAACAGATAGCGGGCGGCAACGGGGCCGCCGCAATCGCCGATCGCCCCGTGGAGCTGAATGCTGGCGTGATCGGCCGCAACCAACCCCGGCTCGACCGCCGGGAAAGCCGTCGTCGGGCAATCGTCGCCGACAGCCCAAAGCGCCCGGTCGATCGCGTGGATGTGGTGCTCCACGAAATGGCCGCCGGAAAAACGGCGAAACGACACCCAGTTTCGCGACTGCCAATCCGCACTGCTCCAGCCAGACGCGGCCGGCTTGCGCCACGGCAGGCCAAGCGCCGCATGCGTGTGAACCTCACAGACTCGGCCAATCGCGCCGTCACGGACGCCACCGATCAGGGATCGGGTCGCCTCGTCGTGCCGGAAGCAGAGACCGCTCATGACCGAAAGCTGCTGACGGCGGGCTGCCGCGCAGGCATCGGCAACGGCATGCGCACCCGGTAGATCGATCGCCGCCGGCTTCTCGCAGTAGATATGTTTGCCCGCACGGACGGCCGCCGTGACATGCAGCGGGCGGACATGCGGCGGGGCGGCGAGCAGCACGAGATCCACGCCGGCTGCCAGCACGTCGAGGTAGGCACGCTCGCCAACGAAGCGACGCTCCGGCGGGCAGTCGAATTGGTCGGCGGCATCGCGGGCGATCTCGTGGGCGGCCGAGGAAACCTGGTCGGCGAAGACGTCGCCAAGCGCCACGATCCGCACCGACGGATCGGCGGCGACGGCCTGCAGGGCGGCGCCGGTGCCACGACCACCGCAGCCGATGAGCCCCACGCGAATCCGCTCGTGGCCGCCCGCAAAGACGCCGCCGGCGGGAGCGACCGCCGCGGCGAGCGAGCCGCCCGCCACGGAGCCGAGAAACCCGCGCCGCGACTGTGCAAGGCGGCGGTCTGATTCCAGCAAGCCTCTCATCGTGCATTACCCTCCACAGGAAAGATCGCGAGACAACGACGAACCAAGTTTACCGGAGTCGGGCCATGAATTTCAGGAGCGGTTCCTCGAGTTCCTCGGGGGTGCTGCCGAAGGCATCGAGAAAATCCTGCCGCCGGATCTCGGGCGAGTCGGCCGCGAGCGGCGGCTTCTCGGCGAGGGTCCGCAGGTAGGAGACAAACGCCTCCTTGCGGGTCTGCACGAGGAAATACGTAAGCGCCCAGGCCCGGGCGTAGTTGTCGACAGCCTCGTCGGCCCGCCGGAACGGTTCGTCGTCGAGCACGATCTCCTGCAGCGCGCCAGGCCGCTGGGCGGCGAGGTAACGATCGAGACGCGGCCGGTTGATGCCGCCGATCCCGCGCCAGCCCCGATCGCTCGCCAGATCGGGCGTCTCGAAGTAGGTGGCGATTCCCTCGCTCACCCAGAGCGGCACCGGGGCGAGTCGCCGGTGCAGGCCGCAGTTGAAGGCCGTCTGGTGGGTCGCTTCGTGGACGAGCGTGGCCACGAGGCCGGCGGCTTCAGGCCGCGCGAGAATCTCGAGGCCGGCCCGCCCGGCCGAACGACCGCTCCGGCGGGTGAGCGCGTCGCTGCCGGTGAGATCGAACGTCGTCACGCGGTTGCTCAACAGGTTGTAGTAGCCCACCACGCGGTCGGCGGCGGCCCCGAGATCTTCGGCCGCGAATGCCTCATACCGCTGGCGATCGGCGAAGATCACGACGACGAGCGGCCGCCCGGCCTCGTGCACCTCGAACCCGGCCTGCCGCCAGAAATTGGCGAAGGCTTCGTGCAGCCGCTCGAAGAGGCCGCCGCACCACTGTGCGTAGGCCCGCGATGTGTCGAAGCAGATCACGTAGTGCTTGGTAGCGAGCTGGTCGAACCCGGCCGGCAGTTCAGCGATGATCCGGCGGCCGAGCTCCCGGGCCGTCGGCGGCTCGCCGGATACAACAATCGGTTCCCGCGCCACGATCGCGTCCGGGGCGACGATTTCGAGCCGCTGGTCGGCCAGTTCGAGGAGCAGGCCGCCGTCGAGCGCCTCGACGACGACGTCGCCCTCGAGCCTCTGCTCTCCCGTCTCCGTTTGGATCCTTACGGATTCTTTGGCAACGTCGAGTCCGTCGTCGACCGGGGCGGCGCGAGCGCGGCCCGCCATCGAGGCGATCAGTGTCAGTACGATTCCAACGCGATGCATTCCGGCGCTCCCGGGCAGGCGAATCCGAGAACCATGCGAACAGGTCGGGCGAAATCGGGAAAGTGCAAAAAATGCGTCCCTAACGGCCGCTTTCCCGAGCGCCTTTGCTCTGGATTCTGACCGCCCTCGAGCGGTAGTTTCCCCGGCCCGTTCTTCCGACCGGGCCCCTCTGTCAGGAATCAGCCACCGATGACTCCCCACGTGTCGAGCTGCACCGCCCGCCGTCGGGCGGCCCGGATGCCTCTCGTTCTCTGGATCCTCTTTTCGGCGCCCTGCCTGGCGGGCTGCGCCGGCTGGGCACCATGGAAAAACAACGAGAAGGCCGCTCGCAACGCGGAACTCTACGGGCCGACGGCCAACCAGCGGATCAAGACGATGCAGGAAGAGGCCAAGACGGCGAAAGCGGCCTCCCAGGAACGCCAGATCGAGTTCACGCAGGACCTGTCACGCAAGGTGCTCGAGGAGCATGACGCCCGCGTCCGCGCCGAAATCGTCGCGGTGGCAGCCGGCTTCGACACGGCCT
>JBIIOK010000071.1:0-13175 GCA_044336985.1 Pirellulales bacterium | reverse complement strand
GAGTCCGCTCTTCCGAGCGGCACTTCGTGACGTTGACCGTGCGGGTCTTGGTCTCGGGGACGTACTTCGTCACGGTGTAGGTGCGAGTCCGCTCCTCGGGGCGGCACTTCGACACCGTGTAGGTGCGAGTGCGCTCTTCGGTGCGGTGCTTCGTCACGTTCACCATCCGGCTCCGCTGCTCCTGACGGCACTTGGTGACGTTCACCGTGTGGGGAACCTCCTCGGTGACGCAATCGTAGGTCGTGACCGGGATTTCCTTCGTTTCGCACGTCGGAACCCAGACACGCTTGCAGCAGACCTTCTCAGGGCACGGGCAGCCGCAGGCGTCAACGCCGCCGCCAACCGTGTACTGCTGGGTCTGCCACGAGCCACCGCGGACCTGGACCGTCTTCGTCGACTGCACCGGGACCCGCTTCTGCACCTTGTGGGTGTGGGTCACTTGCTCGGTGTAGGGGACGCTCACCGTGTAGGTCTGCTCGACCTGCTCGGTGTAGGGAACGCTCACCGAGTAGGTCGAAACCTTCTCTTCGGTGTAGGGCACCATCACCGTGTAGGTGGCGGTCTTCTCTTCCTGGACAGGAACGTTCACCGTGTAGGTCTGCTCGACCGACTCGGTGTAGGGGACCTGGACCGTGTAGGTCGAGGTCTTCTCTTCCTGGACCGGGACGCACACCGTGTAGGTCTGCTCGACCTCTTCGGTGTAGGGGACCTGGACCGTGTAGGTCGAGGTCTTCTCTTCCTGGACCGGAACGCTCACCGTGTAGGTCTGCTCGACCTCTTCGGTGTAAGGGACCTGGACCGAGTAGGTCGAGGTCTTCTCTTCCTGCTTCGGAACCATGACGGTGTAGGTGGAGGTCTTCTCCTCCGACACCGGCACGTTCACCGTGTAGGTCTGCTCGACCGACTCGGTGTACGGGACCTGGACGGTGTACTCAGCCGTCTTGGTCTCCGTCACGTTCTTGTTGACCGTGTAGTTCACGGTCTTGGTCCGAGTTTCCGGAACCTGCACGGTGACCGTGCGGGTCTTCGTCTCGGTCCGCGGAACCTGCTTGTTGACCGTGTAGGTCCGCTCGCGGGTTTCCGTGGTGTATTCGGTCGACGTGACCGTCTTCATCTCGGTCACGTACTGACGCTGATACACCGTCTTGGTGCCGCCGCAAGCGGAACCACAATCACCACTGCTGACGACGGCGCCGCCTTCACAGCCACCCTCGCAGCCACCGCAGGAGCCGCAGTCGGCAGCCCACGTGCTGGTGCACATGGCGACGACGGCGACGGCCGGCAGGAGGCAAGAAAGAACTTTGCGAATCACGCAAACCTCCGGGAAAAAAGAAACAGGAAGAAAAGACTCGAGCAGGTTGTTCTCGAACGCGCCCGAACTTCGGTCGGTCGAAGAGACCTTTCTCTTGCACGACCGAACGATTCGGCCGCCTGATAAGTTGGATAGATTACGTGGACTAAACCGGCTTGCAAGCGGCTGGCCTGGCGGATTTTCCGAATACCCACAAGGAGGGCCTTTTTCGAAGAGAAAACCCTTGAAATACAGGCCCCGCTTGATCGCGACACTCGGGCGCCGCTCGCGATTTTCAATAATTTCCCAGGCCCGTCTGCCGCTGGTAGACCGCTTGCTCCGCAAGCGGATCCAGATCCGCTTCGGGACGAAGCGGTCTACTTAGACGAAGCGGCCTACTTCACGGACCGCGGGCCGAAAACACCGCCCCGCTCAGCCGGGCCAGCAGCCAGAGCGTGCCGAGCGGCAGTACGATCGTGGAGATCGTGAAGTAGATCGCGAGATTCACGATCGATTCTCCCACGTCGCCGATTGCCGAATAGAGCCGCTGCGCCCGGTCGCCCACGTAGTCGATCGGGTTGTAGCGCTCATACCACGGCGTCGAAGCATCGACGGCCTGCGCCTGCTCGATCTTCTCCGTCGTGCTCGCGACCGAGGCCGATGCCTGCTGGTAGTCGGCCTCGAGAAACTGCGAGGCCACGAGCGAATCGAGCCAGGCCGATGTCGGGATCGCCAGCCGCGCAAAGAGCGCGATTGCGAAGAGCCGCCGGCCCCAGCCCGAGAGCGACGCCTGCCACCGCGGCCGCGCGACCGCGGCGAGCGCGAAGGCCGCCAGCGCCGGCAGAAAGAGCCACCAGCCGAGCGCCCGGCTGATCTGCAGGCCGAGCCGCTGCACGCCCAGAGCCGTCGTGCTCGTGAGCAAGAGCGCGCCATACTGCTCGACGAGATCGTTCACCGGATCGAGCGCCTGACCGATGCCGAGGCTGCCGCCAGGGCCGAAACTGAAGCTGACCTCCGAACTCTGGGCGAGGGAGATCGCGCTATCGAGGCCGCGGGTGGCGGCGAGCGCCGTGAGCGTGCGGGCGAAATTCGCCTCGAGCCAGGCCTCGCCACGCGCATCGGTGAACGGAGCGACCACGAGCATGGCGGCCAGCGCGATCGCGGCGAAGAAGATTCCGCGCGCCGCCGGCTGGCGGCTCCGCTCCGGCAGCCCGGAGAGCCAGTGGCCCGACAGGAGCCGCTCGAAGATGTCCCCCTCACCCGGCGGCGTCGGGCGGGCGGGAACCAGCGGGGACTGGGGTGTTCCACTCATGAGATCGCGGGGGCTCTTTTTGGAGCCGAATCCCCCTACTGCTAGGATTCAAGCGGGGCCGGTACTACGAAAGCAGTTGTCTCATATCCGCGGGGTATCGGGAAAGACAACGTCACGAAGAGGGAGGACGCGCCATGGAAAATGTCATGGATATTCTGCGTTTCAAGGGATTCAGGCCGCCCGTCGCCACGAACCCCGCCGCCTCGGTGCTCGAGGCCACGCGGCTGATGAACGACGAGCGGATCGGATCGCTCCTGGTGATGCACGGCGGACGGCTCGTCGGCATGTTCACCGAGCGCGACGTGCTGCGGCGGGTGGTCGCCGAGATGCGGCGGCCCGAGGAGACGCTCGTCGCCGAGGTGATGACCGAAGAGGTGCTCTGCTGCGATGCGGAAACCGCCATCGACGAGGTGGGGGAAATCATGCGCCGCCAGCGCGTCAGGCACCTGCCGGTGGTCGATGGCGACGGGCTCGTCGTGGGCCTCGTGTCGATCGGCGACGTGAACGCCCAGCGGTTCAGCTCCTGCGAAGTCGCCCTCCACCAGGTGGAGGAATACATCCACCGCCGCGCGTGAAAGTAGGACAGGCTTCAGCCTGTCACCGGTGGGGCAAGCTTCCAGCCTGTCTGACTTGCGACAGGCTGAAGCCTGTCCTACTTGCCCTCGAGCATCTCCTCGAGCACCGGCCGCATGATGGCGGCGCGGCGGGCGTTGCCGATCGTGCTCGGGTGCTGCTGGGCGTCGAGAAAGCACTCCGGGGCCGGCGTGCCGTCGGGACCGAGCAACGCGGCGTTGGCGTCGATAAACCGCAGCCCCTGCCCGCCGCGGCCCGACTCGATAAAAGAACGGATGGCCTCGTTGGCCTCCCGCTGGCGATCGGCCTGATCCCAGCGCTTGATGCTCGGCGCGATTGCCACGAACGCGATGGTGACGTCGGGCAAATCCTTCCGGACGTTCGCGACCAGCCGCTCGAAGGCCTGGCAGGCTTCGGCAGCCGTGGCGCCCGAACTGATGTCGTTGCCACCGGCTGAAACCACGATCACGCGCGGCTTCGAGCCGGCGACGAGTCGCGGGGCGAATGCCGCCAGCTCAGCCAGTCGTGCGCCGCCGATGCCGCGGTTGACGACGTTCATCCCGGAAAAGTCAACGGAAAGCGTCGTCCAGAGCCGGATGTTCGACGAGCCGAGCAGGCAGACACCCCCCTGCACCGGCGGCTGTGGCAGGCTTTTTCGGTGGTGTCGGTCGTGTGGGCTTCGGGCATCGGGCGACTCCTGCAATCCGGCATGAATCGGCGGCAAAGATATCCGATTCGCCCGTAGACCGCTTGCAAAGTAGACCGCTTGCTCCGCAAGCGGATCCCGATCCGCTTGCGGAGCAAGCGGTCTACTACGGACGAAGCGGTCTACTTTCGAAGCGGTCTCCGATGGTTGTTCTTTTGCATCTCCCGCGCGCGGTGGTAATTTGCTTGGGCTTTCGCCAATCCACGAGGAGCCCAATCAATGCCCCTGCCCCGCGTGTGCGTGCTGATTCTGCTTGCGGCCTTCGCCGTCCCGGCGGCCGCCGACGTTTCGCTCAACAACATGTTTGGCGATCACATGGTGCTCCAGCAGGGCATCAAGAACAAAGTCTGGGGCAAGGCCGATCCGGGCGAGCAGGTCACTGTCACGCTCGGCGGGCAGACGCACTCGACCACGGCCGCGGCTGACGGCACCTGGCACGTATTCCTCGATCCCGTGAAGGAATATGGCGGCCCGCACACGCTCACCGTGAAGGGCAAGAACACGGTCACGTTCAACGACGTGCTGATCGGCGAGGTCTGGGTCTGCGCCGGACAGTCGAACATGCAGTGGAGCGTGAACCAGTCGAACGATCCCGATATCGAGAAGGCGGCCGCGCGGTACCCGAATATCCGACTGATCTCGGTGCCGCAGGTCGGCACGCAGGAGCCGCAGTGGAATTTCAACGGCAAGTGGCAGCAGTGCTCCCCTGAGACGGTCGGAAACTTTTCCGCTGTCGGCTACTGCTTCGGCCGGCAGCTCCACCAGACGCTCGGCGTGCCGGTGGGCCTCATCAACAACGCCTGGGGTGGTAGCGCCGCCGAGGCCTGGGTGAAGCGCGAGAAGCTCGCCGCGCACGAGTCGCTCAAGGCGATCCACGAGCGGTGGGTGACGATGGAATCGGCCGAGAAGCCCGACGAAAACCAGATGAAAGGCAACGCCCGCCCCGGTAACATCCACTCCGGCGTCCTCACGCCCTCGATCGGCTATGGGCTCCGCGGGGCGATCTGGTATCAGGGCGAAACGAACGCCGGCCGCGCCTATCAATACCGCGACCTCTTTCCCTTCATGATCAAGTCGTGGCGCGAGGAGTGGGGCCTCGGCGACTTTCCCTTCTACTGGGTGCAGCTTGCCGACTACATGGCCGAGAAGCCGGAGCCGGCGGAGAGTGCCTGGGCCGAGCTGCGTGAGGCCCAGACGATGACGATGAAGGCCCTGCCGAACACCGGTGAGGCGGTGATCATCGACATCGGCGAGGGGAAGGACATCCACCCCAAGAACAAGCAAGACGTCGCCAAGCGGCTCGCCCGCTGGGCGCTCGCCGAGACCTACAAGAAGACCGGCATCGCCTGCCGCAGCCCGCTCTATAAAGGCATGGAGAAGCAGGGCTCGAAGATCGTGCTTGCGTTTGACCACGTGGGCGCGAAGGCGGCTGACTGGCGGCCCTTCGACGTGCCGAACCCGATCGGCTTCACGATCGCGGGGGCCGACAAGAAGTTCGTGCCGGCGAAGGCCGTGATCCTGCCCGACGGCCGGATCGAGGTCTCGAGCGAAGCCGTGGCGGAGCCTGTGGCGGTCCGCTACGCCTGGGCCGACAACCCAGTGTGCAACATGTATTCGGCGGTCGGCTTGCCGCTCACCCCCTTCCGCACTGACGATTTCCCCGGGGTGACGGTCTCGGCAAAGTAGTTTTCGTAGACCGTTTCGTCCCGAAGCGGATCACGGAAGCCCGACGCGCGAGCGAGGTGTGTTGGGGTTTTGCGGGGTAGCGGGGCGGATGGACCTTGCTTGCGCTGCGGGCTTTCGTGAGTCGGTTTTTCAAGCCCCAATGAAAACGCTAGATTATGGCCCGCGAGCGGCGGCAGAAGCCGCGCTGCTGGTCTTTCGACACGAACACGGAGGGTTTCTCGTGACGACGACAGGTCTCGGTCGGATGTTTTGCGCCGCGGTCATCGCGGCTGTGTTTACGGCAAGCGGTTGCGGACGCGGCGCCGCCGAGCAGGGCCGCCTCGACACGCCGGCCCGGGCCACGGCCTCCGCCAATCCCCAGGCCGCCGATCCCCAGTCGCGGACGATCCGGCCGATTCCCGACGTCATCACGCGTGCGAAGCCGTTTCGGCTGCCCGACGTGATCGGCGCCGCGCCATCGCTCGAGCCGGTGACGATGCGGCCGCGGGTGAGCGAGCAGTCCACGCTGGCCGTGCGCGCGCCCGCAGGCCCCATGGCCGATGCCGCGCCCCTCGAACTCAAGGCCGCGGAATTGGTCCGTCCGCTCGACGCCCGCACCGATTCCCCTGCGGTCGCGGAAGTGGGCGCGATGATGCGCGACTACCTGCGGGCCTTCAACCGCCACGATGCGGCGGCGCTGGCGTCCCACTGGAGCGAGAGCGGCGAGAACGTCGATCTCGATTCCGGCGAGACCACCCGCGGACGCGCGGCGGTCGAAGAGGTCTTCTCGGCGCTCTTCGCCGAAGACGCCGCGGCTGCGATCGACATCGACATCGAGTCGATCCGTCCGCTCCGTGACGAAGTCGCAGTGGTCGACGGCGTGACGCGAATCTCGTTCTCCGACGACGCGGCTCCGCAGGGGGCGCGCGAGGCGGGCAGCCGCTTCTCCGCCGTGGTGGTGAAGCAGGGCGGACGCTGGATGATCGAGAGCGTGCGCGAGGCGGCGGCGCCCACGGTCGTGCGGCCGCGGCACGGCCTCGATGAATTGGATTGGCTCGTGGGCTCGTGGGAGGATGTCGGCGAGGGAGTGACCGCCGGCACGCAGTGCTTCTGGAGCGCCGGCAAGGCGTTTCTCGTCCGCACCCACGCCGTCACGTTCGACGCCCCCGCGGCGGGCCGCTCCGTGGCCGGCGATGCCTCGATCCCCGGCCTTCTTTCCCCCGAGGCCGGCAAGAGCCGCGAGATCACGGAGATCATCGGCTGGGATCCGGAGCGCGGGCAGGTGCGGTCGTGGCTGTTCACGTCCGACGGCCGCTTCGCGGAGGGCTTTTGGACCCGCGAAGGCGACCGCTGGGCCGTCCGGCTCGAGGGGCGGGGCGCCGACGAATCGGCGTTGTGCACACTCGCGATCGAGCGGGTCGGCTCCGACGAGGTCGTGGTCCGCTGCGAAGGGGATGCGCTCGCCCACCTGATGCCGCCCGCCTGCGGGTTTGTCCGCACGGCACGGCTCGCCGCGCCGGCACCGTAGCGGGATGCTCGAGCGGCTCGCCAACGCGTTTCCGGTCTGGGTGCTCTTGGCCTGCGGGCTTGCGCTCGTGGAGCCTCGGCTCTTCACCTGGTTTCGCGGCGAGGCGATCGTCGTCGGCCTGGCCGTGATCATGCTCGGAATGGGGATCACGCTCTCGATCGACGACTTCGCGCGGGTCGCGACGCGGCCGACCACGGTGGCGGCCGGCTTCCTCGCGCAGTTTGTCATCATGCCCACGGCGGGCTGGCTCGTGGCCACCTTGCTCGGGCTCGACACGCCCTTTGCGGTGGGACTGATCCTCGTGGCCTGCTGCCCGGGGGGTACCGCGTCGAACGTGGTCACCTACATCGCGCGGGCCGACGTGGCGCTCTCCGTCTTGATGACCACCTGCACGACGCTCGGCGCCGTCGTGCTCACGCCGCTGCTCACAAAACTGCTCGCCGGGCGGCTGGTCGAGGTCGATGCCTGGGGGCTCTTCCTTTCGACGCTCCAGGTCGTGGTGCTCCCCGTGGCGGCGGGCGTGGCGATCAACCGGTTTCTGCCGCGGGTCGTGCGGGCCGTGCTCCCCGTGGCGCCGCTCGTGAGCGTGATCACGATCGCGCTTGTTTGCGCGAGCATCATCGGGCGAAACGCCGCCGCCGTCCTCGGAAGCGGCCCGCAGCTCCTGCTGGCCGTCGTGCTCCTCCACACGATCGGCTTCGGCGTGGGGTATTGCTTCGCGCGGCTCTTGGGCTACGACCGGATCGTGGCGCGGACGATCTCGATCGAGGTCGGCATGCAGAATTCCGGGCTCGGGGTCGTCCTGGCCCAGAAGCACTTTCCCGCCGAGCCGCTCGCTGCCGTGCCCTGCGCGATCTCGAGCGTGGTTCACTCCGTGATCGGCAGCTTGCTGGCGGGCTGGTGGCGGCGCAAGTAGGACAGGCTTCAGCCTGTCTCAAGTAGACCGCTTGCTCCGCAAGCGGATCGTTTATACGGCAGGCTGAAGCCTACCCTACTTTGGCAGGCTGAAGCCTACCCTACTTGCGCGAGGTCTTCTTCGTCGTTGCGACCTGCGGACGCTTCACGAAGTAGATCTTCGGGTCGTCCACGACCCACGGCGTGCTCCACGTCTTGCCGTCGTCCTTCGTGCAGACGTTGTAGAAGAAGGTCTTCAGCGTCTCCGTGCGGTAGCCGTAGGGGAACTGCGACGTGATGTGGTCGTCCATCGTGAGGTCGTCCACGCCGGGGCTCGCGAAGTAGTGCACCATGCCGTCCGGCGTGAAGGAGAGGCCGAGCGTCCACCAGCCGAGCTCCGTCATCTGCGGGCCACGGATCTCGCCGCCATTGCGGCCGCCGCGGACGCGGAGGTAGGCGGAATCTTCCGTCTTCTTCTTGGCGTTCGCCGGCTCGAAGCAGATGAACATGCCGGGCCAGTATTCCTCGAGGCCCCACCGGCCGCGATCGGGATGGTCTTCGCCGGTGATGGTCGCGTGGGTGAAGCAGCCGGCGCGGAAGCCGAACGACGGGCCGCTGCGGCGCTCCCACTGCGAGAATGGGGGCAGGTAGACCCGCGTCACGATGCTCGGGCTGTCGGCGACGGAGATGCCGCGGCCAATCGAACGGCTCGCCGCGAAGATGAGATCATCCTGCTGCATCTGGTAGGTGACCTTGCCCGGGATGCCGGTGCGGAGCGAAGCGATCAGCATCCCGTGGGTGCTGCCCTCGATGCCGGGGCTCGGCAGCGCGATCCGCTTCACCACGTCGGGCGTGCCGCGCTTGGGGCCCTCGAACCATTGGCGGTTCACGCTGCGGCCCATCGGGCCGCGAAGCCGCTTGTCTTGCTCCTCGGAGCTCTTTGGATGGTTGTAGTTCCACGTCCACTTCTCGTCCTCAAAGTCATCGGTGGCGCCCTTGGCGACGGCGCCCGTTCCCGGAATAAGGACCGGCTTCTTCGGGGCCGGTGGCTTCGGAGTGGCGGCCTTTGCGGTGGTGTTCTTTGCGGTGGTGGTCGCGGGCTTCGGTGCTTCCTTGGTCGGAGCGTCGTCCGCGAAGGCAGCCGTCGAGAGGCCGATCGCCAGTCCCAGAGCCGCTGCCCGTGAAGCATTCCAAGTCGCCATGACGATTTCCCCCCCGCGTGAAAAATGAAAACTCTGCTTCGTGGTCATCGGCCCGGGAAACCGTCACAATCGAAAGGCTCGGAAGGTGCCTGCCGTCGATGCGGTTCGTCGCCGCAGGTTTTTCAAAACGCCGGCCCCGCGCCCGCTGCCAGGCCTCGCGCGCTTGCCCATTTCTCCAGCAGCAGGCCGCGGCTGGCCGCCGCGGCCAACTTCCTCTGGCGGCAAAGCGATCTGCACGTCACAAACCCGGCTGAAAACGGGCCTTGGGGCCCGATCGCAGCCTGTCACGGATCAGCTACATGCGCACTCGAATCATCATGGGGATCGCCCTCGCCTGCCTTGGTGCCACGGCCCTTGCAGCGGATGACAAGCCCTCCAAGCAGGAGCGCGGTCCGCGTTCGCACATCCAGCCCGTCGAGGAGATCGCCGCCCAGTCGGCGGCGCCCTGGGCCGGGCTCGTGACGGCGCGGGCGCCGGCTGTGCTCCGCGAGCAGCTCGAACTCAAGCACGGCGCGGGATTGATCGTGGAGGACGTTGCGGCCGGATCGGCTGCTGAGCGGGCTGGGCTCAGACAGCATGACGTGCTCGTTGCGCTCGAAGGCCAGCTGCTCGTGTTGCCGGAACAGCTGACGACGCTGCTCGAAGAGTGGGGCGACGACGCGCCTCTCACCTGCCGCTTACTCCGGGGCGGCAAGCCGCTCGAGGTGGCTTTGCGGCCGCGCGCGGCCGCCAACATTACGAGGTCATCCGCGTCAGGCCCGAAGTCCGAGCTGACGGTGACCGCTGAATCGAGTGTTAAGCCGGCGACCGCGCAATCGGCGGCGCTCAAGCCCACGGCATCGGTGCTGGCCATGCTGCCCAAGAAGGCAGCTGCGAAGGCTCCGATGGCGATCGCCACGCAGACATTCGCTGCCGGCAAGCCGGAGTCGACCATGCTGACGAGCACCGTGGTGCAACTGGAAGACGGCTCGCTTCTCCAGAAGGATGCCGACTACTCGATCAAGCTGTCCGCCGGCACCGACGCGATTCTCGTGGTGAAGGACGCTCGTGGCAGGATCGTTTTCAACAACCGCATTGCCACTCCCGAGCAGCGGAGTCTTATGCCGCCGGAAGTGCTCGCCAGAGTCGAGGGGCTCGAGCAGCTGCAAGCCCGGCGGCGCGTGCTCGCGCAGCCCGTCGTGACTGAGCAGCCCGGCAACCAGTTGCGGCGGGAGCGGATCGGATCGCTTGGCATCGAGCCAGTGCAGCTCAAGTAGACCGCTCGAGTAGACCGCTTGCTCCGCAAGCGGTCTACGGATGACAGGCTGAAGCCTGTCCTACTACCAGCCGACCTGGGCGATGTCGCGCGACCAGCCGCCGCCGGCCGAGCGGCCGGAGCCGCCGCCGAACGAGCCGCCGCCGCCCATGATCGAACGCCAGGGATCGGGGCCGCGGAACGTGCCGCCCGGCAGTGAGATCACCCACGGGCCCGCGCCGCGCGACATCCGCACGAAGGCATCCTCCATCTGCCGCCGCTGGATCTCCTGCTGACGGACCCGCCGGCGCCGTTCGGCCTCGGCCGTGGCGGCCGCGTACGATTCGCGGGCGATCCGGGCCGCCTCCGACGAAGCCTTGATCGAGTCTTCGTAACGCTGCCGGGTGAGCAGCGACTTCGACTGCTCGAGGGCGGAGACAGCGGCACGCACATCGGCCGACACGCCCTCGGCATACCAAGCCGCGGCACGGCGGATGACGCCGTCGGTTTCCTCGATTTCCGAGAATGCCTGTCGCGCCAGCCGGTCGTCCTCGGTGGCCAGTTCCTCTGCCCGCACGGCGGCCGTATCGGCTGCGTCGAGCACGCGGCCCGACTGCAACAGGTCAGGCCGCTGCATCCGCATGCCGCGATCGGCGATCTGCACGAGCCTGCCGGCCTCGCGGGCATGCTCGTTGGCCCGCACGCGGTCGGTCCGCTGCCGCTCGAGCCGCTGCTCGAGCTCGCCCACGCGCCTCGCGACGGTGTCGCACCGCTGCGGTAGCGACGACCGCAGGCCGTCGAGCTCGGCCCGCCGGTCGGTGACGGCCGCCTGGCAGCCCTCGACCCACTCCTCCTGCCGCACTGCCTCCTCGAGGAGCGCGAGCGCCCGGAAGTAGTGCTGCCGCGAGGGCTCGGCGGCCGACTGCGACTCCGCGAGCATCGTCTTGATCCGCACCATCCCCTCGTCGGCCTTGGCCACGTTGTCGGCGAGATCCGACCAGGAACTCTCCGCGTAGGAATCGGCCATCTGCTCGAGGGCCTGCACCGTCTGGCCCCGGCGGGAGGCAAGCGCCTCGAGCCGCGCAATGGCCCCGGGGAGCAATTCATCGATCCGGGCCTTGGCTGCGACGATGCTCTCGAGCATGGCAAGCGCCTCGGCGACGTCGCGTTCCGCCTGCTCGACGTGCTTCAAGGCCCCTTCGAGTTCGCCGGCGTCGAGCAATTGGGCCGACATCGCCACGTGCTGGCGGGCCTTGTCGACGAGCCTCTGGGGATCGGCACCGGGCTCCGCGAGCAGCCAGCCCTCGGCCCGCTTCGCATGGATCTTCTTCTCGGCGTCGTCGGCCGACTGGCCCACCTTGGCACGGCGGTCGTCGGCCGCCTCGAAGGCGTCGATCTGGCCGAGCGTGCGACCAAGCAGCGCCGTTGCCTGCTCGAGACGACCCCGCGCCTCGACCGGATCGGCCTCGAGGGTTTGCCGTGCAAGCGCGAGATTCCGCGTGACGTCCGCGACGTCGGCTTGGAAGGGCGCGTTCGAGCGGCCGCGGGCTGCGAGCTTCTCGAGCCGCGAGGCCGCGGTGCCGAGCGAGGTATCGAGGTCGTCGGCCAGCGTGCGGGCCGTCTCGTGCGACTGCTCGAGCACGTCGAGCGGAGCGCGGCATTCGCCGGCCACGTCGGCCAGCGGCGGCCGCGCCTCGGCGGAGTCGAGCAGCTTGATAGCCTCGTCGGCCTCGGCCGTGCCGAGGAACCATTCGGAGCCGAGCCGGTCCTGCGCCTTCTCCCAGACATCCATGAGCGAAAGCCAGCGCTCGCGGTAGCGGCGGATCGAAGTCTGCACGTTGTCGTAGGTGGCGCGGGTGGCGCCCTGCATCGGCGTCTTGAAGTCGGGGTCGGTGTGGGGCAGGAGCCGATGCCGCTCCTGCTGGCCGTCGAGCAGGTCGGAGAGCGAGACCACCTCGCCCTTGAAGGCATCGAGCTTCTTGCGAGCCTCGGCCATCCGCCGGTCGTGCCGCGACCGCTGGATGAAGAAGGCCGTCAGGCCGCCGAGCGTGCCGGCGGCGAGCAGCCCCAGCGGCAGCGTGCGGGTGCGGAAGACCCGGGCGGCCTCGACCCGCGCCTTCTCGCGATCGGCCCGTTTCTTCACCCAGGTCTCGGTGGCGCCGACCAGATCGGAAAGCCCCTGGTCATACTGCTCGTCCTTGGCCTTCGGCACGAACACCTTCTTGATCAGCTCCTCCTCGATCGTGGCGGGGTCGAGGCCGCTCGACACCTCGAGGCCCCACGGCGCCCGCATCGCGATCGTGCGGCCCTTCATGTCGAGCACGACCGTGACGTCGCGCGAGGGATCGAAGCCGATCGTCTTGCCGTCGGCCGTGGTGCCCTCGCGGCCCCAGCGTTCGAGCACTGCTTCGAGCATGGTCTTCGCCGTCTGCCGGTTGCCGCTGTCGCCGACGATGATCACGCGGTAATCGCGGCCGCTCTGCTTCTTCGCCTTCTCGACGGCCTCGCGCACGCGGTCGAAGCGGTCGGGCACGCCCGAGACAAACACCCGCCGCGCATCGGTCGCGGAGACGAGCGGCGCGGCCTGATCGGCCACGACAGTCCGCGGCGCGGCTGCAGTAAGCGCAGTCAGTGCGAAGAGGCCAATAAGAGCGAGACGGCGAGACAGACAAACCCGAGCGAACATGAATCCTCCGCGGCGCAGAATCTTCTGGGCTTTCAACGAACCAGCCGAAGATTCTAAACGCCGCGACGCGGCGATCTCAATCAA